>NZ_CP039456.1:3496766-3813862 GCF_006974145.1 Changchengzhania lutea | reverse complement strand
TAAGAATAAGGTGGTACTTATCCAAATTATGGGGACTTGGTGCCCAAATTGTTTAGATGAAAGTAAGTATTATGCGAGTTATTATAAAGAAAACCAGAATCAAGATTTAAAAATTATAGCCTTAGCTTTTGAATATGTAAAAACCGAAGAAGCCGCTTTTAAGAATATCAAACGACTCAAAGATAATGTTGGAATTGAGTATCCTATTTTATTGGCTCAATACGGGTCTTCCAGTAAAGAAAAGGCCCAAGAAAAGCTACCCATGTTAAATCATGTATTATCTTATCCGACTACAATTTTTATTGATAAAAAAGGAACGGTCAGAAAGATTCATACGGGATTCAATGGACCTGCTACCGGAGAAATGTTTACAGAATTCAAGACAGAATTTAATACGTTTGTAAATCAATTGCTGAATGAGTAAATCAAAGTACGATTAGTTGTCCTTGTTTTGTTCAGCATCATATAACGCTTTTAGGCTATCCTTAATTTCATAAAGACCGAATATGAAGGCATAACGTAAAGTATTAATACGTTTATCATCGTCGCTACTTTGAATATTGGATTTTATGTTGTCTACCATATCTGAAAGTTCCTCAATTTCAGAGGTTTTAACTTCAGTGTTATTAGCAAAGGCTTTTGTAATCTTGCAGGCTAAATTTTTTGCATTTTCAGAGTCATTCTCAATACCAGCTTCACCATCGCTCACATGACTGTCTGAATGAACGGCCACACGATGAATAATAATGATAGAATTATATAATTTCTTAGTAATATTAATTTCTTTTTGAATCTTTTCTTTGTCTCCAAAACGAATGGCTTCAGCACTTCTCTCTGCCGCATCAATATTTTTATGATAGTTTAATTCTATTGATTCTGAACCTTCATTTTCAGTCTGTCTTGTATTGATAACAGCTTTATCAAAACGATCACTAGCCGCTAATAGTGCTTTATTTAGGTAACGTCTGCTTCTATTGCTAGCGCGATCTGGCCAAACAATCAAAGACACAACAATCCCAATAACAACGCCTATTAAAATAGCAATCACTCGATCTAAGGATGTGGAGAGTGCATCGTTTTCAGACCCTAGTGCAATGGCCAATGCTGCAACAACGCCATATCTCCAATCTGGTCTATAGCTCGAAATACCATTCATTATAAACATGACAATAAAAATTGAAATGGCTGTAGCAAAGCCCCAAGGCGATACAGATACACAAAGGAAACCAATAGCACTTCCTACTAAAGTGGCTAAAATACGTCCCTTAGCTTGGTTGAAGGTGTTTCCTATACTTGGTTCTACAATTAATACAGCAGATAATAATCCCAGAAAAATTTCAGGAATATTATAGCTACTCATTACGGTGAAGGTGATAAGGGCTGAAACAGACGATTGAAGTGCCAATCTTAAAGCATCGATCAATTGGCTTTTATCTATATTCAAAGGGAGTTTCATCTTCATCTCTAATTACATAAAAAATTTAAAAGCGAAAATACTTTTTTATAAAAGAATAGGCAATAGATACTTAATGGTGATGATTAAATGCGATACCTCAACTCTCTTAATGAATAGTTAATTAACAGTTTACGGCAGTTCTTTAACAAAACAATAACAATACCCAAGTATAATTGTAGATACCTTGTTGCAACAAACCAAAACATTATTTCATATGAAAACAAACAAACGCTCTACAATTTTTGTGTGCTTTTTAATGGCTGTAAGCCTTAGCACATATGCTCAACTTAACACGCCACGCGGTAGTCAATTAGCTACTGTTTCACAACGTATCGGTGTGTCGGATGTTTCAATAACCTATTCAAGGCCTAGTGTCAATAATCGAGAGATTTGGGGTAAATTAGTGCCATACGGTATGAATAACTTGGGTTTTGGTACTGCTACGGCCGCGCCATGGCGAGTTGGCGCAAATGAAAACACACTCATTACATTTACTCACAATGCCACAGTAGAAGGCAAACCAATAAAAGCTGGGACTTATGGTTTACATATTGAAATGAAAGATGCCGATTCTGCAACACTTATATTATCAAAAGATACAGCGGCCTGGGGAAGTTTCTTTTATGATGAAAAAAATGATGCCATTCGAGCAGATATTGCTACAAAATCTTCGCCACATCATGAATTACTCACGTTTGAGTTTAATACTGTAAATCCAAATTTTGCGATAGCGTCTCTGGTTTGGAAAAAGAAAGAAATTCCATTTAAAGTAGCATTTGATGTGACTAACATTGTATTGGATGATTTCAGGGAAAAATCAAAAGGTCAATTAGGTTTTCAAAGACAAAACTGGGAGCAGGCAGCTAATTATGCGCTTAATAATGGTGGTGATTTAAATGAGGCATTAGGTTGGATAGATGGAGCAATACAAGGCAAGTTTTATAGCCAGAAGACCTTTAATAACTTGGCAATCAAGGGGAAAATCCTAAACAAATTAGGTAAAACCAATGAATATGCTGCTTTAATGGACGAAGCTTCTGCCATGGCCACTACAAATCAACTAAATGCGTTAGGCTATCAAATGGTAGCGGCCAAAGATTATGATAGAGCCTTAAAATATTTCAAACTAAACGTAGCAAATAATCCAAAGGATGCCAATTCCCACGATAGTTTGGGTGAATATTATAAAACCATAGGTGATAAAAAGAATGCGATAAAATATTTTAAAAAGTCGTTAGCGCTTAATCCTCCAGCTAACGTAAAGGCCAATTCAGAAAAACACTTGAAAGAATTAGGTGCCTTATAAAACACATCAATCAAACTACAAACAGTTTATTAAACCCAACCAGAAATGGTTGGTTTTTTTTATCCGTGAATGCTTTCCGTTTTGCCGTAATTTTTAATCACTTCACTTTCAAAATCAATGAGCTCTTTCCAGCGTTTATCAACGTCAACATCCTTTCCGTATTTACGCGCGAAGCCTATAAAAGTCGTGTAGTGTCCAGCTTCGCTGACCATTAAATCATAATAAAATTTAGAAAGTTCCGGGTCTTTGATTTCATTGGATAGGAGTTTAAACCGTTCGCAGCTTCGGGCTTCGATCATGGCAGAAAACAAGAGTCTATCTACCATGCATTGCAAGCGGTTCCCGCCCTTATTCATGAATTTATATAATTCATTTACATAACTGTCCTTGCGCTCTCGCCCAAGTTTATAACCACGTTTTTTAATAATATTATGAACCATTTCAAAATGTTCAAGCTCTTCCTTTGCAAGGGCTAATAAATCGGTAACTAGATCAGTATATTCAGAGTTTAAGGTAATGATGGTTATGGCATTGGTCGCTGCTTTTTGTTCGCACCAAGCATGATCTGTTAGAATTTCTTCAATATTTGCCTCTGCTATATTTGCCCATCTTGGGTCTGTTTCTAGTTTTAAATGGAGCATGCGCTTTTTTTTAGTAAATGTAATTATAAAGACTTTAGTTCAATTCAGCTAACTTATATAATTCCAGATATTTTTATATTTTCCTAAAGACTTATAGGTGTCTAAAATAATTTTGTTTTCAGATGCTGAAAGCGTTGGGTCATTTTTAAGAATTTTTTTCGCATGGAATCTGGCATGCTGCAAAATATCATGGTCTTTAATAATGTCTGCAATTTTTAAATTTAGAATTCCACTCTGTTGTGTGCCCATAATATCTCCTGGGCCTCTTAGCCTTAAGTCTACTTCTGCAATTTCAAAACCATCGTTAGTTCTTACCATGGTTTCTAAGCGGGTTTTACTATCGCTACTCAATTTATGACTCGTCATTAAAATACAATAACTTTGCTCTGCGCCACGCCCAACACGCCCGCGTAATTGATGTAATTGAGACAATCCAAACCGCTCTGCACTTTCTATAATCATAACTGAGGCATTCGGAACATTAACGCCCACTTCAATAACGGTGGTCGCCACCATAATTTGGGTTTCTCCCTTAATAAAACGCTGCATTTCGTAATCCTTATCTGCGGGTTTCATTTTGCCGTGTACAATGGATATTTGGTACTTAGGTAGTGGAAAATCTCTAGCAATACTTTCGTAACCATCCATCAAATCTTTATAGTCCATAGCGGAACTTTCTTGAATTAAAGGATAAACAATATAAACTTGTCTTCCTTTTTCAATTTCATCACGCATAAAGCGGAACACATTTAACCGATTTTTATCGTAACGATGAACGGTTTTAATCGACTTTCTGCCGGGAGGTAATTCGTCAATCACTGAGATGTCCAAATCACCATAAACAGACATGGCCAAAGTACGAGGAATAGGGGTGGCCGTCATTACTAAAACATGTGGTGGAATTGGAGCCCCACTAATCTCCCCAGAGGGGAGACTTTTTAAACGGTCTTCAATATATATTAATACATGATCAATATCTCCAATTATTTGTTCGTTAGTAAATCGGATAACTTTAAAACCTATTTCACTTAATATTTGGGTACGCAAAGTATCTGCTTCCTTTTGTTTAATAGTATGGTGATAACCTCCATCAATTTCAATAATTAAATTCTTTTCCAAGCAAACAAAGTCAACTATAAATTCATCAATAATATGTTGTCTTCTAAACTTATGGTCAAGTTTTTTGTTTCTTAAATATTTCCATAAAATGGATTCAGCTTGCGTGCTGTATTTTCTATTTTCAGCTTGAAGTTCTTTTAATAATTTATATGTCGACGGACGAGCAGTCATGTACTTTTGACGGATGGATTTTGCGTCCTCCCATTGGGAGGATTGAGAAGGGCCTTTATGCCATAATTTACTTCGTTGCGCCACTCCAAATCGATGCTGTTCATCTATTATGGCGAGTCCTAAATTCTTGAATTTCACCTTATCTTCAAGTAGCGCGTGCGTACCGATAAGGATGTTTAATTCACCATTTTCAAGCGATTCGTGAATTGTTCTTCTGTTTGAAGTTTTAGTTGATCCTGTGAGTAATTTTATACTGATATTCAAATCTTTACATAGACTATGTAATCCATTATAGTGTTGTACTGACAAAATTTCAGTCGGCGCCATTAGGCAGGCTTGAAAACCGTTGTCAAGTGCTATTAACATTGACATGAACGCTACAATGGTCTTTCCGGAGCCCACATCGCCTTGTAAAAGCCGATTCATTTGTGCATTACTTCCCAAATCGGCTCTAATTTCTTTTAAAACACGTTTCTGCGCATTGGTTAATTCAAAGGGTAAATGGTTTTTAAAAAATGAGTTGAAAAGCTTGCCAACGTGGTCAAATGGAAATCCTTTTATTTTTGATTTATGAATCAAATTTTTACGGATTAATTGCAATTGAATATAAAATAATTCTTCAAATTTTAACCGGTATTGGGCCTTTGAAAGGAGTTCTTGATTCTTGGGAAAATGGATGTTGAAAAGCGCAGATTTTTTATCGATTAATTTTAATTCTGAGCGTAATTGCTCTGATAAGGTTTCAATAAACTTGCCATTGGTCTCGATGAAGAGTTGTTGCATGATTTTGCCAATAACCCGATTCGAAATACCTTTATTTGATAATTTTTCGGAGGAAGGATAAATGGGCTGCATCGCAGAGCGTAAGTTTTTTTCATGTGCTTCAACCAGTTCAATATCTGGATGGGGCATATTGAATTTACCACTGAACCAGTTGGTTTTTCCAAAAATGACATAGGGCTTATTGAGTTCGAGTGTCTCCCGAATCCATTTTTGTCCACGAAACCAGACCAATTCCATGGTTCCTGTATCATCTTGAAAAGTGGCCACAAGACGTTTTCCTCTTTTTTGAGCAACGTCCTTAAACCCTATAATTTTTCCAATTACCTGCACATCTGCGGTATTTCGTTGTAGCTGATTGATTTTGTAGTACCGTGTTCTGTCTATATATCTGTTGGGGAATAAGTTGATTAAATCTTGGTAGGTATGTATGCCCAACTCCTTTCGAAGCAAATCGGCCCGATTTGGGCCAACGCCTTTTAAGTAATCGATAGGAGTTTGAAGGTTAACACTCATAAAGGCGAATTTAGGGTATTTCAATTAAGATTAAAAGTACTATTTTGGTCTAATCATTGCTGTCTACAAATCATGAAACATCTCATTTTATTCATCTACTTAATTTGCCATGTTTTTTATGCGCAGCAAATTGATGCTGTCGATTTTAATCAGGTTACGGCAAAACTTGATATAAACCCCTATGAGAAGTCAGTTGCAGGTTCGGTAACCTACACTTTCGATATTTTAAAACCCGTGGATTCCATTTTTATTGATGCGCAGAAGATGGCGTCTGAGAGTGTTTACTTTAATAAAGAAGCTGTTGCAACGCACAATGATGGGACTAAATTATGGTTGATTCATGATTTTCAACCTTCTTCAAATAATGAAATTCGTCTCAGTTATAAAGCTACACCAAAAAAAGCTATGTATTTTATTGGTTGGGGAAACCCTTCAGTAGGCTCAGGGCAAATTTGGACCCAAGGTCAAGGGAAATACACCAGTAATTGGCTCCCTAGTTTTGATGATATGAATGAAAAATTGGAATTTGATTTGACTGTTACTTTTGATAAAGACTATAAAGTCATTGCAAATGGAAAACTAATAGAAAAACAAATCAACGACTCAACAACGACTTGGCATTACGATATGCAGCAGCCTATGTCTAGCTATTTGGTGGCTTTGGCTATTGGTAATTACGATAAAAAGTTAGCGTATTCTAAAAGTGGAATTCCTTTAGAAATGTATTACTACCCAGAGGATTCGACAAAATTTGAACCGACCTATCGCTATACAAAACAGATATTTGATTTTTTGGAAGAAGACATTGGTGTCCCATATCCTTGGCAAAATTATAAGCAAGTTCCTGTCAAAGACTTTTTGTATGCTGGAATGGAAAACACAAGTACCACTATTTTTTCTGATGGTTTCGTTATTGATTCTATTGCATTTGTGGATAAAAATTATGTCAATGTCAATGCTCATGAATTAGCACACCAATGGTTTGGCAATTTAGTCACTGAAACTTCCGGAACACACCACTGGTTACAGGAGGGATTTGCTACCTATTATGCATTATTAGCAGAGAAGGCTGTGTTTGGAGATGATTATTACTATTGTAGGCTCTACGAATACGCTCAAGAATTATTGGAACAAGACCAAGCGGGAGGAAGTACTTCGCTTTTGGACCCTAATTCCAGTGGTGCAACGTTTTACAAAAAAGGCACTTGGATATTACATTTGTTACGAGAAAAAGTAGGGGATAAGGTTTTTAAAACGGCAGTTAAAAATTATTTGTTAAAATATCAATTTAAAAATGTGGAGACTGATGATTTTATAAATGAAGTTGAGCGCGTGAGTGGTCAAGATTTGGATGAATTTGTTCAAGATTATTTAATAAATACTGAATCGTTTCGAACTGAATTAATAAAACGGTCAAGTGAAATTCTAAACATTAAATATCCGAATCAAAGTGGAGCAAGTTTTAAGTTACAATTGGAATCATCAAAATTATATGTTGATTGGGATGCAGCTTTTCATGGGATTAGCGATTTTTATAGAGTATCTGTTTTTAAGGAATTGATGAAAGACACAACGGTTGATAATAGGAAGCTGATCAGGTCTGTTCTAAAATCAAAGGATTTAAAAGTTCGTCAAGAAGTTGCTAAAACCATGTCTCAGATGCCTTCAGAATTAAAAGCAGATTATGAAACGCTTTTAACCGATACATCATATGTAACTATCGAAGCGGCATTGTTCAATCTCTGGCAAAGCTTTCCGCAAGAGCGAAACCAATACCTAGGTCAGACTAAAGGTATTCAGGGTTTTAATGATAAAAATATTCACATTCTTTGGCTAACACTTGCTTTAATTACTGAAGATTTTGAGCTCCAAAATAAATACCGGTACTTTGACGAATTAACGGATTATACTAGTCCGAAATATGGTTTCGAAATCCGCCAGAATGCTTTTCAATATTTAGCGCAAATAAATGCGTGCCGTGAGGCATGTCAAAAAAATCTAAATCAAGCTACCAATCATCATAATTGGCGGTTTTCAAAGTTTGCGAAAGAGGTGTTAAAAAATTAATTGATTTTGGGTTTTTGTTTCATCAATTATTTAAGTAATATTAGCTTAAATTAACATTAAAACTATAATGAAAGCATTAGTGATTTCTGGTGGTGGTAGTAAAGGGGCTTTTGCCGGAGGCGTTGCGCAATATCTTATCGAAACTAAGAAAAAGCAATATGATATTTTTATCGGCACGTCAACCGGAAGTTTACTTGTGTCCCATTTAGCACTTAATAATGTTGAAAAAATAAAGCAAGTTTACACCAGTGTCAATCAAGGTTCCATATTTAGTAGATGCCCATTTCTTATTAAAAAAAAGAGAGGCATTGAAACTATAAAAATAAACCACTTTAATGTCATAAAAAATATTATGAAGGGCAGTAAGACCTTCGGAGAAAGCCATAATTTAAAACAACTTATTAGACAGACCCTCACTAAAAATGAATTTATACATATTAAAAACAGTACAAAGGATGTGGTAGTAACCGTTTCAAATTTATCTTTGAATCAAGTGGAATACAAGTCAATCAAGGATTTTACTTATGAAGAATTCTGTGATTGGATTTGGGTTTCCTGTAATTACACGCCATTCATGACTTTGGTAAAAAAAGGCGGTTGTGAATATGCTGATGGTGGATTAGGGTCCATGGTTCCTATTGAAGAAGCTATAAAAAGAGGCGCTACCAGTGTTGATGCCATTATATTGCAAACAGAGACCAACCAATTAAACAGAATGTCCTCCAGAAATCCATTTTCCTTACTAACAAATATGTTCAGTTTTATGCTTGATAGAATTGAAGCCCAAAATATCAGAATTGGTAAATTTGTCGCAAATCATAACGAAGCCATTATAGATTTTTATTATGCACCAACCGTTCTTACCACCAATTCATTAATTTTTGACAAAGAAAAGATGGTGAAATGGTGGAAAAGTGGTTATGTTTACGCCAAATATAAGAACGAACAATTAAGCCCTTTAGAAACAGAATGAAAGCATTGGTAATTTCAGGTGGCGGTAGTAAAGGCGCCTATGCAGGTGGTGTAGCTCAATATTTAATACAGGAGGAGGGACGCAACTATGATATGTATTTGGGGACTTCTACCGGTAGTTTGCTCGTACCGCATCTGGCTGCAGGACAAATTGATAAACTTTATAATATTTTCACGAGTGTCAATCAAAATGACATATTTAGTGTGAATCCATTCGTAATCCGTAAAAAGGGTGATCGGGAATTTGTATCGATAGATTTTTTAAATGTGCTCTGGCAATTTATAAAAATGAAGCGAACGTTTGGAGAAAGTAAGTCTTTAAGAAGGCATATAAACAGGAATTTTTCAAAGGAAGAGTATAATAACATCATAGCAAATAAAGAGGATGTCGTGGTGACGGTTTCTAACTTATCTAAAAATAGAGTAGAGTATAAGTCTATTAAGGATTTTACTTATGAAGAATTTTGCGATTGGATATGGATCTCTTGCAATTACATACCGTTTATGTCCTTAGTTAAAAAGGATGGTTTTGAGTATGCCGATGGCGGTTTAGGTTGTGTGGTGCCCATTCGCGAAGCTATTCTAAGAGGTGCTACTGAAGTGGATGCGGTAGTTTTAGAGTCTGAACATATGGAATACAATAAGGTTTTGGGTAAAAATCCATTCTCGTTAATGATTAATCTATTTGGGCATTTATTAGATCAGGTGGAACGTAGTGATATCACCATAGGGAAACTGGCGGCAAAAAATAAAAATGTGAAACTTAATATATATTACACACCTTCTAAACTCACTGAAAATTCGCTTATTTTTAATAAGAAGCTAATGAAGTCTTGGTGGGAACAAGGTTTTGAGTATGCTAGTGAAAAGCATAACCTCGATAAATCAAATAAAATTCGCATCGAGTAATTTACCACATATCTGAAACTTCTTCCTTAATAAAAGAAAGTGCCGCATCACTTGGCGAACGGCGTTCCATCATTTCTGTTAAAACCACCTCACGAAGTTTATTTGCAGTATCTGTTTTTTCAGATAAATTAGCTTTCCTTATCAATTGAATCGTAGCATTTTTAGCCGTGGTAATAATGCTCCAACAGCGGTCTGATACGTAAATTTGTTGTGATAAATTGTGTTCAAATTCTTGTTCAATGCTTTGTATAATTAAAGCTTCGTAATCATCTTTATTTGAGCTAGTTGGGGTTATTCTTATCAGTAATTTTGATGGCGAAATCCGCTCTAAAAAAATAGCCATGCGTTCATAGGCTTGTAAGCGCAATGGCATGGCGTTTATTTGCATATCTTTTTTTAAAAGAAAGCGTCTTCTTCCGTCTTCATTTTTGGTGTGCTCCCTAAAAAAATAATAAGCGATAAGACCCGTTATTAAAGACGGAATAGCGAATAAAAAGAGGTCGATAATTCTGTTGGCGTCCATAATATATTAATTCGTTTTAAGGTTACTTTTAGCTCCCCCCAAATATAAACAATCTTTTAATTCTTGCATTCCATGAAATGGAACGGGCAATTTGTCATAGAGATATGTTCTGTTTAATTCTTGCGAGAGATTGTGGTCGTCAACATTCATTTCAATATCACCCATCTTAAATTGACAAGGATGTTCGTAACCTGCGGCATGTGTTATCTCTAAGAATTCTTTTCTAAAGGTTTTGAAATACTGTGCTAAGCGTTCAGATTTTAAAGGCACATCAATACCACGCTGTAACCATTTATTTTGAGTCGCCACACCACTTGGGCATCTGTTGGTGTGGCACACCTGTGCTTGGATACAACCAATACTCATCATGGCTTCTCTTGCTACATTGATACAATCTGCTCCCATAGCAAAGGCCATAGCCGCTTTTCCAGGGAATCCTAATTTCCCGCTTCCTATAAACACGATTCGGTCTGCAAGTCCTTTATCCAAAAATAATTTATATAAATCACCAAATCCATAAACCCAAGGGAGAGACACATGATCGGCAAAACTTGGCGGTGCAGCACCAGTGCCACCTTCGCCACCATCAACGGTTATAAAATCTGGTCCTCTACCAGTAGTCTTCATGATATCTGCTAATTCTTCCCATTGCTCTAATTTACCAATAGCGGCTTTTATACCCACGGGCAATCCCGTTTCCTCGGCAATAGCTTCAATAAAATCGACCATTTCAGGAATGGTGGTAAATGCTTTATGGTTAGGAGGCGAAAGCACATCTTTGCCTACAGGAACTCCTCTAATATCTGCAATTTCCTGACTTATTTTTGATCCTGGAAGAACACCACCTTTCCCCGGTTTAGCACCTTGTGAAATTTTTAATTCTATAGCCCGAATAAAAGGATTATCCTCAACCAGTTGTTTCATCTTTTCCATAGAAAAATGACCATCCTCAGCGCGTACCCCAAAATAACCAGTTCCAAAATGAAACACAACATCGCCACCATGACTGTGATATGGGGATAGGCCACCTTCACCGGTATTGTGATAAGCATGGGCCATTTTAACACCTTTATTTAAGGATTCTATCGCTTTCGCGGATAATGAACCAAAACTCATCGCTGAAACATTAATAACTGAAGCGGGTCTGTATGGCTTTTTACGTTTATGAAACGCTCCCATAACTTTGGCACAGGGTAAGAAGTATTTATTCGTTGCATTTGGATGATTTTCCTCTACTTTATAAGGAATCATGGCATTATTGATAAAAATATGCTGATGCGCATAAATATCTCTATCGGTGCCGAAGCCCTCATAATTGTTCTCACTTTTAGCAGAAGCATACACCCAACCTCGCTCAATACGGTTAAAAGGCAATTCTTCTCTATTATTAGCCACCAAATACTGCCTGAGTTCTGGGCCAATACCTTCTAACCAATATCTAAAATGGCCAACAATGGGGAAGTTTCTGCTAATGGTATGATGTCGCTGTACACGGTCCCTAATGGCAACTATTAATACAATAATGAGTACCCAAACCCACCACGGTACGTTTGATAAAAAGTTTAAAATAGGATCCATGCTAGTTATTTAAAAAGTCAAAGGTAATTTGTGTTAATGCTTTTACTCCTAATAGTAATCCGTCTTCATCAATAGTGAAATCTGGAGTATGGTGTGGAAATGATTCAACAGCACCAGGTGTCATTCCACCAACAAAGAAATAAAAACCAGGAATTACTTCTTGGAAATATGAAAAATCTTCACCCCCTGTTGTGGCTTTCATAATAGTTACATTTTTTTCCCCTGCTACTTTTTTCAGACTTGGGAGCATGTTATTTACCAGCTCTGGATTATTATAAGTAATGGCTGTGAAATTCTCAAATGTAATGGTGGCAGAACCGCCATAGGCTTTTGCTATGGTTTCTACCATCTCATGCATGCGTTTCACGATTAATGTTTTCATTTCAGGATTTAGTGTTCGCAAGGTTCCAATCATTTCTGCAGATTCTGGAATGATGTTAAATCGTGTGCCACTCGTAATTTTGCCAACGGTGATTACGGCAGCTTCTTCAATTAATTTGGCTTCTCTACTTATAATGGTTTGTAGCCCATCAATAATTTTTGCAGAAATTAATATAGGATCTACGCCAGACCAAGGTTGTGAGCCATGGGTTTGCTTTCCTTTAACATGAATTGTAAATCGCTCTACGGCCGCCATAATACCTTGAGTTTTATATTTTATGGTTCCAACTGGGGTTTGGGAATTGATGTGTAATCCAAAAATAGCATCCACTTTAGGGTTTTCTAAAACACCCTCTTTAATCATTAGTTTTGCACCGCCTTCTTCACCAGGTGGTGGCCCTTCTTCTGCGGGTTGAAAAATAAACTTTACAGTACCGTTTATTTTATCCTTGTTATTGGAAAGTATTTCGGCAACACCCATCAAGATAGCGATATGCGTGTCGTGACCGCAGGCATGCATCACCCCAGTTTCTGTATTTAAAAACGTGGTTTTAACTTCAGATTTAAAAGCTAGATTATTTCTCTCGGTTACAGGCAAGGCATCAATATCTGCGCGTAACGCAATAACCATACCTGATTGTTTTCCTTTTAATAAGGCAACAACACCTGTATGCGCCACACCTGTTTGAACTTCTAAACCCAAGGATTTTAAATGTTTTGCAATTTTTTCGGCTGTTTTAAACTCTCTGTTAGACAGTTCAGGATTCTGATGAAAATCGCGTCGCCACTCAATAACTTTTTCTTCAATAGCTTCGTATTGATCTTCTAAATTATTTTGTCCGAAACTGATTGTAATTCCGAAGAAAATAAAAATATAAATAAGGTATTTCATATTAATCTTGGTGGATTTTTTGGTGCTTAAAGATATTTAAAATAAATTGTTATAGACTATCGAATATATATATCTTTGTACGATGCCCTCACATTTAAAAAAAACACTTATTATTCTATCCACAGTTTTTATAACTGTTCTCAGCTTATTAACATTAGCTAATTACCTCATTAAAAAAGAAATTTCAGATTACTTGGATGCTTTACCACAGCAGGTTAAGGTCCAGTATAAAGATATTTCGGTCAACGCTTTATTGGGAAATGCAACGTTAAAACACACCCGCTTTGCCGTATATGGAAACACTACAAAAAAGATAAAATTACAAGTAGGGTTTAAAGATATAAGTGTTGAAAATTTAAGTTATTGGGATATGCTGTTTAATGACAAAATTAGCATTAATGATATTAAATTACATCAGCCCAATATAATTTATTATCGTGATATGCTTGCAGATAGACCTCAATATTCCAAATTTTTAAGCAAGTCTAAGGGTAAATTAATAACCATTAATAATTTTGAAATCATAAATGGTAAAGCTAAGGTTCTAGATAAGGACTCTTTATTGTTTAGTACAAAACGCTTGAATTTAAAGTTAAATAATGTAAGCAATAAGGTTTCCAATAACAAAAACATGCCCATAGCTTTTACTGATTTTAATGTGCTGGCCAAATCAGTTGAATTAAAACTTGGTGAATTTGAAAGCTTACACTTAGGGGCATTTAGAATAAATAATACATCTGCTTCTGTAAAATCTATAGCATTAAAAACAATCTATTCTAAAGAAGATTTCTCAAAACAGATTAAAAATGAACGAGATCATTATAGTGTAACAGCAGATTCTATTATTTGTAGTTCCTTGGAATTAGGTTTTAAACAGGATAGTATATTTAATGTTGAAGGAGAATCCATGACCATTTTCAAACCTAAATTAGCAGTTTATAGAGATAAGTTGGTGGCAGATAATTACAAACAAAAAAACTTATATAGTAAAACGCTTAGAGATTTAAGTTTTGACCTTGCCCTGCATACTATTAATATTGTAGAGGGAGAATTTCTATATGAGGAAAGCGTTAATTATAATGCTTATCCAGGTAAACTCAGGTTTACAGCATTAGAGTCCAGATTAAAAAATGTAAGCAATACCTATGGTGAGGGTTCTATAAAAACCACTATAGAAACAGATGCTATATTTATGGAGAATACATCTATAAAATCCCATTGGGAATTTGATGTGAATAATATAAATGACAATTTTATTTTTAAGGCACAAGTGGGAATGCTTAAAGCAGCGCATATGAACCAGTTTATGGAACCCAATTTAAATATAAAGTTAAAGGGTGAACTTCTTGAAACCTATTTTACTATTGATGGTAACAACCATGCATCTGCAATAGATTTGAAGATGAATTATGATGAGTTTGCCATTGAGGTTTTAAAAGCGAACGGCAGGGAGAAAAACAAACTTTTATCTACCATTGCTAATCTTTTGGTATCTAATAACAGCAAAAAAAGGAAAAGTAATTTTTCGGAAGGTAAAAAAACAGGTATTGAAAGAGATAAAACCAAATCTGTTTTTAACTTTTTATGGCTTAGTGTAAAAGCGGGGCTTATTGACGCCATGATGTAATTTGTTTATAATTATTAATAATTCCACTTAATTAAACGCGTTACAATGGTTAATTTCACGCTGTAAAATCACTATAGTTTGGAGAAATATTTAAGTCAGTTAAATGAAGCACAATTAGAGGCCACATTGCAAAAAGATGGCCCTATGATTATTATTGCTGGTGCGGGATCGGGAAAAACGCGTGTGCTTACTTTTAAAATTGCCTACCTCATGAGTCAGGGTGTAGACCCTTTTAATATCTTGTCGTTAACCTTTACCAATAAAGCGGCTCGCGAGATGAAAGACCGTATCGCAACGATAGTTGGAGCCAGTGAAGCTAAGAACTTATGGATGGGCACCTTCCACTCCGTTTTTGCCAAAATTTTACGCATTGAAGCCGATAGGTTAGGCTATCCCAGTAATTTTACAATTTATGACACCCAAGATTCCGATAGGTTAATCGCTTCTATTATCAAGGAGATGCGTCTTGACAAAGATATTTATAAGTACAAGCAAGTACGTTCAAGAATCTCATCGTATAAAAACAGTTTGATTACGGTACGGGCATATTTTCAAAATCCTGAATTAGTTGAGGCAGATACCATGGCGAGACGCCCAAGAATGGGTGATATTTATAAAGAATATGTAGAGCGCTGTTTCAAGGCGGGCGCTATGGATTTTGATGATTTACTTTTAAAAACCAATGAGTTGCTTACCCGTTTTCCAGAAGTGCTCATGAAATATCAAAATCGTTTTAAATATATTTTGGTTGATGAGTATCAAGATACCAATCATTCACAGTATTTAATTGTTAGGGCGTTATCAGATAAGTTTCAAAATATTTGTGTTGTAGGTGATGATGCCCAAAGTATCTATGCGTTTAGGGGCGCTAATATTAACAATATCTTAAATTTTCAAAAGGATTATGACGACGTCAACGTTTTCAGATTAGAACAAAATTACCGATCTACTAAAAATATTGTAAACGCTGCCAATTCGGTAATTGATAAAAATCAGACCAAGCTTGATAAAATCGTTTGGACTGCTAACGATGAAGGGACGCAAATTAAGGTCAATCGTTCCTTAACCGATGGCGATGAAGGCCGATATGTGGCCAGTACTATTTTAGAAACCAAAATGCAAAATCAGTTATTGAATAGCGATTTTGCAATCCTTTATAGAACCAACGCACAATCTCGTGCTATTGAAGATGCGTTGCGTAAGCGTGATATTCCGTATAGAATCTATGGAGGCACATCATTTTATCAAAGAAAAGAGATTAAGGATGTGCTGTCTTACTTACGACTCATTATCAATCCTGCGGATGAAGAAGCCTTAAAGCGAGTTATTAATTTTCCACCACGGGGCATTGGGCAAACTACGGTAGATAAACTTATTGTTTCTGCAAATGGTTATAACAGAACCATTTTTGAAGTTATGAAGCATATCGATAAAACCGATGTAAAGGTCAATTCAGGTACGAAGACAAAACTTCAGAATTTTGTAACGCTTATTGAAAGTTTTCAGGTGTTGAACCAAACAGCTGATGTGTTTCAACTGGCAGACCATGTCACAAGAACCACTGGTTTAATTCGTGAATTCAATAAAGACGGTACGCCGGAAGGTGTTGCCCGAATGGAAAATATTGAAGAGCTTTTAAATGGCATGAAAGATTTTGTGGAAGGCCAAAAAGAACTGGCAGATACCACGGGCTCTTTAGCTGAATTTTTAGAAGATGTGGCATTGGCTACAGATTTGGATGCCGATAAGGGCGATAGTGACCATGTGGCGCTTATGACCATTCATCTAGCCAAAGGATTGGAATTTTCACATGTGTTTATCGTAGGCTTAGAGGAAGATTTATTTCCTAGTGCTATGAGTATGAATACCAGAAGTGAACTGGAGGAGGAGCGCCGATTGTTTTACGTAGCCCTTACACGTGCCGAAAAGCAAGCGTATTTAACCTATGCTTTATCACGCTACCGTTGGGGTAAATTAATCGATTCTGAACCGAGTCGTTTTATTGAGGAAATTGATGAACAGTATTTAGATATTGTGACCCCTATTGAAGAGCGTCGTTTCAATCCCATGCTCTCCGCCGATATTTTTGGTGATGTTGAGCCCAATAAAATAAGATATAAACCAGCAAAACAACCAGAATTTAAAAAAGGAAATAAAGCAAAAACTGACCCTGTAAAGTTTCAAGTATCAACGCCTAAAAACTTAAAACCAGTGGCACAATCTACTGGAACAACCAATTTATTTAATGATAAGCTCGTGGTTGGTAATGTGGTTAAGCACATTCGGTTTGGTACTGGCGAAGTCATGAAGATCGAGGGATCTGGACAAGACGTAAAGGCCGAAATTAATTTTCAACACGGTGGCATCAAGAAATTGTTATTGCGCTTTGCGAAATTGGAAATTATAGGATAATTATTTAACCATACAAACCGAGTTAATGTTACCCTCACCGTCATATTCTTTTACTGAATTATTAGGATCGGTAATCCATTGGCCATCCACAATAAATTTGTAATGGTGCTTTCCGCCTTTTAATGGTAGTACATATTTCCAACCATAATCCTTTTTTTCCATGACTAACTCATGTTCATTCCAATTATTAAAGGAACCTGAAAGAATGACTTTTTTTGCGTCGGTGTAGCCTCTAAGTTTAAAGGCGGTGTATTCCTTAATATTAATTACTGAGTTAAATTCATGAAATTCATTTCTTATTTTACTAATGTTATCTGGATCCTCCATCCATTGTCCATCAACAATAAATCGATACTCGTATACATCTGGTTTCATCTGTAAAGTCAGTTCCCAACCATCTTCAACTTTATTCATCTTGAACAAATTTTCATCCCATTTGTTAAAAGACCCTGCTAAAATGACCGATTTGGCATTTTCAAAGCCTTTTAGTTTAAAACAGGCGTTGCCATTTGGGTTTGGGTATGCGGTATACATTTTTAGATTATAAACACCGCTTATACGCATGCCATTTTTTATGGCTTTTGCAATATTAGGGTCTTTACTCGTAGGTTCTGCCCAATAAGCATTATTCACAACAAACTTAAACTCCCATGAAAATTCATCAGTGAAATCGTCTATGCTTTTTTTTAATTCGAATCTGTTTTCGTCAACTTGAGACATGTACCATTTATCTTTTGACCAACTATTAAATTCACCAGATACCACGACACTTTCAATATCTAAATCCTTAAAATCTTGTTTAAGTTTATAACTGTCAGGGGAAAACCTGTTATAGTCACGTTTATCAAATGAAAATATAATGGTATCTCCATCTATTCTATAACCTTTTAACTGACCGTTTTGTCCATACATGGTTATGCACATAAATGTAAAAATGAAGCATATTATATTTAGAGCACCTTTTTTCATTTAAAATCTATAGGGTAATTTATGAAATATAACTTTTCTT
The DNA here is from genome assembly GCF_006974145.1 of Changchengzhania lutea. NCBI lineage: Bacteria > Pseudomonadati > Bacteroidota > Flavobacteriia > Flavobacteriales > Flavobacteriaceae > Changchengzhania > Changchengzhania lutea. Next base: position 3,795,503 of record NZ_CP039456.1, on the reverse strand, counting down.
TTTTATAATTAATAATGGTTCTTTTTTGTACAAAGAACTCGTACCCCAATACACCATCTAAAGATGTGCCGAATGCTTCATTCATTTTATTTAAATTGGTTAGAACAGTTTGCATAGGGCCAAAATATACCGTGGGGCTTAGCTTAACACGATGCAATTTTCCTGCCATAACTTTAATGGTTTTATTTCCTATTCCAGTCAGTTTCAATCTTCGCTTGGGGATGAAATATTTGAGTGCGTGCTTATGAACACTTTTATTAATTTGATTAAATTCTGCTGCGGTATCCAAACCTAGTTTTACAGGTTGATAATTTACTGTGGCGTTTAGAACAATGGTATGATTTTTTAAGTTGAAATCTAAACTGTCAACAATTTTTTCCAAATAAACATGCTTATTTAATTTGTTACCTAATTTATCAACTTTTGTTAGGGTGATTTGGTTTAGGTGAAGGTCAACAAAAACTTCATAGTCTTTTAGAATATCATAACCTATGATACCTAATAATTTAATTTTTTTGCTTTTTTCTATATGACTTAAATCGAAAATATCAGAAGTTTTATTTTCAAGTTTGAAATTTTCAAGTATAAATTCCTTGATGCGTTTTTCGTAAATATTATCAATAGACTGCGAGATGCCTGAACTTGCTTTGCTGCTCTTCTGATGTTCGTATAGGTTATTGAAATGGACTTTATTCAAAATAAGGCTTTCTGAACCTGTATCGATTATGAAATTGCCTCGTTTATTAAATAGCTCTGCTTCAACAACTATTAAATGATCGACCAATTTAAAGGGGATGCGCGTGGTATACTCGTTTAAATACTCTGCTTTAGGAAATTTAATAGGATTCGTAAGGTCATTTGCAGCGTATGCAGCATAACCCGAAAGGTTTAAAATTAGTATATAAAAGAATGACCTAAGCATATTATTAAGACGCACATATGTTATAAATGTTACAGCATTTAATATAAATGGGTTTTAGTAAACACTTTTAATTTTGCCCAAGTATCTAAAAGACTTTCACCATCCCAACCGTGCCCTTCGTTTTCATATAAAGTAAATTCATTTTTAATGCCTAATACATTGAGCTTATCTCTTAAATCTGTGCCTTGTGTTATGGGAATCAATGGGTCTTTCCCACCGTTAAAAAGAATGGTTGGTGGAGATAAAACTTTAACTTGATGATAAGGGCTTACCTCTTCCAGATAATCGGTTGTTGCATTATCGGTGCCAAGCAGTAGTTGTAAGATTGGATTGGCGTTTTCTAAGTAGGCGGGATCTGTAAAATTTGTTGGGCCTACAATACTGCATACCATTTTCGTTTGAGAGTTCGTGTCAAAGGCATAGCTCCAAAGTAGGGCTAAATGCGCACCAGCGCTAACACCAACAAAACCAATATCGTTAGAAATAAAGTAATTGGAAGCATTTGTTTTTAAATAATTAACAACTTCTGTAATATCATCGAGCTGTTTGGGATACGCATCACTAAAACTAGTTGCTAATCTATAATTCATATTTACTATGGCAATTTCTGGCAAGTCCTGAAGGATGACATCTTTAATAGCATTCATTTCTGATTTATCACCAGATGTCCAACCACCACCGTGAATCAATATCATGATTTTTGTGTCTGTGGATCTATTAGCAGGAAGATATAAATTAAATTTCTGATCGATCTGGCTTCCGTATGAAACATCTAATTCTTGATAAAAGTTAAGTGACTCAGTCTCGATTGTTACTTCTTCGTTGCTCTTTGTGTCGTTAGAGCAATTAAAACATAGCATAAATAAACAGAAATAAAGGAAAGCATTTTTAATAGTCTGCATAACGAAAATAATTTTTACTTTGTAATCTCAAATGCAAGATATATATTATGGCTGAATTTTTAAGGATATATGAAGAGAATCCTAATCCAAAGGAGATTGAGAAAGTTGTAGCTGTCTTAAAAAAAGGAGGACTTATAATTTACCCAACGGACACCGTTTATGGTTTAGGTTGTGATATTAACAATATTAAAGCGCTTGAGCGTGTAGCTAGAATTAAGCAGGTAAAATTAGAAAAATCGAACTTTTCGTTTGTCTGCCACGATTTGAGCAATATAAGCGATTACGTCAAGCAGATTGATACCGCTGTGTTTAAAATATTGAAGCGTGCGCTTCCAGGGCCGTATACCTTTATACTTCCAGGTTCAAAATCATTACCAAACCCTTTTAAAAAGCGAAAAACGGTTGGTATCCGCGTTCCTAACAATAACATCGCTCTGGAGATTGTAAAACGTTTAGGTAACCCTATAATTTCTACTTCTATTTATGATGAAGATGCCGTTTTAGAGTATAGTACCGATCCAGAATTAATTTTAGAAAAATGGGATAATCTAGTAGATTTGGTGATAGATGGTGGTTATGGTGGCAATGAGGCATCTACAATTATTGATTTATCTGAGCAGGAACCTGTGATTGTGAGGGTAGGAAAAGGAAGTTTAGAAATATTTTAAATATCATTATTGTCCGATTAAAAATAGTTCGTTTAAAGAAAACCTTTGCGAACACAGGGTTTTCAAGGCTTATAAAAAAGAGGGGCTTGCTTTTTGCGATTACTGAAAAATTTTATTTTTTAGAAAGTTATGAATTTAAAGATTACTGTTTATCAATTAGTTACAAGCAAGTCTTTGTTCTTGGTTCTAACAGCAAAGCGGTCTTGATTTTTTAATCGGACAATAATGTTTAAATATTTAATCATTTCTGATTTATTTCATTCCAAAATTAAATTTTCATCAATTTATTAAGCATAAAAAAGCCCAATCTTTCAATTGGGCCCTTACTATTAAATTTGAGAAACTAATTAGTTGCCACCGGCCTCTAGGTTTTTCATTTCTTTTTCCACTAAATCATAGAATTGATCAATTTTAGGAAGTACAATAATACGTGTACGCCTGTTTCTTGCTCTGTTCTCAGCAGTATCATTATCTACTAAAGGTACATAAGAACTACGTCCCGCAGCAATAAGCCTTCCTGGATTGATTTCTAAATCCTGTAACACTCTAATCACCGATGTGGCACGTTTTACACTTAAATCCCAGTTGTCTATAAGTACACCACTTTGGTATGATCTGCTATCTGTGTGTCCTTCAACCATGCATTCAAAATCAGGTTTGCTCTTCACGACTTTAGCCACTTTAGCAAGTACTTCTTTAGCTTTAGTTGTTACGGTGTAACTTCCACTTTGGAATAACAATTTATCGGCAATTGAAATATAAACAACGCCTTTTTCAACATTCACTTCTATATCCGGATCGTTAATTCCTACTTCACGCTTAAAGCTTGTTACTAAAGCTAGTGTAACACTATCCTTTTTAGTTAAAGCATCTTGCAAACGTGTGATTTTTAAATCTTTTTCTCTTATGCTTTCTAATGTTTTTTCAACATTGCTGGCACCTTTAGAGGTTAAAAGCGTTAGGTCTTTGTTGCTAATTATTAAACTCTCATTGTTTTTACGTAAATCAACTATTTGCTCTTCTAGTGCAGTTGTTCTTGCAGTAGCAGCTGCTTTGTCTTCTAAACAAGCATTTAATTTTACGGTTGCAGAGTTAAGTAAATCTTGAGTTTCTTTTTGTTTTTCTTCTAGTGCTAAATATTCTTTTTTAGACACACATGAACTTAAAAGTAATAGTGCTGAAAAACTAAGTAATAGAACTTTTTTCATAATTATAAGATTAAATTTTTTGCGAATTGATTTCCGACAAAAGTATATAAAAAACAGTTGAATGTTGTACTGTTAACAAAACTTTTACTAACTATTTATAAACTTTTATAAACCGTCTTTCTAATTATGAAATATTCATAAATAATGGAAGTTTTTTGATAATAATTGGCTTTACGATAAATCTGTTTCCGCTGTGAAATCAATCTCGGCAAATGACTATAAAAACTGAAATGGGCTTTGATGATGCCTAGGGTATGCATGAATTTAAATTCAAACAAGAATTTAATACCAGCAATGCCGTCCAAAATAAGACGGACAAATATTAAAAACAACAAATTGCCCTTAGCGTTTTTAGTTAGCGCGAACAAACTGTTACGAAAATTTAAAAAGGTCTTCTTCGGATTTGAGTTGCTTAAGGTGGCGCCGCCAACATGATACACCACGGACTCATGCACATATTTAATATCATGTTTAAAGTGTTTTGCCCGCCAGCAAAAATCAACCTCTTCCATATGTGCAAAAAAGGTTTCATCTAAACCGTTTAGCTGGTCGTATACCTGACTTCTAACAAAAAAGCAAGCTCCAGAAGCCCAAAATATGTGGCTGTTCTCATCGTATTGGCCTGAATCTCTTTCAACAGTATTAAAAATTCTACCACGGCAATATGGGTAACCAAATTTGTCAATAAATCCACCTGCGGCACCCGCATATTCAAAATAATCCTTGTTATTGTAATCTAATAGTTTTGGCTGAATGATGGCTGTTTGTGGCTCGCTATTAAATGTTTTTATAATTGGGACTAACCAGTCTCTGGTCACTTCAACATCATTATTGAGTAAACAATAAACATCAGCATCTACGTGTTGCAAAGCATCATTATAGCCTTTTGAAAAACCGCCATTGGTTTTATTCTGAATAATATGAACCGTTGGGAAATTTGCTTTTATATAGGAGACCGACTCATCCGTCGAAGCATTGTCCGCTACATAAACACTCGCCTCGTCAGAATGTAGAATAACAAATGGTAAAAACTTTTCCAGCAATTTTTTTCCATTCCAATTTAAAATAACAATGGCTATTTTCATAGTTTAGAATAACTTGGAAGATTCTTTAAAAACTGATAACGCTCATTTTTAAAATCCATCTGGCAATAATAGTGATTTATTCCATTAGTAACCATTAAATAATCAGCGGACAAGGTGAGGTTATAGCGTGCAATTTGGTCAAAAGTAGATTGGTTAATTTCAATAGTTGCAGATTTGCATTCTACAATTAAATGAATAGTCCCATCCGGATTAAAAACTACAATATCATAACGCTTTGCTAAACCATTAACTTTCAGTTCTTTTTCAACGTTAATTAATGATTTCGGATAGCCTTTTTCCTGGATTAAATAGGCAACACAATGTTGTCTTACCCATTCTTCGGGTTGTAAAATCACGAATTTTTTACGAATAGCATCGAAAATAGAAACTTTATTTTCGCTATTTTTGAATCGAAACGTATATGTGGGGAAATTAAGTTTTTGCACTACACAAATTTGGTGATTTTTTTTTAATGGATGAAGTAAAACAGTTAGTAGCTGATATAAAAAACAGAAATCTGAAACCTATTTATTTTTTAATGGGTGAAGAACCCTATTATATTGATAAAATTTCAGATTATCTAGAGGCAAATGTCTTAACAGAGGAGGAGCGCGGGTTTAACCAAATGGTTCTCTATGGTCGGGACGTTACTGTTGAAGATGTTATAGGACATGCCAAGCGGTATCCCATGATGGCGGAATATCAAGTTATTATTCTGAAAGAAGCCCAAGACTTATCGCGTACTATTGAGAAATTATCAGCCTATGCGCTCAACCCACAACCCACAACCATTTTGGTTGTAAATTATAAGTATAAAAAAATTGATAAACGCAAAGCGCTTTATAAGGCCATTAAAAAAATAGGTGTGGTTTATGAAAGCAAAAAGCTTTATGAAAATCAGGTAGCAGATTGGATAAGAAGAACGTTATCTCCCAAAGGGTACACGATAGCACCAAAAGCAGCACAAATGCTTGTGGAGTTTTTGGGGAATGACCTGAGTAAGATTACTAATGAATTAGATAAAATTCAAATAATCCTACCAAAAGGAAATCAAATTACCCCAGAAATCATAGAGGAAAATATTGGTATCAGTAAGGACTATAATAATTTTGAATTAAGAAAGGCTATTGGCGAGAGAAATACCTTAAAAGCGCATCAAATAATAAAATATTTTGCTGAAAATCCAAAGGACAATCCCATGGTCGTTACCGTGTCGTTACTCTTTAGTTTTTTTTCTCAATTACTACACTTTCATGGTTTAAAAGATAAATCTCCAAGGAGTGTGGCCTCGGCATTAAAAGTGAACCCATATTTTGTTAATGACTATATCAACGCAGCTCGAAATTTTCCAATGAGAAAGGTTAGTGGCATTGTAGCTACCTTAAGAGAATTCGATTTAAAAAGTAAAGGTGTTGGTGCTAGCGGTGTACCACAAGGGGATTTGCTAAAAGAGTTATTAATTAGAATATTATAACGATAATAGTTTATGAACGTCGATATTCATAAGAGTTGGAAGCCTCATTTAGACCTAGAGTTTAATAAACCCTATTTTAAAAGCTTAGCAAATTTTGTAAAGAACGAATATAAAAACCATCAGTGTTTCCCACTAGGGAATCAAATTTTTAATGCTTTTGAACACTGCCATTTTGATAATGTTAAAGTGGTCATTATTGGTCAAGATCCGTATCACAATTATGGACAAGCCAATGGATTGTGTTTCAGTGTTCACGATGGCGTTAAGCATCCACCTTCATTAAAAAATATTTTCAAGGAGATTGAGTCAGATTTGGGTATTTCATATCCAGAAAGTGGGAATTTGGACCGTTGGGCAAAACAGGGTGTTTTATTATTAAATGCTACATTAACGGTAAGGGCTCATGAAGCTGGAAGTCATCAAAAGATGGGTTGGGAAACTTTTACAGATGCTGTAATTGAACTAATAAGCACTAAAAAAGAGCAAGTCATGTTTTTGCTTTGGGGAGGTTATGCAAAAAGTAAAATAAAACGTATTGATACGGAAAAACATAAAACACTGATGTCAGGACATCCATCTCCGCTTAGCGCAAATAGAGGACACTGGTTTGATAACAAGCACTTTAGTAAAACTAACTTCCTGTTGGAGCAAGCGTGTGAGATTCCAATTCAATGGTAAATTCTGGCTTGAATATTACAGGTTGTTTATTGGTTTTAACTCCTTTTGGAGTTTTATTACAGCTAAATATTAGTAATATAAAATTAATTGCTACTAATAAAGTAACGGAAATAGTAATGATTAATAACATAAGCATTGGGGTTAAACTGTCGGCAAAATACACTAAATAAGGCTAAAGCGCAAATTTTATCGATTAAACTTTAATATTACCACAAATTTAATAAATAAAAGACTACAATGCAATACGTAGATACACGTATTTTTTTGTTCAAAAAAAACAAAATAAATATTGGTTTTTTGAGATTTTCTGAAAATTTTATTTAGTTTTTTAAGACGGCACTATTATGTATCATTATGGATATGGTTTTAAGTCTAAAATAGGCTTCACTCATATATAAATACCCACCTCTAGCGACGCGTTCAGAATTAGAGCCCCAAGAATTTTTTACTTTGTAGTACATGATGCCATTTTGATCTTTTACAAGTCCAGTAATATGCATCAAATGGTCATCTGTTGTATTAAAATTTTCAAATTCTTTTTGACGAAACTCTTGGGTTATTTCCTTTTCATTGGAAATACTTGTCAAGGCTGGGGATACATTTAAATCATTTTCAGGAATAATTGCTAATCCCGCTTTCGCTGAAAAAGTCTTTTCGCTAACATCGCAATCAAGTTCAACAGTGTAACCGGATTTCAGAGCATGGTTGGTAATTTGAACCATATCATCTAGTGGAACATTATAATAGCTGCCATTAGAGAAATTATCAGGTATATTTAAAATAAAGGTTGAGTTAAAGGGTACATGGCTAAATGACGTTATTGTGACATATTCATCAGGGTTAAGCTGAGTCATTTCTAAGAATGTCTTTGGTGTATACACAACTCCTTCATATTCAAACGTGGTAATATTTTTACCTAAAAATCCATCCAAAATAGCATCAAAGTCAGTGCTCCAGTTTGAAGTATATTCATGTGGATTTTTTATATATAAATCCAGCACAGTTTTTAAAGTATCAATCAATTTGCTGTGGTTGTGGCTAGTGGTGCCATCTTGAAGCCCAGAATATATGCTATTTGGTACCAATCCATATTCGCTAAGGCTGTTCATAACGTCATGTGCTAAGCCACCTTCACTAAACTGTGCTTTGCCTTGTCTCATAACATAATTCCAAGCCTTCGTTGGATACGTGTTTCTTACCGTAAACATTTCAGATAAATCAATACGTTTTCCCGTGAGACGTATAATTTCACTTTCTAAAAATGATGATGTTGAAAAACTCCAGCAGGTGCCTGTTTTACCTTGACTAATAACATCTGTAGCTTCAAGATCAACAATCGTTTCGAATTTATAAGCTTGGGAATTTCCAATAAAACAGGTAATCATTAAAAGAAGAAAGGCAATATTATTTTTCATATGAAGTCAGTTATTAATGAAATAAAATTTATTTTTGACTAAAATAAAGAAAATGGAGCAAGCTAACTGGGTAAGGGTAAAAGAATATCAAGATATTACCTATAAAAAGTCGAATGGTGTCGCTCGAATTGCGTTTAACAGACCAGATGTGCGAAATGCATTTAGACCAAAAACCACGAGTGAATTATATGATGCTTTCTACGATGCAAATGAAGATATAAACATTGGTGTTGTATTGCTGTCTGCCGAAGGCCCCTCTACTAAAGACGGCGTATATTCATTTTGTAGTGGTGGTGATCAAAAAGCAAGAGGGCATCAAGGGTATGTTGGAGAAGATGGATACCACCGTTTGAATATTTTAGAAGTGCAGCGCTTAATTCGTTTTATGCCCAAAGCCGTCATAGCAGTTGTCCCAGGTTGGGCAGTAGGAGGCGGACATAGTTTACACGTGATCTGTGATTTAACACTAGCTAGTAAGGAACACGCTATATTTAAGCAAACTGATGCCGACGTAACGAGTTTTGATGGTGGTTACGGCTCTGCGTATTTAGCTAAAATGGTTGGACAAAAGAAAGCTCGTGAAATTTTCTTTTTAGGTCGAAATTACTCAGCTCAAGAAGCTTTTGATATGGGTATGGTAAATGGTGTCATTCCCCATGATGAATTAGAAGCCACAGCCTATGAATGGGCACAGGAGATTTTGGCCAAATCACCAACTTCTATTAAGATGCTTAAATTTGCAATGAATTTGACTGATGACGGTATGGTAGGGCAACAAGTATTTGCAGGGGAAGCTACCAGATTAGCATACATGACAGAAGAAGCCATTGAAGGCAGAAACGCATTTCTTGAAAAGCGTAAGCCTAACTTTGATAAAAAATGGATTCCTTGATGAGCAACTTGTCCCTTTGGATTTCATCGATGCGTTTGAGAACACTGCCACTTTCCGTTTCAGGAATTATTGTGGCTTCATTTCTAGCCGCATACAATGGTTATTTCGATTTAAGAATTTGCATATTGGCCATTCTTACCACCTTAAGTCTTCAAATTCTGTCGAATCTCGCTAATGATTATGGCGATGGTATTAAAGGCACCGATAACAACGAAAGAATTGGTCCTGAACGCGCCATACAAAGTGGTAAAATTTCACCAGAACAAATGTTTAATGCCATAAAAATTAATATTCTAATTTCTATTGGTTTATCCTTTTTTCTTATTTTTTCCGCTTTTGGTGTGAAACACTTCTTTTTAACATTACTTTTTTTTATTTTAGGAATTGCGTCTGTCGTGGCCGCAATACGATATACCGTAGGAACTAATGCCTATGGTTATAAAGGTTTGGGCGATGTCTTTGTATTTGTTTTTTTCGGACTGATTAGTACCATGGGCTGTTATGTGCTTTATGCAAAAGCTATGGATCATGTCACTATTTTACCTGCTTGTACTATCGGGCTTTTAAGCGCTGCCGTGTTGAATTTAAATAATATGCGGGATATGATTTCTGATAAAAAATCGAATAAAATCACCTTAGCTGTAAAGTTGGGAGCAGAGAAAGTCAAAATGTATCACATAGGGCTCGTTGTATTGGCTATTGTAATATCTGCATTATTTGGTGTTTTATACTATACATTGCCATATAATCTCATATTTATGATAGCGTATATCCCGTTAATTATTCATATTTTTAAGGTGAATAAGAATGAAATACCCCAATTATTAGACCCTGAACTCAAAAAACTAGCCTTAACAACCGTGCTCTTATCCATTTTATTGGGTATCGGACATATACTCTAACACATCATTAAATTTATAATTATGAAAATTACATTTTACGGACACGCCAGTTTAGGAATAACAGTAGATGATGTAAATATTCTTGTAGATCCATTTATTACGGGTAATGAAAAAGCATCGCATATAAATATTGAAACTTTGGAAGCCGATTATATTTTGGTTACCCATGCACATCAAGATCATATTTTAGATGTTGAAGCTATCGCTAAACGTACGGGAGCAGTGGTGATTTCTAATTATGAAATTGTGGGCTATTACGAAAAATTAGGAATAGAAGGACACCCTATGAATCATGGTGGTCAATGGGACTTTGAATTTGGAAATGTGAAATATGTCAATGCTATCCATACGTCATCGTTTCCAAATGGTAGTTATGGTGGACAACCTGGTGGGTTTGTTATAGAAGGCGAACACAAAAATGTTTATATAGCAGGTGATACAGCCTTGACTTTTGATATGAAATTAATCCCCATGCAAACCACCCTCGATTTGGCTATTTTACCTATAGGCGATAATTTTACCATGGGGATTGATGATGCCATTTTAGCAAGTGACTTTATTGAGTGCGATAAAATTTTAGGATACCACTTTGATACCTTTGGATATATTGAAATTGACCATGAAGTGGCGAAGCGGAAATTCTTCCAAAAAAACAAAGATTTAATGCTTTTGGGCATAGGCGATTATATAGAACTTTAAATGACTACTGCCTCTTACAAAAAATACCTTCTCAATTTTAAACAAGCTAGCGGAACATCCCGTGGAATTTTAAAAACCAAGGAAACCTGGTTTCTTATTTTAGAATCAAATGGTAAACGTGGCATTGGTGAATGTGGACTTTTTAGGGGATTATCTATTGATGACAGGCCAGATTATGAAGACAAACTCAAATGGGTTTGTAATAATATTAACCTGAGCCTTAATTTTTTATTAGGCGAATTAGAAGAATTTCCAAGTATTCAGTTCGGATTAGAAATGGCTTTATTGTCTTTACAAAGCACTAATCTGTTTGAATTGTTTCCTTCAAAGTTTACTATCAATAATGCCGTAATTCCTATTAACGGTCTTATTTGGATGGGAAGTGAATCATTTATGAAGCAGCAGATTGAGGAAAAGATCAGTTCTGGTTTTACATGCATTAAAATGAAAATAGGGGCTATTGATTTTAAAAAAGAAGTAGCATTAATTAAATCTATTCGTAATGATTTTTCTTCAAAAGATATTGAATTACGCGTAGATGCCAATGGTGCTTTTTCAGTATCTGAAGCTTTAGATAAATTGAAAATCTTAGCAGAGCTCGATTTACATTCTATTGAGCAACCTATAAAACAAGGACAGGTTCATGAAATGGCAAAATTGTGTGGCATTTCACCATTGCCTATCGCTTTAGATGAAGAATTAATAGGGGTGTATTCTGTAACAAAAAAACAGAAATTACTACAAACTATAAATCCGCAATATATCATTTTAAAACCAAGTTTAATAGGGGGCTTTTATGGTAGTGATACTTGGATTAAGGAAGCAGAAAAACTTCATGTTGGTTGGTGGATAACAAGTGCTTTAGAAAGTAATATTGGCTTAAATGCCATTGCCCAATATACATTTACCAAGCATAGCAATTTACCACAGGGTCTAGGTACTGGAAGTTTATTTAGCAACAATTTTGATTCGCCACTTTTAGTTAAAAATGGTACATTGCGTTACGAAAAAGAAAGAGCTTGGAATATAGAAAACATGAAACTTTAAGGTTTCGTTTTAATATTTAATTTCATGCCAAAATTAATAAAAAGCAAATTATAGTATATGTATATAGCTCAAGCATTTAATGTTTTACACAATTGGTGGCGGTATGTCGTTGGAATTATTATCATTTTTATAGCTGTAGTTTTAGGGCAAATCCCCTTCACTGTAGCAGTGTTTATGAAAGCTTATAAAGATGGAGATGGTTTTGATAATTTAGATGAATCTACAATGATGTCCTTGTTAGAACCTAACCTCAATTTATTTTTGATGCTCCTGTCGTTTGCTGTGGGTTTAGTTGGGCTATTTATAGTCGTTAAAACAATTCACAAACAGAGTATTACACATCTAACAACATCGAGGCCAAAAATAGATTGGAAACGTTTTTGGTTTATATTTATACTATGGGGACTCCTTTCAAGCGGTTTTATAATACTCGATTATGTTTTGTCTCCTAGTGATTATGTGATCAATTTTAATTTAGCCCCTTTTTTAATTCTCTGCGTTATCGCTATTATTTTAGTCCCTTTACAAACCAGTTTTGAAGAATATCTATTTAGGGGTTATTTAATGCAAGGACTTGGAGTGATTTTTAAGAATAAGTGGCTTCCATTAATAACGACTTCCGTGGTTTTTGGGTTACTGCATATTGCCAATCCAGAAGTGGATAAATTGGGGAATGTCATTATGATTTATTATATAGGAACCGGCTTGTTTTTAGGAATTATGACATTAATGGATGACGGTATGGAGTTGGCATTAGGGTTTCATGCGGCCAATAACCTCTTTACCGCGCTTTTAGTAACTGCCGATTGGACCGCATTTCAAACGCATTCTATATTAAAGGACATGTCCGATCCTACCGAAATGGGTTTTACTGAAATTTTTATGCCGGTATTTATTGTGTTTCCAATCCTGTTATTCATTTTGTCAAAGAAGTATAATTGGAACAATTGGAAAGATAAATTATTCGGCCGAGTTGAGGATCCAAGAATAGAAAATTATAAAATTACAGAATAGTTATGATACCAGATTTCAATAAAGTACATAATCGTTTTAAATTGAACAGCATACATTATTCCTATAATGATGTCATGGAAGTGGCCTATAGTTATGTAAAGGAAGGCGAGCCGTTTGAACAAGGTATTGGTAATTTTTTATTGGATTGGTTAGATCATAAACCATTTATAAAAGTTAATACGTCTGGCTCTACAGGCAAACCCAAAACGATTACACTTTTTAAGCAAGCTATGGCGAATTCTGCCATTGCTACAGGCGATTTTTTTAAATTGGAACCGGGTGATTCTGCTTTGCATTGTCTGCCATCTAACTTTATTGCAGGGAAAATGATGCTTATTAGAGCTATGATTTTGGGTCTGGAATTAGATATTATTGCACCCACAATGTACCCTCAAATAAAACCCAATATGCATTATCGTTTTTGCGCTATGATTCCGATGCAAGCCCAAAATGTTTTTTCTAATCTCAGTCAGATTGATACGCTCATTATTGGTGGCACATCAGTACCTAAAAGCCTAATAGAGAGTTTACAAGATATACCGACGGTTGCTTTTGAAACTTATGGAATGACTGAAACCATAACGCATATCGCCGCTAGACGACTAAATCATTTCGAAGCAGGCCAGCACGTGGGTAAAGCTCCTTTTAAAGTATTGCCAAATATCAAGATATCTCAAGACAGAAGGGGGTGCTTGGTTATTGAAGCGCCTAAGCTTTTAGATGAAACCTTAGTGACTAACGATGTTGTTACAATCCATTCTGATGAGGCATTTGATTGGTTGGGGCGCTATGATAATGTTATAAATTCAGGGGGCGTGAAATTGTTTCCTGAAGGCATTGAAACAAAACTTCAAAATCACATTGAGCAACGGTTTTTTGTTGCTTCTGAAAAAGATGACCTATTAGGTAACAAAGCCATACTGGTGGTCGAAGGTGAAAAGAATGAGATTGATCCTGCTATTTTTTCAGACTTGGATAAATACGAAATACCAAAAGAAATTTATACGATTCGTAAATTCGTTGAAACCAATTCTGGTAAAATCCAACGTGCCGAAACACTTAAACAATTGGCTTTATAAATCAATTAGTTGTCTTCAATCTTTTTGAATTCAAATTGATTATCCCACCATAAGGTATATGTACTATCTGCTTTCTTAAAATTAATATGTTCATTCTTTTCAATATCAATAAATTTTAAGGAGTCTGTAGCGACAAAGTGAAAATCTTCGTTATCGGGTATGTCAAAAACCGCAAGGTTATTGTGTTCAATTCTGGCCTTTACGATATAATCGCCGCCAACTCGTTCAACGGGCTTAATATATTTATAAGTCCCTGTTAATCTTTCCAGGTATTCTTGTGATAAAGGTACGGGGTCAATCACTTTGGTTTTGTTTAAGTTCCAATTGAAATGCTTAGAAACCGCACGTTCAATATCACTTAATAGGCGTCCTCCGTTATCTCCATTCGTCATGATTATTAACGCTTGTCCTTTATTAGCAAAGGCAACTAGCCTGTTTGTAAAACCTGCATTTTTACCACCATGCTTAAAAATTAAAGAATCAGCCTCTTTAGCAATGCCTGGTCCCAATCCGTGTTGAAATTTCCCTTTTGAAAGCATTTGTTTTACAGTCTCAGGTTGTAATAATCCGTCTTCATCGCCTTGCATAATATCTTGAATAGCAACTGTATATTTTGCTAAATCTATAGGGGTTGTCCAAAGCCCTGCGGCTGCTTTTTCTGGATAATTATGCCAATATCCATCTAATATATTGCCTTCGTCATCGTAGGCAGCACTGGCTTGATCGAATAAACCTTTGGGCAAAGGTTGCTTGAACGTACTGTTGGTCATTCCCAATGGGGTAAGAATATTAGCTTCCATATAATCCTCAAACTTAGTTTCGCTTATATCTTCAATAACTTGTTGTATAATGGTATAACCGCCACCAGAATATCTTGCTATCATGCCCGGGATGGTATCTACTTTAATTTTATCAGTATTGCCTTCACCATTGAGAACTTCGAGGGTCGATGGAAACGCATCTGTTCTTTTATATCCTGGAAATCCATGAACAGTAACCCCAGCGGAGTGTGTTAATAATCGTCTAAGAGTTACCTTTTGGTTCGTTGTAAATTTATTTTCTGGAACCTTCCACGACTTCAAATAAGTGTTCACATCTGTATCTAAATTGACATGACCATCTTCCATCAATTTCAATACCGCAAGCGCCGTAATGAGTTTGCTTATAGATGCTGCTTGAAATAAAGTATTAACATCTACTTCCGTTTTGGTCGTCGTATTCGCCATACCATAACCTTTAGCTACAACCAGCTCGCCATTATCTACTACTGCAATACTTACACCAGGAACTTTATGTAATTCCATCTGCTCCGTTAATGAAAAGTGTAGTATTTTTTCACCTTTAAGAACCATGGCTGGTAATAATCCATTTTCTATAGCAAGAATATCCCCATCGAAATTTTTTGGGGAGAATCGGTCGGTATCACTTTTTTTACAGCTAAAAGTCACTGTTAATATGAAAAGTATTAAACATGTTTTTTTATACATAATTGATAAATTTAAGCTTCTAAATTTTCTAGGATAAGTTGATAGTCATATTGTAAATCTTCATGAAACGTTGTGATGATTTTTTTGACCAATAAAATTTGCCGATTGTACATGTTTTGCAGTTGTGCGCTTCTTTTTATACTTGGTTTAAAATCTTTCAACTTAGTGCAAAAATAGAGGAGAAGTTCAGCTTCGGTTTCTTTCTTTTTTGAATATCGAATAAACTTTTTTGTCTCCCTTAAAATCTTGCGCATACTTTTTCTAATATAAAAGTAGCTATTTGTATTTATAGTTTCAAACTGCGCGTCCATATGAATCTTGATGCTGTCAATGTACCCTTCTTCGTCTTGAGACTCAAACAAGAGATAGGTGAGCAGTTCTTTATTCTCTTTCTTAAATCGTGAAAGCTTTAAGCAAAGTTCCTGAATTTCAGAAGATGAAAGCGTGTTTAATTCTTGTCTAATCTCTCGTAATGATACGGCTTTCATAGTCTGTTTTTGATTCGCTTATAAATATAAAAAAACCATAACTGCTGTCATGGTTTTTATTGGTTTATTCTTGTAATTAATATAATAATTTTACTGGTCTCATTTAGAAATCTAAAAATAGAATCATTATCTCAGCTTTGGAAAATCAATAGGACTCAATTCGTGCATCACACCGTAAACAGCCTCAAAAATATCTTCAGCCGAAGGTTTTGAGAAATAATCACCATCGTTCCCATATGCCGGTCTGTGAGCTTTTGCAGTTAATGTTTTAGGTTGTCCATCTAAATACTGGTATCCATTTTGCGTATTTAGAATCTCATTTAATATGTATGCAGAAGCACCTCCTGGCACATCTTCATCAATAACCATTAAGCGATTCGTTTTTGCGACGCTTTTAACAATATCATGATTAATATCAAAAGGTAATAATGACTGTACATCTATAACTTCTGCATCAATGCCAACAGCTAATAATTCCATAGCCACCTCTTGTATTATTCTTAAGGTAGAACCATAGGATACCAAAGTGATGTCTGTACCTTCCTTCACCGTTTCAACAACACCAATAGGTGTTTTGATAGCACTTAGATTATTAGGCATTTTTTCCTTCAATCTATAGCCATTAAGACATTCTACAACTATAGCTGGATCATCACCTAATAAAAGCGTGTTGTAAAAACCTGCCGCTTTGATCATATTTCTAGGAACTAAAACGTTTACACCTCTTACCAAGTTTAAAACACCTCCCATTTGAGATCCAGAGTGCCAAATACCTTCTAATCTGTGCCCGCGAGTTCTAAGAATAAGCGGTGCTTTTTGTTTCCCTTTGGTTCTATAATGAAGCGTAGCCAAATCATCACTAATAATCTGCAAGGCGTAAAGTATATAATCCAAATATTGAATTTCGGCAATGGGGCGTAGACCACGCATCGCCATTCCAATACCTTGGCCAGCAATAGTGGCCTCACGAATTCCTGTGTCCGCTACACGTAATTCTCCGTATTTTTCTTGTAAACCTTCTAAGCCTTGATTAACATCACCAATATTACCGGTGTCTTCTCCAAAAATTAGGGCTTCTGGATAATTATTGAAAATGGCATCAAAATTATCACGCAAAATAATGCGACCGTCTACTTGAGCGGCATCATTATCGTAGGTAGGTTTCACTTCTTTAATTAAGGTGCTCGATTTACTTGTTTGTGAATAGAGGTGTGAGCTAAAATGGGGTTGTACATTTTTAAAAATGTTAGTAATCCAGTCACTTAGCTGATCCTTCTCTTTGGAATCTTCACCTAAAGTATATCTTAAAACTTTTCTAGCATTTGATAATAAATCACGTCGCGTTGGTTCGTCAATTTTTTCGATATCAGTCTTTATTTTTGCAATAAACACTTTGTTAATGCTAGACTGCGCTACATTTTCCAATAAGGCTATAAGTTCTTGCTGTTCGCGTTGAATGGGTTTTAGAAATTTTATCCAAGCATTTTTTTTAGCTTCTCTAACTTCACGCTTTATAGTTCTTTCAAAACCAGTTAAATCTTCATTTGTGGCAATATTGCTTTCAATGATCCACTCACGCATTTTTAAATTACAATCGTTTTCACTTTCCCACTCTAGACGCGCTCTATCTTTATAACGCTCATGAGAACCTGATGTCGAGTGGCCTTGAGGCTGTGTTAATTCTGATACGTGAATAAGTACAGGTACATGTTCTTCTCTGGCTATGGCAGAAGCTTCCTGATAGGTTTCAATTAAATTGGCGTAATCCCAGCCTTTTACGCGTAGAATTTCGTAACCTTTATTCTGGTCGTCTCTTTGGAAACCTTTTAGGATTTCTGATATGTTTTCTTTTGTAGTTTGATGTCTAGCGTGCACCGATATGCCATATTCGTCATCCCAGACACTAACCACCATAGGCACCTGTAAAACACCCGCAGCATTTATGGTCTCAAAAAATAGTCCTTCACTTGTACTGGCATTTCCAATAGTTCCCCATGCGACTTCATTACCATTTTCTGAAAAATTAGTAGCATCAATGCCTTTAACGTTTCTATAAATTTTTGAAGCTTGTGCCAAACCTAATAACCTCGGCATTTGTCCCGCAGTAGGGGATATGTCTGCACTAGAGTTATATTGCTTTGTGAGATCTTTCCAGTTACCACTATCATCTAAACTATGCGTTGTAAAATGTCCGCCCATTTGACGACCAGCAGACATAGGTTCTTGATCTAAATTGATATTGGCATATAAACCAGCAAAGAACTGTTCCATAGTAAGTGCTCCAATGGCCATCATAAAGGTTTGATCACGATAATATCCTGAACGGAAATCACCTTTTTTAAAGGCTTTTGCCATAGCGAGTTGCGGCACTTCTTTGCCATCTCCAAAAATTCCAAACTTTGCCTTACCTGTAAGAACCTCACGTCGACCCAATAGGCTACACTCGCGACTTCTTACTGCAAGTTGATAATCACTTAAGACTTCTTTCTTGAAATCTTCAAATGACACTTTGCTTTTCAAATCTGGAATTACTTGCATACTTTAATGCTTTTATATTTGCAAAAGTAATTAAAGTTAATGGGTTTTACAATTAATAGAATGGGTATATAATTATGATATTCGTAAAATAACAATAAAATTACATCAAATATTGAATATTACGCACTTAAAATTAATTAATTCAAATAAAAAGTTAAATAATTAACGTTTTAGAACCAACGTCTTCTAAATAGGCCCAAAAGGGATTGTGGGTCTAGTGTAAACTTAAATCTTATGCGTTCATCATAATGCGGCAAACCCATTTCCCACCCTAGATTAGAATATAGGGGGAAATAGATTTCAAAATAATCGGTCACCAAATCTACTCTTATACCCGAATCGTACACAAATTTCGGACTATTAAATCTATTCTTAACAAGCCCAATGTCACCATAAGCCAAGATGTATCTCCAAAGTGTGGTACTCGCGTTGAACGTAGTAATCCATTGGTTCGCAAACGGTGTTTCCAATTTTGATTTAAAACCGCCTTCAGCATCAATATATTGCTGACTGAATATTCCAGAGGCTTCAGACCTTCCTAAATAGTTATAATCAAATAAATAATCTGTAGGTCTGTCTAGTGCAAAACTAAAATAATCTGACCCAGCTTCATTGTTGTTTTTAATAAAAGTACCTGCAAAAAATCGAAGGTTTAATTGCCTGTTGCTTTCAAATAAACGCCTGTATTCATAATTGAATGAAGCTTTGGAGAATGTTTTAGCAATTTGGAAATCTGTATACCATTTTTTGAAATTTATTAAATTATCATTAGAATGGATATATCTTAAATTAAAAACACTGTAGTTGGGTTCGGTACTGTTTATAATATTGTTAACGTCTTCATCCCTTTGGATATCAATATATCTTAAAACCAAGGACTTTCTTTTATTGGATCTAAAATCATCTTTCTCCCTAAATTGAAGTGCTAAGGTTGGGGTTAGCTGTCTAACAAATAACCCCTCTGCATACGAGGTATAGCCAGCACCTAAACCATAGTTTATTGAGTAAAGGCCACTGTCTAAATAATGCGTCATGGTAGCTGAAGCAGATCCTGTTAACGATTTGGATTTGAATGAATATTGTGGTTCGATTTTATAATTAAATAATTTTCTTAATACGGTCTTGTTATAGGCCCTTACCCCAAGTGTGAATCCATCATAGATATTATTAAATTCAGCAGTTGGCATAAAAAACACCTGATTGTAATAAGGGTCTTCAATATCCTTGAATAGCCTAAGCTGAAGCGGTTTATTATTAAAAAAGAACCCCTTTAACGATTTCCAGTTGTCTCTAATATTTACCTCTGGAATAACTTTATTATAATTTAGCACAAGTTTATTGGCGCTATCTCTAGGGATAGTAATGGTTTTAGTGTTGGTGATATTTTCAATCCAACGTTTTGAAATCACACTGTCATTATGGAGTGTATATAGAGAAACAGGCATGCTGTTATCCCGTTTGTTTTTAATGGTTAATGTGATGGAGTCTTCCGTTTTATGAACTCTTTTAATTTTGAAATCGATTTTTTTTCTGGTAGTCAAGTAGTCCTCAAAAAACCAATCGATATCTTTATCTGTTTGAGTTTTTAAATACGTTTCAAAATCTTTAACCGAAGTCTGCTTTAATTTATTTTCGGCTAAAAACGATTCTATGCTTGTTTCTAGAACCTGACTATTAATAAAATCATCAAGATATTTCAGACCAACACCTGCTTTATATTTATTGGCAATATTTTTATTAAACTTTAATAGAGAATCTTTTTGCATGGTCAACACCTGATCTCTGTTGGTTCGTGCCATGAGCATAAACGCTAACACATATTTATCATTAAAATCCATGTCTGCGGCATGAAAAGACCGTACGCCCCAAAAACTCGCTATAGAGCCAAGAAACTTCATGTTTGGATAGTGCTCATCAACATAATTCATGAGATAAAAAATTTGAATGCCATCTATTAGCCATTGTTCCTTTCTGGGGTTAATAAATAGCGTATTCTCTAAATAATTGTGAAGTGCAATTTTTAAAAGTTTTAATTCATACTGAAAATGATTTGGGTAAGGTTTTATGAAACTTGGTAAAAAGTTTAGTCCGTACATAGGATCTTTATTATAATCTATATCACTTAACACCAGTTTTTTATGCGGGTAATCTCCAAAATTCTCGTTAATGAAATTGATAACTTTCTCAGTGATTAACACTTTATCAATAAGCTCCAAACCTTCATCGTCTATACTTGAAATTAATGAAAAGTCACCAGTTTGAATCGTGTTGAATTTTGGTATTTTATTAAGAAAGAGTTTGTTGTTAATTCTATTTTCTCCTTCAAGGGTAACAATTTGACTTTCATGTAATTGTGTTATTTTACTTATATTAAGTTCTGAAGTTAGTAAATAGTCTAGAGGATACTCAATTTCCAGTTTGAGCTGGGCAGGAGGGATGTATAGATCATCTAAAGCTTTATTGCTAAAATATTGCCACTCACCATCATAAACGGCAGGGGTGATGTACCAGTATCTTAAGTTGACTTCCCCAGTTTTGGAAATACCATAATTGGTGAATTTATCACTAGGTATGTGAACTAAATAAGACAAATCAATATTGTAAAACTCCCCAGGCTTAAGCGGTTTGTTCAATTCAACTTTAATAACGTCAATTTGATTTTTAACTTGTTCAAAAGTTAAATCTCGACCATTCTGTTTCATTGAAGTTATTACTGAATACCCGCGCTCTTCATTTTTTGCCAAATGAAAATCATTATTATATTCATCAGCTATCCGTATCGCTAGCGGTGTTTTTTTTGTTGAATAACTATTATTCCAATCGTTGAGATAAATAGTTTTTAATTCATCTTTTGAAGTGTTTTGATATTGGATGTTTTGGGAGATTGAAATTTGCCTTTGCGCTATATCAAAAGATGCCTTAAGGTCAATTTTATTTTGACTAAAGCTTATGAAGCAGGCAAATAAAGAGATCACTAAACTTATGTAGGGTAATTTCAATCTGTAAAAAACATTAAAGGTTAATAATTTAAGGCGCTGCAATATAGTAAAATAGACCGTTACAAATGATGGCTTATAGCGACAATCATTTGAAGTGGTCTAATTTTAACGTAAATTTTGATGTATCTAGTATTTAGAAATTTGGACTTAAATCTGAATCGCCATAAAAAGCATCAAGAATATGAATGACCTCATCTTCGGTATCTACCAAATGGATAAGGTCTAAATCTTTTGTACTTATATTTTCAAAAGTGTCTAAAAGTGTCTTTTTCACCCATCCCATGAGATCTTTCCAGAAATGAGTACCCACTAAAATAATTGGGAATTTTTCAATTTTATGGGTTTGGATGAGTGTTATGGCTTCAAACAATTC
Organism: Changchengzhania lutea; assembly: GCF_006974145.1. NCBI lineage: Bacteria > Pseudomonadati > Bacteroidota > Flavobacteriia > Flavobacteriales > Flavobacteriaceae > Changchengzhania > Changchengzhania lutea. Next base: position 3,773,633 of record NZ_CP039456.1, on the reverse strand, counting down.
GTCCAGCGTTCCAAAACCTCCAGGCATGACCACAAAGCCTTGAGAGTATTTCACAAACATCACTTTTCTAACAAAAAAATAATCAAAATCCAAGCTCTTGTCATGGTCTATATAAGGGTTGTCGTGTTGCTCGAAAGGCAATTCAATATTTAAACCTACCGAGGTTCCACCACCAAGATGTGCGCCTTTGTTTCCAGCTTCCATTATCCCAGGCCCTCCGCCTGTAATAACACCATAGCCAGATTCTACAATACGTCGCGCTATTTTTTCAGCTAATTGATAATACTCATTGTCAGGCTTTGTTCTAGCAGAGCCAAATATAGAAACACAAGGCCCAATTTTACTAAGTTTTTCGTATCCGTTTACAAATTCACCCATGATTTTGAAAATGGCCCAAGAGTCATTCGTTTTAATTTCATTCCAACCTTTATGGTGTTGTTCTTTTCTCATCTGAATTCAAATATATTAATATGTTATTTTATAGAAGTAAATGTAAGAGATTTTGAAGTATGCGCAACTAAAAACAATAGATTCTATAATAGGTATAACAAAAATAAGGTGAGCCATAATGGCTCACCTTAGTATATAAAATATGCTTAATTTCTACAGGACCTTGCGCCCGCTAATAATATTGTATAGTATCACGATAATTGCGATAACTAAAAGAATATGAATTAAACCGCCAGTTCCTATACCTGGTATAATACCAAGCAAACCTAGCAACCAAACGATAATACAAATTACGGCAACAAGCCAAAGAATACTTTTCATAATGTAATAGTTTATTAGTTATAGAATAAATATACAAAAAGTATTTGAACTACACACTTTTAATTGCATATGGGCTAACATTGATATGGATTGGACACAATTGCTCATGTCTTCAGGGGTTGTTAATCAAATTCTTTTCGAAGATACTTGGCAGTATAGCTTCCTTGGTGTTTTAGCACTTGTTCTGGAGTACCCACAACAATAACTTCGCCACCGCCTTTGCCTCCCTCGTAACCGATATCGATTATATGATCTACGGTTTTAATAACATCTAAATTATGTTCTATAATAACCACCGTATTTCCTTTATTTACAAGCTTATTTAGAACAAGCATGAGCACCCTAATGTCCTCAAAATGCAAACCGGTTGTAGGTTCATCTAGAATATAAAAAGTATTCCCAGTATCACGTTTACTTAACTCCGTAGCCAATTTAATACGTTGGGCTTCACCACCAGAGAGCGTCGTACTTTGTTGCCCTAAGGTTATATACCCTAAACCAACGTCTTTTATGGTTTTTAGTTTGTTGAATATTTTTGGAATATGCTCAAAGAAGCTTACGGCCTCATTAATAGTCATGTTTAGGACATCACTAATTGATTTTCCTTTATAACGAATTTCTAAAGTTTCTCTATTAAAGCGTTTACCTTGGCAGGTTTCACACTCTACATAGACATCTGGAAGGAAATTCATTTCGATGACTCGAAGACCGCCACCTCTGCAGGTTTCACAACGCCCACCTTTAACATTAAAACTAAAGCGACCGGCTTTGTAACCGCGTATCATGGCTTCAGGTATTTTGGCATACAAGGCTCTAATTTCGCTAAACGTGCCTGTATATGTCACCGGGTTACTTCTAGGTGTTCTCCCAATAGGCGATTGGTTAATATCAATGACCTTATCAATGTGATCTAAGCCTTTAATGCTTTTATAAGGCATAGGTATTTTAACACCATTAAAATAATAAGCATTTAAAATAGGGTAGAGGGTTTCGTTGATTAAGGTCGATTTACCGCTACCGGATACCCCTGTAACACCAATCATTTTACCCAAAGGAAATTCCACCGAAACATTTTTTAAGTTGTTCCCAGTACAGCCTTTTAGAATTAATTTTTTGCCATTTCCTTTTCTGCGTTTTTCAGGGATTTCAATGGCTTTATTTCCGTTTAAATAATCTGCGGTTAAGGTATCGTGTTCTTTTAACTCTTCGGGTGTGCCAATACTAATAATTTCACCACCATATTTACCTGCTTTAGGGCCAATGTCAATCACATAATCTGCACGTTCAATCATGTCTTTATCATGCTCGACCACAATGACAGAATTTCCTATGTCACGCAATGCCAATAAGGAGTTAATAAGTTTTTCGTTGTCCCGTTGATGCAAACCGATACTCGGTTCATCTAAAATATAGAGCACCCCAACCAATTGTGAACCAATTTGAGTGGCCAGACGGATACGTTGTGCTTCACCGCCAGATAAGGATTTTGAACTTCTACTGATTGACAAATAATCCAAACCAACATCCAGCAAGAACTGCAACCTCGATTTGATTTCCTTAATGACTTCTTCTGCAATTTTGAATTGTTTATCAGATAAGTGTTCGTGCAAGGCATTAAACCACGCCGATAATTCTATAATATCCGCTGAAGCGAGTTCAGCAATATTTTTATTGTTTATTTTGAAATACAGCGATTCTTTTTTTAATCTTGAGCCTTCACAAACAGGACAAGTAATTTTATCCATATAGGCTTTGGCCCAACGTTTCAACGATGTTGAATCTGCCGTTTTATATTGATTTTCTATAAAATTGGCAACACCCTCAAAATCGATTTTATAATCTCGGGTAACCCCTAAAGTTTTACTTTCAACAGAAAACTTCTCGTTGCCACCATATAGAATCATGTGTTTAGCTTCTTCGGGAATATCCTTGTATGCATCAGATAATTTAAAATCGAAGCGTTGCGCAATGGTTTCAAACTGCTTAAAAATCCAACTATTTTTTTCTGGACCGTGAGGCGCTAGTGCTCCGGTTTTAATGGACAGCGTACTATCTGGGACAATTTTATTTTCATTGACCTGATACAATTCCCCAATACCATTACAATTAGCGCAGGCGCCTTTTGGTGAATTGAATGAGAAATTGTTTGGTTCTGGATTGGGATATGAAATTCCTGAAGTAGGACACATTAAACTTCTACTAAAATACCGGGTTTCACTGGTATCTTGATCTATTACTAAAAGCACATCCTCACCATGGTACATGGCTGTGTTTATGGATTCTGTTAGCCTTTTATCATTATCATCGGTATGATCTATAACTAGTCTGTCTATAACAATTTCTATATCATGTGTTTTGTACCGGTCTAATTTCATGCCTTTTACAAGGTCTCTAATATCTCCATCGGTACGTACTTTTACAAAGCCCTGTTTTGCAATTTGTTCGAATAATTCACGGTAGTGCCCTTTTCGGGATCGTACTACAGGCGCTAGGATATTGATGCGTTTTCCTTTAAAATCAGTTTTGATAAGTGCTTTGATTTGCTCATCACTATAACTTACCATTTTATCACCTGTGTTGTAACTATAGGCATCACTGGCACGGGCAAATAGCAAACGCATGAAATCGTAAATTTCGGTAATCGTGCCAACGGTAGAACGTGGCGATTTGCTCGTTGTTTTTTGCTCTATGGCAATAACAGGAGATAGTCCGTCAATCTTATCAACATCCGGTCGCTCTAGACCTCCTAGAAATTGTCTGGCGTAAGAAGAAAAAGTTTCAATATAACGACGTTGCCCTTCGGCATAAATGGTATCAAATGCCAAAGAAGACTTTCCACTGCCAGAGAGTCCCGTAATAACGACAAGTTTCTCACGCGGAATGGATACATCAATGTTTTTTAAATTGTGAACACGGGCACCTTTTACTTCAATAAAATCCTCAAATTGACTCATAAATTTGCAAAAGTGCAAAGGTACGATTTTAGATGATAATTTGTTGCGAAGTCTTATTTAGAATTAAAATGCTAATCAAATAGCTGAAGTAATTAGGAACCCTTCGGAATGTAGATTTCACCAGAATCTAGAGATTTGCTATAATCTGCTTTTACGTGTTGTAGAAAGCCAAAAAATTTCTTTCCTTTTTTTCTTTCTAATACAACATACACCACATCATTATCTTCAATTATTACATCTTTGACAATAACTTGATTCCCAAGCACCGTTTTATAGCTTGCCAAACCGCCTCTTTTTACAATGAAATTTAATCGTGGAAATGAGATATGATTGAAAATATGTCCAGATGGTTTATTGATTATCAGTACATCCCCAATTTCAGGAAGGTCTTGAGTTAGTGCTTCAGTATTACTTGCAACTACATAATTAATGCAAAAGAATAGTATTAAAGTCAGCGTTTTCATAAATCAATAATTTTAATTACACTTAGGCTTTGATTTCAAAATTTAGAAAATAAATTTAATGATTTTTTATGAGAATTACCTCAATGTACAATGAGAAATTTGCTGTACGGCTTATTTATTTTTCGCCCTTAATATGCTCAATTTCTAATCCAATAAACAACAATTTATGAAAGGTAGGGAGATAGGCACCACTTTCTGTAACAACCCAATCGCTCCAACTCGCTTCTAGCCCAGCAATTGGTAAAATAGAGGTCCACATTTTAAAGGCTTTGGGTTTTTTAGATTCATCTAACAACCATAAATAAGAGTCTCCAGGTGTAGAACCTCCCGAAGTGTATGTTATGAGTAAGCCCTTTTCATTATTATCTAAATTAACTATTCGGCGTTCAACGCCTTCATCAAAAACCTTATAAGGAGCTACCAACCAAAATGAATCGTTATTGAAATAACCAATGGCTTTTTCTATAAGTTCATCAGCGAGTTCACTGTCTACTTTAAAACTATGCACATAGGCTTTGCTTTGGGAATAATCGTTCAAGTCTAGATTTACTTTATATTCTTTCCAATAGACTTCACAGGCATTTTTTAATTTATCCCATTTATAATGATGCCGTTTTTTAAAACTCCATTCAATATAATTCGTTTTTGTATAAGCATCATAATTAAGCGCTTCTAGCATGCTATAGGCCAATGCATCTGCTTGTTCTCCTTGAACGCCTTCGGGCAGGTGTTCATTATACTTATAATACATGAAACCATAAAAAAGCAGACTTGGTAGTGTTAAAAATATAATAACACCGACTACTATTTTAATAATTTTTTTTGATTTCATATTTTAAAAATGATGAAGTTTGAGGACATTCACGTTCTTTAAATTGAGGTCTAAATTATTAAATAGGATTGGTTTAATAAAGGAAACGTTCTAAAAACCGATGGCTGTATCATCCCCTCGATAATCTGCACCACCCTCTAACGTGTTGTCCTTTAAAACAAGTATTCCATCGACCTTGCCAATTATAGGTGCTATGTCTTCATTTATTTTATAGCCTAATTTTTTTAAGGCTTTAATGGTTTTTTCATTAAACGAATTGGGTTCCATTAGAATACGGTCTGGAAGCCATTGGTGATGAAATCTTGAGGCGTTTACAGCGTCTTGCATGGTCATATTAAACTCATGCACATTTAAGATGGTTTGTAAAACTGAAGTAATTATAGTTGAGCCACCTGGTGTTCCAACCACCATAAAAAGGACTCCATTTTTTTCTACAATGGTAGGTGTCATGGAACTCAACATGCGTTTCTCTGGTGAAATACTGTTGGCTTCGGCGCCAATAAGTCCATACATATTGGATTCCCCAGGTTTGCTGCTAAAATCGTCCATTTGATTGTTTAAAAAGAAACCTAATTCTGAACAATATAATTTTGAGCCGTAACTTGCATTAAGGGTGGTGGTAGCGGACACAGCATTTCCATAACGGTCCACGATAGAGTAATGGGTTGTTTCCTTGCTCTCAACAATGGCTATATTACCGTGTGACAATGCATGAGAGGGTGTTGCTGCGTCAAATGAAAATGAAGCCATTCTATCTTTTAAATAAGATTTGCTAACAAGCGTGTCTTGAGGAATGGTCACAAAATCAGGATCTCCTAAAAAGAAACTCCTATCGGCGTAGGCACGACGTTCTGCTTCGGTAAGAACTTGAATGTACTTTAATGAATTGTGTTCATATTCATCTAAGGGAAAAGGTTCGATCATCGTCATAATCTGTCCTAAACAAATACCCCCACTAGAAGGCGGCGACATAGATGTAATCTTTAAATCGTCATAAGAGAAAGTAATTGGGGTACGCCATTTGGCTTTGTAATTTGCTAAATCGGCTTCTGTAAGTATGCCCCCATTGCCTTGAACAAAACCTGCTAAAATTTTAGCAGTCTCACCTTTGTAAAACTCGTCAGGCCCATTAAGCATGATACGTTCCAAGGTTTTGGCCAAAGCGGGATATTTAATAGTGTCATTTGCTTTCCAGGGCATCATAAAAGGAATCGTATCTCTATTCGCTTTTGAAAAATCATCGTACTTACTTGATATAGTTTGCACTTGCTTTTCGGTAACGATAACTCCTCTATTGGCTAAGTCAATGACTGGCTGTAATATAGCTTCAATGTGCAAAGACCCAAACTTTTTATGAACCTCAAAAACGCCAGCTATAGTCCCTGGAACGCCAACCGCCATAGCACCTAAGGTGCTTATGTCTGGAATCACATGGCCATTAGCATCTAAATACATGTTTTTAGTTGCTGCCATCGGCGCCTTTTCCCTATAGTCAATAGCCCCCATATCACCATTTGCTTTTCGGTAAATCATAAAACCGCCACCGCCAATATTGCCAGCATTAGGAAAAGCCACAGCCAATGCCAGTTCTGTACCCACCATTGCGTCAAAAGCATTGCCACCTTGTTCAAGAATATCACTACCAATTTGAGATGCTTCTTTTCTGGCAGAAACCACCATGGCATTTTGGGTAACCAAGCCTCTTACCGGCACATAGGTTTCGGGTTTATTATTAGCGCTTTTACATGATATGAAGACTAGGGCTAATAGAAGAATAATTGATTTTTTCATAAGGATTTTGAGCTCATTAATTCGGTTAATTTTTGTTTAGAGGATATTATAAGGTCATCGAAAAACGATGTAAATTCTATTTCGAATTCCTTGTAAAAGGTGTGCAATTCTACAGTTGCCTCGTTCATTCCAGAAATATTTTTAGTACGGCGATTCATACCTTCCAACACTCTGGTTATACCTTCTATAGAGGCATAACTTAATAACCAATTATCGGCAATCATAAAAGGCATCATTTTTTGGATGCGTAATGGTAGGATGTGATAATGATTTTCTAATGAATTATAAAAAGTTTCGACATATTCACTTAACGGCGTCTCACAATAGGCATCCCAATTTTTTGCTAAAAAATGATCATATAGAATATCTACAATAACCCCAGAATAATGACCGTACTTTTCATGTAAGCGCTTGGTGCTTTTTCTAACGGTTTTATGGGCATCGGTATAGGTGTCTATATGTCTGTGCAATAAAATACCAATTTGAATGTGTTTGTCATATTTCTTATAACGCTTTCCTTTAATACCATCTGCAATAAAATTACCAATAGTAACCAATTCGTTATCGCCAGAAAGATAAATATGTGATAAGTAATTCATTGGTGTAATTTACAAATTCAAATGGCATAAGGGCATTTTAACCAAAATATTATTCCATTAAACATATTTTGAATGATATTAAAATACAAACTAAAAAAAATATGTAGGTTTGCTAAAAAATAACACATAACATGACACTTATAAAATCAATTTCAGGAATTAGAGGCACCATCGGTGGTACGGTAGGCGATAATTTAACACCTATAGATGCTGTTAAATTCGCATCGGCTTATGGTGTTTGGTTAAAAACGCAGCGTGAAAAGGAACATTACAAAGTTGTCGTTGGAAGAGATGCTAGAATTTCTGGTGGAATGATTCAGAATTTAGTCATGAATACACTGGTCGGACTTGGTATCGATATTGTAGATTTAGGACTTTCTACCACACCTACGGTGGAAGTTGCTGTGCCTATGGAACATGCAGACGGCGGTATTATTTTAACAGCGAGCCATAATCCGAAACAATGGAACGCTTTAAAATTATTAAATGAGAAGGGTGAGTTTTTAAATGCTGCTGAAGGTGCAAAAATCCTAGATATCGCGGAAAGTGATGCCATGAGTTTTGCAGGTGTAGATAGTTTAGGAAAGATAACAAAAAATCAAGCTTACATTGATTTGCATATTGATGAGGTTTTAGATTTGCCGCTAGTAAGTGTAGATGCTATTAAAAAAGCCAAGTTTAAAGTGGTTGTAGATGGTGTGAATTCTACGGGAGGCATTGCCATTCCGTTGTTATTAGAGCGATTAAATGTGCATCCGGTAAAATTGTTTTGCGAACCCAATGGCGAATTTCCTCATAATCCAGAACCTCTAAAAGAGCATTTATCAGATTTATCTAAAACGGTTGTGAAAGAACATGCCGATTTTGGTATTGTTGTAGATCCAGATGTAGACCGTTTGGCGTTTGTGGATGAGAATGGTGATATGTTTGGAGAAGAATACACTTTGGTGGCTTGCGCAGATTATGTGTTAAGTAAAAACCCGGGCAATACTGTAAGCAATATGAGTTCTACACGAGCCTTACGGGATGTGACCGAAAGACATGGCGGTACCTACGAAGCCAGTGCTGTAGGAGAAGTGAATGTTGTTGCCCTTATGAAGAAAAACAAAGTGGTCATAGGTGGTGAAGGCAATGGTGGTATTATTTATCCGGAGCTGCATTATGGTCGTGATGCTTTGGTGGGCGTCGCTTTATTTTTAAGTCTTTTAGCAGAAAAACAAATGCGCGTTAGCGAATTAAGAAAGACCTATCCTAATTATTTTATGAGCAAAAAGAAAATTCAGTTAACACCCGGTTTAGATGTTGATGGGATTTTAAAGCGCATTGAAGACATATACCATAATGAACAATTAACAACCATTGATGGTGTAAAAATTGATTTTTCAGAGAGTTGGGTACATTTACGTAAAAGCAATACCGAACCTATTATCAGGATCTATACCGAAGCGCAATCTCAAACAGAAGCGGATGATTTGGCCGATAAATTTATTAAAGAGATTGGGGAGATCGCTAAAGCTTAAAATCGGCTAATAAGATTTTCAGAAATAAAATAAAAAGTTTACGAGAAAATTATTCCTTCAACTTCCCGTGATGTTTCCAACGTTTGTGGGTCCAGAAGTAATATTCTGGTGCTTTATGGATTTGTTTTTCCACTTCACGAAGAAATAAATCGGTTAATTCGTAATCTTTATACGCTTTCGGTTTTTCAGCTAGTGTAATAATTTCAGCTTCATAAAAGCCACGTTTTACTTTAGTCACTTTTAGATAAGCGATAGTTAAATCTAGTTTTTTTGCCAGCCGTTCAGCGCCTGTAAAACATGGCACTTTAACCCCCATAAACTCACTCCAATAGACATCTTTTCTCAGCCGCGGTGATTGGTCACTTAAAAAGGCAGTAATACTTTTTTTATTTTCAATTTCATTTTGCTTGATAATAGCAATAATCTCTTTAGTACTAATGAGAGCGGTATCAAATTTTGAGCGGATGTTTCTAACCAATTTATCAAAATACGGGTTAGCGAGTTTTTTATAAACCGCATAACCTTGTAGTTGCGAATGGTTTTGAAGTTCTAAAGACCATTCCCAACTGGCATAATGGCCGTACATTAGAAGCACACTTTTATTTAAGCTTTCTAAACGTTTAAGTTCTTCTGGATTTAAAACTTTAAACCGTTTTTTTAATGAAGCACTCGAAATGGTCATGGTTTTGGTCATTTCTAAAAACATATCGCAAAGATGCTTGTAGAATTTTTTTCTGATATAAGCGATTTCCGCTTTGGGTTTTTCAGGAAAAACCAATTCCAAATTTCCAGTCACCACTTTTCTTCTATAGCCTATAATATAGTAGAGTAGTACATATAGAAAATCGGAAACCAAATAAAGCAATCTAAATGGAAGGATGGAAATCAGCCACAAAAATGGATAAACTAAAATATAAACTAGAAATTGCATGAATTAATTTTAGATTTGCAGCAACAAATATATGCTATACCAGTTACTAATTTAATTTACTGAATAAGAAAACGATGTTTTTTTAGAAAATTGACTAGGTAAACGGTATTCCAATAAATTTAAACGTTTTAAGTACATGGGTAATTTAAATTTGATCACCATTATAATCATAGCTGCCAATGTCATCATCTCTTATAAAGGTTTTGGTGATTTTGCTTTTTTTGAAAAGTATAAATTCAACGTAGGTGCCGTTCGAAGAGGAGAACAAATCCGTTTATTTAGTTCAGGGTTTCTACATGCAGATACGGCGCACTTATTTTTTAATATGTTTACACTTTACTTTTTTGCTGATGTAGTTATTGGCTTGTTGGGAGGTTTTAGTTTTATAATCATTTATATCGGGAGTTTATTGCTAGGGAGTTTGCTGTCTTTATATTTTCATAAGGACGAATATCATTATAGTGCGGTAGGTGCTAGTGGTGCTGTTATGGGTGTTATTTATGCTGCTATTTTATTACAGCCAGGAATGAGTTTGTACATGTTTTTTATTCCTATTCCCATTCCCGCATATGTTTTTGGAATTGGGTACTTGCTCTATTCTATTTACGGCATGAAAAAACGAATAGGAAATATAGGACATGATGCACATTTTGGAGGTGCCATTGGCGGTTATGCGATAACATTGTTATTGGCGCCCTGGTTACTTCAAACCAATTTATTGATGATAGGGTTGCTGGCATTGCCAATAGTATTATTATTTGCTTTGAAAAAGGCAGGGAAGATGTAAAAGAGATGATTACGATAATCTAAACTTTTGCGACAACTAATCGTTATGGCATAACTATTGAATTTATAAAAGAAATCAATAGATGTAATTCAGTTTAAATCATTGATTTTCAATATTTTAAAATTTATTCTAATCACAAAAACATAAAGCTCGATCTGTTTTAATGACAGATTGACCTAATTACATATATGAAGAAATCTAATTTTATTACCCTTGACAGTTTGTCATTACAGGAGTTTGATGAGAATTCAGAACTTATTCCGTTAATGACACCCGAGGATGAAGAAGAAATAAATAACGAATCCTTACCAGAAACTTTACCCATTCTTTCTTTAAGAAATACGGTATTATTTCCTGGAGTGGTTATTCCTATTACGGCGGGCCGCGATAAATCCATTAAACTTATTAACGATGCCAATAAAGGCAATAAGGTGATTGGAGTCGTCGCTCAAAAAGACGAAACGGTGGAAGATCCGTCTGTTAAAGACATTCATGAAACTGGAACGGTCGCTAGGATTTTAAGAGTCCTAAAAATGCCAGATGGCAACGTTACTGTGATTATTCAGGGTAAAAAGCGATTTAAGATAGCGGAAGTTATCACTGAAGAGCCCTATATGAACGCGACCATACGCGAAATGCCTGAGGCAAAACCCGCAAAAAGGAATAAGGAGTTTTCGGCTATTATTGAGTCTATCAAGGATTTGGCCCTTGAAATTATAAAGGAAAATCCAAATATTCCTAGCGAAGCTTCTTTCGCTATTAAGAATATTGAAAGCAACTCATTTTTAATAAATTTTGTGTCGTCAAACATGAATTTATCGGTTTCAGAAAAACAGTTGCTATTAGAAAACAACGATTTAAAAAGTCGTGCTTTGGCAACGCTCAAACTCATGAATGTTGAGTTTCAAAAGCTAGAGCTTAAAAACGATATCCAATCCAAAGTGCAGATGGATATGAGTCAGCAACAGCGCGAGTATTTTTTACATCAGCAGATGAAAACCATCCAAGAAGAGCTTGGTGGGGTGAGTCATGATGAGGAGATTGATGAGATGAAGGCACGCGCCAGTGAGAAGTTGTGGGATGCTAATGTTAAAAAACATTTTGATAAAGAAGTGGGGAAATTACAACGTATGAATCCTCAGGTTTCAGAATATTCCATTCAACGCAATTATTTAGAATTGATTCTTGATTTGCCATGGAATGAATTCAGCAAGGATAAATTCGATTTAAAACGTGCCAAGCGCATTTTAGACAGGGATCATTTTGGCTTGGAAGATGTTAAGCGAAGAATCATTGAATATCTTGCGGTGTTAAAACTGCGTAACGACATGAAATCGCCCATTTTGTGCTTGTACGGCCCTCCTGGAGTTGGAAAAACATCGTTAGGAAAGTCTATTGCAGAAGCTTTAGGTAGAGAGTACGTAAGGGTATCTCTAGGCGGATTACGTGATGAAGCGGAAATTCGCGGACATAGGAAAACCTATATAGGTGCTATGCCAGGGCGAATTATCCAAAGTTTAAAAAAGGCTGGAACCTCAAATCCGGTGTTTGTTTTAGACGAAATTGATAAACTGGTTAATTCGCATCAAGGCGATCCATCATCAGCCATGTTAGAGGTTTTAGATCCGGAGCAGAACAGTGAGTTCCATGATAATTTTTTAGAAATGGGCTATGATTTGTCAAAGGTTATGTTTATTGCTACCTCAAATAGCTTATCTACCATTCAGCCAGCCTTGTTGGACAGAATGGAGATTATTAATGTGACGGGTTATACCATTGAAGAAAAGGTTGAAATAGCAAAACGGCATTTGCTACCAAAGCAATTAAAAGAACATGGTTTAACAAAAAAGCATTTAAAAATTGACAAACCTCAATTAGAGAAAATTGTAGAAGGATATACTAGAGAGTCTGGAGTGCGTGGTTTAGAAAAGCAGATCGCTAAAATGGTGCGTTTTGCTGCAAAAAACATTGCCATGGAGGAAGATTATAACATTAAGGTAACCAATGAAGACGTTATTGAAATCTTAGGCGGACCAAAGTTAGAACGCGATAAATATGAAAATAATAATGTTGCCGGTGTAGTCACTGGTTTAGCATGGACGCGTGTTGGTGGTGATATTTTATTCATAGAATCCATTTTATCAAAAGGAAAAGGAACACTAAGCATTACAGGAAATCTTGGAAAGGTGATGAAAGAATCGGCAACCATTGCCATGGAATACATAAAATCAAATGCCGACGCATTTGGCATTGACCCAACTATTTTTGATAAGTATAATGTGCACATTCACGTACCCGAAGGCGCCACACCAAAGGACGGACCAAGTGCAGGTGTAACGATGTTAACCTCGCTGGTATCCTTATTTACCCAACGTAAAGTCAAGAAAAGCTTAGCCATGACTGGTGAAATAACCTTACGAGGAAAGGTGTTGCCAGTTGGCGGTATCAAAGAAAAAATCCTTGCGGCAAAACGTGCCAGAATTAAAGACATTCTTTTATGTGAGGATAACAGACGCGATATAGAAGAAATTAAACCTGATTATTTAAAAGGTTTAACTTTCCATTATGTGACAGATATGAGTGACGTGATTAAAATTGCAGTGACGGACCAAAAGGTCAAGAATGCTAAAACTTTATAGACTTTAAAATATAAGATAGCCTCGACTTTTGTCGGGGTTTTTTTATGAATTAAAATAAAAGATACCACCCAACGTTTTAAGATAGATTTACTTACTTTGTATCGTAAATATGCTAAAAAAAATAATTGCTCTTTTTTGTTTGCTCTTTAGCCTTGGTGTCAAAGCTCAGGTTGGGGGAGAAGCGACCTATCAGTTTTTGAACTTGATATCATCGCCACGTCAAGCAGCATTGGGAGGGAAGGTGCTCACCAATGTTGATTATGATGTGACACAGGCGCTATTTAATCCAGCAACTATAAATGTAGCTATGGATAACCAGTTAGCATTAAATTTCAGTAGTTATTTAGGAGGCATTGGTTATGGTACGGCAGCCTACGCGTATACTATTGATCGTCGAACGCAGACTTTTCACGCTGGAATGACCTACATTAATTACGGATCTTTTGATGGCTATGATGAAAACGGTGTTTCTACGGGATCATTTTCAGGAAATGAAACGGCTTTGTCTTTTGGTTATGCCATGCAAGTGGGCTACACAGATTTTTATTTTGGAGCGAATGTAAAATTGATTACTTCCAAGTTAGAGCAATACAGTTCCTTTGGTGCTGCCGTAGATTTAGGATTAATATATATTAATGAGGATTTAGATTTTCATGCGGCATTGGCCATCCGAAATTTAGGGAGTCAAATAACAACCTATGCTGGTTTGAATGAGCCACTGCCTTTTGAAGTAGATTTTGGTATTTCCCAACGTTTAGAGAATGTCCCTATTCGCTGGCATGTGACCTTGGAGAATTTGCAAAAATGGCCTATTTCACAACCAAATCCGGCTAGAGCGACTAGTGATTTAGGTGGTAATCAGTCTGATGAAAAAATTGGGTTTTTGGGTCAGGTCATGAGGCATACCATTTTGGGAGCAGAACTATTTCCAGAAGGAGGTTTTAATATTAGACTGGGATACAATTTTAGGCGAGGCGAAGAATTAAGAATCGTAGATCAGCGTAATTTTTCAGGGTTGTCTGCCGGAATTTCCATAAAAATGAGTAAAATGAGATTCAGCTATACGCACGCCAAATATACAAGTGCCGGAAATTCGAATTTCTTTGGTTTGCAAATAGATTTACAGTAAAATTAGTATTCAGTAAACAGTCCCAGTATTCAGTCTCAGTCAAATGTTTGTTTTTCTCATTTAACTATAATTAAACTGATTAGTGTTTTTCACTTTAGAAGACTTTAAGTACTTTAGACACTTTTAACTTTTAAGATTAAAATGAATAAAATCACCATTGCCATAGATGGATTTTCATCAACAGGAAAAAGCACCGTGGCCAAACAACTTGCAAAACATTTGGGTTACGTTTATGTCGATACGGGCGCCATGTATAGAGCGGTAACATTTTATGCCATGAAAAATGGTTTAATTGACAATACCGATTTTAATGCAGAAGCCCTCGTGTATCAGTTACCAAATATTGAACTCAGTTTTAAGTTTAATAAAGCTTTGGGTTTCGCTGAAGTATATTTGAACGGTGTTAATGTTGAAAAAGAAATTCGTACGTTAGAAGTCTCAAGTTTTGTTAGTCAGGTTTCTACAATTTCTGAAGTTAGACTTAAATTAGTGGAGCAGCAACAAAAAATGGTCAAAGATAAAGGGATTGTCATGGACGGTCGGGATATTGGTACGGTGGTTTTTCCTAAAGCAGAACTGAAACTATTCATGACTGCCTCAGCAGCTACCAGAGCAGAAAGGCGTTATCAAGAACTTACAGAAAGAGGTGATACGGTGAGTTATAATGCTGTTCTACAAAACGTAAAAGAACGTGACTATATGGACTCTACAAGAAAGGACTCTCCGTTAGTTAAGGCAGATGATGCTATTGAAATAGACAATTCCAATATGACTTTAGATGAACAGTTTAAAAAAATACTTCAACTCGTAAAGATGACTATTGAGGATTGTGAATAGTCTCAGTCACGGTCGCAGTATTCAGTTGCAGTCTTAGTATTCAGTAGTATAGGAGTCGTTCAGTTTCAGTTGATCGCATGAGTAAACCGTCAACAGTGTCCTTTCCTTCGGAAAGGAGTCAGGAAAGGATAAAAAACGAACTCTTTTTAAAAAAGATTGAAGTTCTGAAAATAGATATCCAAATGATTGAAAACGTGTAAGATTAGGTATAATTATTAACTTAATTTTCAGGTGTTTAAAATAGCTATTTCAAATTAGGCAGATTTGTTAAAAATTTGTATTTTTGCACTCCTTTTAGCGGATTATTGGAATGATAAAAGGGACTGAACATAACTCAATTTAACACTTCTGCTTGTTAATCGCTTAAATCTTCCAAAGCAATCAGAATACAAAAAATAATCAGCACATGGCTGAAAAAGCAAAACAAGCTGAAGTTGAAGCAACTGAAGCAACCGCTGTAGAGGCTCCAGTAGTATCTGAAGCTAAAGCAAACCCTGAAAAATTCTTAAAAGAATTCAACTGGCACAATTACCAAGAAGGTATTGATGAAGTTGATGACAAACAATTACAGGAATTTGAAAAATTAGTAGCCGAAAATTTTGTAGATACCTTAGATGACGAAGTTGTTGAAGGTACTGTCGTTCACATGACAGATCGTGATGCCATTATTGACATCAACGCAAAATCGGAAGGTGTGATCTCATTAAATGAGTTCCGCTACAATCCAGATTTAAAAGTTGGAGACAAAGTAGAGGTTTTAATTGATGTACGTGAAGACGCTACAGGTCAATTAGTACTATCTCACAGAAAAGCGCGTGTTATTCAAGCATGGGATCGTGTTAATAAAGCGCACGATACTGGAGAAATCGTTAATGGTTTTGTAAAATGCAGAACTAAAGGTGGTATGATTGTAGATGTTTTCGGAATTGAAGCATTCTTACCAGGTTCTCAAATTGACGTTAAGCCAATTAGGGATTACGATCAGTATGTAAACAAAACTATGGAATTCAAAGTTGTGAAAATCAACCACGAATTTAAAAACGTAGTGGTGTCTCATAAAGCGCTTATTGAAGCCGATATTGAAGAACAAAAGAAAGAAATCATTGGTCAATTAGAAAAAGGTCAAGTACTGGAAGGTATTGTTAAAAACATTACGTCTTATGGTGTATTTATCGATCTTGGTGGCGTTGACGGATTAGTTCACATTACAGATTTATCTTGGTCTAGAATCAACCATCCAAATGAGATTGTTGAATTAGATCAGAAACTGAATGTGGTGATCCTTGATTTTGACGAAAACAAATCAAGAATCCAATTAGGATTAAAACAATTAAGCAAACACCCTTGGGAAGCTTTAGCCGATACTGTAAAAGTAGGCGATAAAGTAAAAGGAAAAGTGGTTGTAATTGCTGATTATGGTGCGTTTATTGAAGTTGCAGATGGCGTTGAAGGATTAATTCACGTATCTGAAATGTCTTGGTCTACACACTTACGTTCGGCTCAAGATTTCGTTTCTGTAGGAGATGAAGTGGATGCTGTCATCTTAACTTTAGATAGAGAAGACCGTAAAATGTCGCTTGGTATCAAGCAAATTACTCCAGATCCATGGACAGATATTACAGAAAAATACCCAGTAGGTTCTAAGCATACAGGTATTGTTCGTAACTTTACAAACTTTGGTGTTTTTGTTGAATTAGAAGAAGGTATTGATGGATTAATTTACATCTCAGATTTATCTTGGACTAAGAAAATTAAACATCCATCGGAGTTCTGTGCCGTTGGTGATAAGTTAGATGTGGTTGTATTAGAGTTGGATGTTGAAGGACGTAAATTAAGTTTAGGTCATAAACAAACAACTGATAATCCTTGGGATAAATACGAAACTGAATTCGCTTTAGAAACTGTTCACACTGCTGAAATTTCTGAAATCGTTGACAAAGGTGCTACGGTTGAGTTTAACGAAGATATCGTTGCTTTTGTGCCATCACGTCATCTTGAAAAAGAAGATGGAACTAAACTTAAGAAAGGTGAATCTGCAGAATTCAAAATTATTGAATTTAACAAAGAGTTTAAACGTGTTGTAGCGTCTCATACTGCTATTTTTAAAGCAGAAGAAGTGGCAAACGTAAAAGCAGCTGTTAAGAAGGCAGCTACTGCTGCTGCAGAAGCAAAACCAACACTTGGTGATGCTAATGATGCTTTACAAGCTCTTAAAGATAAAATGGACGGGAAGAAATAATCTGATATAGATTATTGGATTTTTATTCATTTATAAAACTAAGCCTCCGATGTTCGGAGGCTTTTTTTGTACGCAATTTTATGTTTTAACTTCTAATATTTTGCACTACCTTTGTATTCCAAATACGTTTGGATAATTTATGGGTCAAAAAGTTTTACTTAACGCAAAAGAGGTAAACATCATTCTTCATCGATTGGCTTGTCAACTTATTGAAAAACACAACGACTTCTCAAACACCGTTTTAGTTGGTTTACAACCAAGAGGCATATATTTAGCAAGACGGATTGCCAAAATATTAAAGGACGATTATAAAATAAAGAATATCAAGTTAGGACAATTGGATATCACATTTTATAGAGATGATTTTAGACGTGGCGAGAAACCTTTAGAAGCGAATAGCACCGATATTAATTTTTTAGTGGAAGATAAGAACATTGTTTTTATTGATGATGTGCTGTATACTGGCCGAAGTATTCGAGCCGCATTAACAGCTATTCAATCGTTTGGCAGACCTAATGAAATAGAATTATTAACTTTAATTGACAGACGATTTAGTAGGCATTTACCCATCCAACCAGATTATCGAGGCCGACAAGTTGATGTGATAAATAATGAAAAAGTAAAAGTAAATTGGCAGGAAAATGAAAATGAAGATGCTGTTTACTTAATTGAAAAATAATAATTTTGGTTAAAAGTTAAAAGTTAAAAGTTAAAAGTTAAAAGTTAAAAGTTAAAAGAAAAATAACTGGCAATTGAATATTGAAAAAGCATGAAACTCTTAGATATTGAAAAATTAAACTTTGAGAATATTGAAAAAAGGGATTCAGTAATTATAGAATTTGAAGCGTTTAGTGGGCTAGATGTCATCCATGAAATTGATAATCGATTGATAGAATTGATTCCAGAGGAACTTGGAACTCACGATATGCACGAAATTGCTATGGATGATACGCATGGGAGGTTTTTTACCTATGGAAAAAATGCTGAGGAGCTATTTAAATTAATGCTTCCAATATTAAAAGAATATGTTTTTTTAAAGAATGCCAAAGCATATCTTAAATTTACGAATGGTAATAAAAAAAGAAATTTAGAATTTAAGTTATCTAGTATAACTGATGACTGAATACTGAAAACTGAATACTAAAAGAATATGAGCGAATTAAGTGTTAATCACTTATTAGGAATTAAATATCTCAACAAAAAAGATATTCAACTTATTTTTGAAACTGCAGATCATTTTAAAGAAGTGATTAACAGACCCATTAAAAAAGTCCCTTCGCTTAGGGATATTACCATTGCCAATCTATTTTTTGAAAATTCTACGCGTACGAAGTTATCTTTCGAACTTGCAGAAAAGCGCCTATCGGCAGATGTTCTTAATTTTTCATCATCTCAATCTTCAGTAAAAAAAGGAGAAACCTTAATAGATACTGTTAATAATATCTTATCAATGAAGGTTGATATGGTCGTTATGCGTCACCCGAATCCCGGCGCTGGTGTATTCTTATCCAAGCATGTTAATGCAAGTATTATTAATGCCGGTGACGGTGCACACGAACACCCCACACAAGCCTTGTTGGATTCGTATTCTATAAGAGAAAGATTAGGTGAAGTCAAAGGTAAAAAGGTCGTTATAGTGGGTGATATTTTACATAGTCGTGTTGCGCTTTCAAATATTTTTGCGCTACAATTACAAGGCGCCGAAGTTATGGTCTGTGGCCCTAAAACATTGCTTCCAAAATATATTGGCAATTTAGGAGTTAAAGTAGAAACCAACTTAAAGAAAGCATTAAACTGGTGTGATGTCGCTAACATGCTTCGCGTACAAAATGAACGCATGGAAGTTAATTATTTCCCTTCCACCAGGGAATATACGCAACAATTTGGAGTACATAAAGAGTTATTGGACTCTTTAGATAAAGACATTGTAATCATGCACCCAGGTCCTATAAATCGGGGTGTTGAAATTACAAGTGATGTGGCCGATTCTAAGCAAGCCATTATTTTAGACCAGGTTCAAAATGGTGTGGCTATTAGAATGGCCGTTATATATTTATTAGCGTCAAAAATAAAACAGTAGATTATGATTATAGATCAGCATGATAATATCTCTATTATTACTCAGGAAAAAGCAACCATAATAAAGTTAGTAAAAAAAATTCGAGCATTATACCCAAAATTCAAAAATGATAATATTATCGTCAGCCTGACCACTTTGGACCAACTAGGGCTTTCAGACATTATTGAATTTTTAGAATTATCAAATACGCATCGCGCAGCTAAACAATCATTTGTCATTGTGACCGATCAGGTGAACTTTGATAACATGCCCAATGAAATTATGATTGTTCCAACCATAGAAGAAGCGCATGATATTATTGAGATGGAAGACATGGAGCGCGATTTAGGGTTTTAATATGAACGAATTCCATGTAGCACAGGTTAATATTGCAAAAAGATTGGCGCCGATGGAGGATCCTATTATGCAAGATTTTGTTAATAATCTGGGTAAAATAAATGCGATTGCCGATATAAGTGACGGGTTTGTTTGGCGTTTGAAAGACGACGATGAAGATGAAGCTACAGACGTTTTTCAAGATGATACGCTGATAATTAATATGTCTGTTTGGAAAAATATGGAGTCACTCTTTAACTATGTTTATAATTCAGGACACATAGAGGTTCTTAAACGAAAGAAAGAATGGTTTAGCAAAATTAAGATGACACACATGGCCTTTTGGTACGTGCCCATTGGTGTTGAGCCTACATTCCAAGATGCAAAGCAACGTTTGGATTATATAAATAAACACGGTGACACCCCTTATGCATTTACCTTTAAAACAAAATTTACACCAATAGATTTCACAAATTACAATCCTGTTTTATAATATGAGGCTATCGATTTTAGGTTGCTATAGCGCCACGCCCAGAGCCTTAACAAACACTACCGCACAAGTATTGGAAATTAATAATCACATGTTTTTAATTGATTGTGGGGAAGGCACACAAGTACATTTACGAAAGCATAAAATAAAATTCAATCGGATTAAGCACATTTTTATATCCCATTTGCACGGTGATCATTTTTTTGGATTGGTTGGTTTAATTTCAACCTTCAGATTACTTACCAGAGAGACAGATTTACATATATACGGACCAAAAGGTATTAAGGAAGTGGTGATGCTTCAAATGAAATTAGCAGATTCTTGGACGAATTATAATTTGTATTTTCATGAACTGACATCTACCAAGTCAGAATTGATATTTGAAGATGATAAAGTGGAGGTGCTTACGATTCCTTTAGATCATCGGGTGTATACCAATGGTTATTTGTTTAAAGAGAAAGTAGGTGAACGCACTCTAAATGTGAATGCTGCAGAAGCGGCCAACATCAATGTAGCCTATTATAATAAGCTTAAGCAAGGCTTTGATGTTGAGAATGAAAGTGGCCAACTTATAAAAAACGAGACAGTAACATGGGACGGTAAAAAACCTAAAAGTTATGCCTTTTGCAGTGACACCATTTATAAAGAAGACATTGTCCCTTTAATTAAAAATGTTGATGTGCTCTATCATGAATCCACGTTTTTAGATAAGCATGAACATTTAGCAAGCAAAACAAAACATTCCACAGCTAAACAAGCAGCTCAAATTGCAAAACTGGCGGATGTAGGTAAACTTCTACTTGGACATTATTCAACGCGGTATGACGGGTTGCATGTGTTCAAGGAAGAGGCACTTGAGGTTTTTGACCATGTGGAATTATGTGAAGATGGAAAAACGTTTTCTTTCTAAGAAAATTCCTTAATACTGGTAATCCAATTAATGGCTACTTCTAAACTGGTACACCGCTTAATGCTTTTTTTAGAAAATTGCTTCTCCAATGTGGCATTCATATATGTCAAATTATTATATGACACTATAGCACTAGCCACTATAATACTGTATTCATCTTGGACCTTAGACCAAGATTGTGGTTCTAAAGAGTAGGAGTTTACTCTATTTGATATATACCCCAACTGCATATTTTCACCATAAAAATGGAAGAGCCCTTCTGCAACTTCTGTTACTTTTGACCAATCAAAATGAATACCGTCATGCAATTCTGAAACAACAAAGGTGTCACATAAATAAAAATCACCAAATGATAAAGCCATTTTTTCGTGCTTTAAAGTCTTAAAATATTTACTGTCCTCAAATCGCATAGTGCTGAATTAATGCTTAAATTTAAAAGATTTTTTCAAATAGAAAAGCATTTATAATTATTAAAATTCGCTCGATATTCTAATGGATACAAACTTAGGTGATTATAGAAAATCCTATCAAAAGGAAGAACTACTTGAGACCAATGTTGGAGATAATCCAATGCAGTTGTTTCAAAAATGGTTTTATGATGTCGATGCCAATTTTGATAATCAAGAAACCAATGCCATGACTATTTCTACGATGGGTTTAGATGGGTTTCCAAAGAGTAGGGTAGTACTGCTTAAGCGCTATACGCACGAAGGATTTGTTTTTTACACGAATTACGAAAGTGAAAAAGGAAAAGCAATTTCCCATAACCCTAATGTATGTTTATCTTTTTTTTGGGAAGGTGCAGAACGTCAAGTTATTATTAAAGGCAAAGCTGAAAAAATAGCAGCTAATTTGAGTGATGGCTATTTTGAATCTAGGCCAAGGGGAAGTCAGTTAGGAGCCATAGTATCTAATCAAAGTGACATTATCCCAGACAGAGATTATATAGAACATAAGATGTCTGATTTAGAAAAAACATACGAAGGGAAAGATATTGAAAGACCTAAGTATTGGGGAGGCTATATTGTAAAACCTATAGAAATTGAATTCTGGCAGGGACGCCCCAACCGTCTGCATGATAGAATCCGATTTCAGCTTCAATCGGATTACAATTGGAAAATAGATCGACTATCTCCTTAAATCGTCGACAAAAGACAGGTAATTGATATTTACCTATGTATTTCATCGATTAAAAACATAATAAATCGATAAACGACATGTTTTTAGTCGATTTTAACATTTAGTTAACAGTTGCTTCAGGTAAGAATCCTAATTTTATAGGATCAAATCTAAATTTACCTACTTATGAAGTTATTAACTAAACTGCCAATTTTGGCATTGTTAGCTATGTTGAGCTTTTCTTGCTCTACCGATAGCCTAGATGATAAAGCAGATTCCATAGCCCTTTCCCTAGTTGAAATAGAAGAGAAAACCATTGAAGTGGAGGTCTTAGAGCTCATAAATGACCACAGGTTGTCCATGGGTTTAAATCCGTTGGAAAATATGACTATTATAAAATCTGTTGCCTACACGCATACGGATTATATGGTAGATACAAGAACGGTGTCACACGACAACTTTTATACGCGAAGTAATTATTTAAAATCTAATACTGGAGCTACACGTGTTTCTGAAAATGTAGCATATGGCTATAGCACAGCAGAGTCTGTTGTAAAGGCTTGGATTAATAGCGAAGCGCACCGTGCTACTCTTGAAGGAGATTTTACAAACTTCGAGGTGTCGGCAGAAAAAAGTATTGATAACAAATGGTATTACACCAATATATTTATAAAAAAATAAGGTTGTTATAGCTTTAACAACAAAACGCATAACCTTTTAATTGAACTGATTTTTAGCATTCAAAAAATTAAATGGTTATATATTGATAACTCTTACCAGTTATTGAATTTAGCATTAGGTATAAAATCCCCTCACATAATGAGGGGATTTTTTTATAGTCTTATTCTACATAAGCTTATTGTTATCTTCTTTAAAAATGAAATTGTATATCCGTAAACACCCCTATATTGATTAATATTTTGTATATTTAATTGATTCAAAAACAGTTAGCTATGGATATATTTTCTTTTGGGGTTCATTTCACAGATGAAAAGAGTTGCAGGCTTCATTTCAAGGAGCAAAGGGACAAGCAAGGTGTTGTTTGTAAGCGTTGCGGATGTACAGACCACTATTGGCTGATCAATAAATGGAGCTATCAATGTAAATCCTGCAGCTCAAGGACATCATTGCGCAGTGGCAC
The DNA here is from genome assembly GCF_006974145.1 of Changchengzhania lutea. Lineage (NCBI taxonomy): Bacteria > Pseudomonadati > Bacteroidota > Flavobacteriia > Flavobacteriales > Flavobacteriaceae > Changchengzhania > Changchengzhania lutea. Next base: position 3,750,085 of record NZ_CP039456.1, on the reverse strand, counting down.
CATAATGGAAAGCTCTAAATTGTCATTTCTGGTTTGGTACAAGACCATTTTTTTGATGAGCACCACAAAAAAAGGATTTTCCAGTAAAGAGATACAGCGCCAGTTGGGGCTAAAACGTTATGAGCCAGTTTGGGCAATGGTCCATAAACTGCGTAGAGCAATGGGGGATCGTGATGACAGGTACACATTGGAAGGAATGATAGAAATGGATGAAGGCTATTTTACTATTGAAGCCTCGGAACAAGCACACAAAACCCAAAAAGCAGGTCGAGGGAGCAAAACTAAATCCAATGTTATGATTATGGCAGAAAGCACCATACTGGAAGATATAGAAACAGGAAAAGTAGATAGACAATGCCGTTATTTTAAAGCTAAGGTATTAGAAGACCACAAGGCAGATGGCACAGACCAAAGCTTCAAAGACGCTATTGATGACGAGCAAACTATTATATTTACAGATAAGAGTACTTCATATGTAAATATTGCAGACTATGTAGAAATACATATGACAGAGAAATCAAACGAACAAACCACCAAAGAAACACTCAAATGGGTGCATATAGCAATAAGCAATGCTAAAAGGAACTTTGCGGGAACTTATCATAAAATCAAGAAGAAATATTTGCAATTATATCTGAACGAGTTTGTTTATAAGCTCAACCGCAGGTATTTTGGAGAACGAATCTTTGATAGGCTTATTATTGCTAGCATTACAGCTAATGGACATTAAACGGATATACAAAAATGAAATGTTGTTTTTATATTATGGTGAGTAATAAATATAATATAAAATCTGGCTTAACTTCCAGTTCGTTATGATATAGCACAAAACTCATTGCTGATAAATACGAATATAATCAACTATTAAAAAAGTTGGATATTCTGAAACCAAGGGGATCGTTCCTAAGTTTCCCCCAACAGATGTATTTATCACTAAATAAAACTCATCATTAAAAGGATAGGGCAGTTTGCTATTGGTCGTATTTGCTGTAGAAAAAGTTTTGTATGGTATATTATTTAATAACCATGTTATTTTATTTTCTTCCCAAACCAATGAAAACACATGGAAAGTTTTATCAAAATCATTAGCTGGAGCTTTAAGAAAGGTAGATATGAATTGGTGGCTAGCTATATCATTCCCAAAATGAGCTGTGGCTAAAATTTCATTTTTCTTATGACCTACATATTCCATAATATCAATCTCCCCACCACTTGGCCATTCTGCATCAGGATATAAAATTGAATAGTCCTTATTAAGCAACCATAATGCCACCCATGTACCAACAGCAGATGGCATTGCTGCTCTAATATCAATTCTACCATATTTGAACTCAAACTTGTCATCGGTATGGATTCTAGCCGATGAAAAATAATCAAAGCCATTACTGCTCTCATTTTTTGTACTAATAATTAAATTTCCATCTTGAAAAGTGTGGTTCTTTTTTGTATAATATTGCAGTTCGCCATTTCCCCATCCGCATAGACTGGGACAGCCATTTTCTAAGTGAAAACCCCATTTATCGGTTAGTAAAATTTCTTGATCAAATTCGTCACTCCAAATTAAATTATAACCCACATAAAATGTGGGGGCGTCATAGCCAGTAGTAGGTATGCTTACCAGAGGATCTGGACAAGGAGCACAAGAATCCCCTCCGCAGTCTACATCTGTCTCTGTTCCATTTTTAATCCCATCATTACATGTTGGTGGGCAACTATCACATAAATCCCCACCGCAGTCTATTCCTGTCTCAGTACCATTTTGAATGCCATCCGTACATGTTGAATTAACTAGAGGAGTACTAGTACTGATGTCTGATGAACTACAAGAGAAACTTATAGCACCTAATAAAACAATTAATATTTTTAAGCTAGTTTTCATTATTAATAGGCATTATGTAAAAATAATCTTTTCTATAACGCAGGTCAATTAATTTAGGTTCTATATTTTTATCCTGTTAACTTGAGTTGGATCAATAAATTTTAGTCAACAATTAATTATTAAAATCCTACAAGGTTGTGAAAATCTTGTAGGTTTATTTTGTAATTCTAATACCTACAAGCTCAAAATAAGAACCTTATGAAATATGAAAAAGAATTATCTGTTGTTGAATTTTAAATATTAGTCGAATTCAGGTTGTTAATGTCTCATTTTTTTTATTTCATCTTATAAAACCACCTGCTTTGCAGGTGGTCATGTTCTAAAGGCTATGCCTATATTTGTTTATGAGTAAATATAAGAAACTTAGCCATGTTATTTATAAATGTGATTATCACATAGTTTGGGTTCCAAAATACAGATTACGAATACTGAAAGGAGAAATAAAAACCTTGGTAGAAAGGGATATTCGCTCATTATGCGAATGGAAAAGTTGCGAGGTACAAGAATTAAATGTCCAAGAGGACCATGTTCATTTGTTAGTTTCTGTACCACCGAAAGTATCAATTTCAAAATTAATGGGAGTTTTGAAAGAAAAAATTGCAATAAAACTATTCAAGAGTTACCCCAAATTAAAGCAAAAACCATATTGGGACAAGAGGTTATTTTGTGAGTACTGTTGGATTAGATGAGGAAATGATACGGAAATATGCAAAGCATCAAGAAAAGGAAGAAAAAATAGTTGAAGAGAATCAACAAAAGTTTGATTTTTGAACCAAGCCTTAATAGCCCCTTTTAGGGGCAACCCAAAGCCACCTTCTAAGAAGGTGTGATTTTTATTAAAAAACTGTTTTCAAAATACGGAAAACTAATAAAAACATCTCTTGATACTTATGCCTTTCATTATAAAACTAAGCTTAAAAATTATTCTGTTTTAACTACAATAAACTGCGTTCGTCTATTCAATTGGTGTTGCTCTTCAGTACATCGTACAGTACCATCACAATTATTACTGAGCAATCGCTTACCAAAGCCTTCATACGCTTTAATTCTAGATGGTTCAATACCATTCGAAATTAAATAAATATAGGTTGCTTTTGCTCTATCTTTTGAGAGTTCATCATTAAAATCGTTAGACCCTCGAACGTCTGTATGCGATTCAATGCGTATTGTCATGTTAGGATAGGTATTCTGCAACTTATAAATCAAGTTGTCCAATTGCTGTGCTGCATCTGCTCGAATATTCGACTTATTAAAATCAAAATAGATTTGATTTAATTTTACCGGGGATTCAACAATGTTTGAGAGAGGGTTGAGTTTTAAATTTATGGTTATAGCTGTAATGGTGTTTTCTATATTTGATGAAGTAAAGGTTTCTCCATTCTCTTTATAATTGTCTTTACTGGCTATAATTTTATAATTCGTATCCCTATCAATTTGAATATTATAAAAACCATTTTCATCGGTTTTCAAGGTTGTAATAATACGGTTATCGATAGAAAATAACTTGATCTCGGCATTTTCGATGGGTGTATTTGTTTGAGAGTCGCTCACTATACCTTCAACATTAAGTAGCGGTGTTTTCTTAAATTCATAAATATCATCACTACCTAAACCGCCACCTCTATTAGAGGCGATATAGCCAGTTACACCATCATTATTCATGAAAAACGAAAAATCATCTTTACTTGAATTAATAGGAATGCCAAGATTAATAGCATTGGTAATAATCCCGCCGCTATCTGCTGCGGTTCCGAAAATATCCAATAGCCCCAGACCTAAATGCCCATGGGATGAAAAGAATAGTGCATCTTCATCATTTAAAAAAGGGAACATTTCATTTTTATCTGTATTAACTCTATCTCCTAAATTTTGTGGTTCGCCAAAGGTGTCATCATCACTAATATCAACATAATAAATATCAGATCCACCGAATCCTCCGGGCATATCAGAGGTAAAGTATAATCGTGAACCATTATGGTTTAAGGCAGGATGCCCGTTAGAGTAAGTATCGCTGTTAAAGGGTAGTTCTTCAATATTGGTCCACTCATCTTCAACTAGTGCCGCTTTATAGATTTTTAAATGTGTAGTCCCATTGTCATCTTTTCCTAAGGTCTTTTCAGTAAAATTATTTCTAGAAAAGTACATGGTTTTTCCATCCTGCGAAATGGTCAACGGCCCTTCATGATATATGGAATTAATTGCGCCTTTTAATCTTAATTTATGCGGAACAAGGCTGTCTGTACTGCTTTTTTCCTTAGCGTATATATCTAAGAAGGGTTCTTCATTCCAACCATAAACATGCTTTATGGCAGCACTTTCATGTATAGCGGAGGCATAATATATTTTACCATCTTGCTCATAGGCCCCAAAATCACTGAATTTTGAATTGAAGTTTACAGGTGACAAAGTGTATTGCGGTTTGGCATTAAAAATAGATGATAAAAAATTGTCATCATTTAAAATCTTCGCTTCCTCAATAGTTCCACCAGCATCTTTAAACCGTTTCATCCACAAACGTGACGCTTCATAATCTTTTGTGCCTCTTAATGCTTGCGCGTATTTATAATAATATTCTTTGGGTAAGTTTTCTTGTTGAACTGCCAGTTTATAATATACTGCAGCGCTGTCTGGATTACGCATGTAGGCATAACTATCTGCTAGTTGGCGCGTTGCATGCGTGATGTTGTCACCTTTCTCTATAAGCTCATGATAGGTCTTAGCAGCTTCAACAAAAGCAAATTTATTGAATAGCTTATCGGCTTTTTTTTGCAAGCCACTTTGAGAAAATACGACGGTGTTGAGTCCTATTAAAAACACAACTATTATAATTGTTCTGAATTTCATGTCGGTCATAATTTTTATTAAAAAGTTCTCATGACGGTAAGAAATTTTTATTTAGTATACTATGGAGAGCACCAGACTTAATTAATACTATTCCATTTTTATAACAATAAACTGTGTACGTCTATTTAATTGATGCGCTTCTTCTTCGCACTTGGTATCGTCTTCGCAACCGTTTGTTAATCTACGTTCACCAAAACCTTCATGTTCTGTTATTCTAGAAGGGTCTATGCCTTTAGAAATAAGATAGTCGTAAGTTGAATTTGCTCTATCAATAGATAGTTTGTCATTATATGAGAGTTCACCCCTTGAATCGGTATGCGATTCAATTCTAATCACCATGTCTGGATAATCGTTTTGCATTAAATTCACAATTTTATCCAATTCTAATGCGGCATCTTTTCTAATATTGTATTTATCAAAATCGAAATAAATGGTGTTGAGTTCTGCAAGTTTCACCACGTTAGGTACGGGGTTTAAGATTAAATTCGCCGTAATGGTAGTCAATTCGGTTTGAATATTCTTTGAGGTGAAATTTCTATAATCATCAATATACTTGTCTTGACTACCTACAATCTTGTAATCTTTATTGCGTTCAATATTTATTTGATAATAGCCATTTTCGTCCGTTTCAATATAAGCAATCTGCTGGCCTTTATCATCAAATAAAGTAATGATTGAATTGGGTATGGGTTTGGTGTTAATCGCATCAATGACTACACCCTCAACATTTAATAATGGTACTCTGTGAAAGCCGTAAATATCATCATCACCACGACCACCTTTTCTATTGGATGCGAAATAGCCTGTGATACCATTTGGATTCATGGTAAAGGAAAAATCATCTTTATTTGAATTAACAGGAACGCCTATGTTAATAACATCTACAATGGAACTCTCATCTTCACCCTTAATAGTTCCGAAAATATCCAAAAGCCCAAGCCCAATATGCCCTGATGAGGAAAAGAACAAGACCCCTTCATTATTAATAAAAGGGAAACCATCAGCTTCTTTTGTATTGACCACATCTCCTAAGTTTTGAGGTTCACCTAAACTGCCATCCGGATTGATATCTACATAATAAACATCCGATCCACCAAAACCGCCAGGTCTGTCTGAAGCAAAATACAACTTAGAATCATCTTTATTTAAAGCGGCATGTTGTGTAGAAAAATCATCACCATTAATCGATAGATCTTCAACATCGGCCCATAGGCTATCTTTTAAATGGGCTCTATAGATTTTCATGTTGGTTAGTCCTTTACTATCTTTTTTCTCAATATCATTTCTGAAATTGTTACTTGAGAAATACATGGTTCGACCATCTTTAGTAATGGTAACGGGACCATCGTGATAAATAGAGTTAATATCGCCTTTTAATTTTGAAGTATGATCTGCTTTTTTACTGCCTACTTCTGTAACATAAATATCTAAAAAAGGTTGTTCGTTCCAACCATATAAGCGTTTAATGGCAACACCTTCATCTCGGGTAGAGGCGAAGTAAATTTTTCCTTGATGCTCAAAAGCACCAAAGTCACTGAATTTGGAATTGAATCTTATTTTATCTATAAAGTACTGTTGTTTGGAATTAAACACCCTAGTAATAAAATTGACATCTTTTGAGAAGTCATTTTCGTTAACAACCCCTCCAGAATCTTTGAAAGTCTGCAACCATTCCCTGGATTCTTTATACTTTTCAATACCTCTTAAAGATTGCGCATAGCTATAATAATATTCTACAGGTACATTTTCTTGCTTGACCACCTGTTTGTAGTATCTGCTGGCATTTCTAGGGTCTCTTAAGAGCGCATAACAGTCGGCTAATCTCCGCGTGGCATAATCTGTATTGTATCTATTATCAATAAGTTCTCTATAAACTTTAGCTGCTTTTACAAAGGAGAATTTATTGAATAATGTATCTGCTCGTTTTTGTTTTCCCTGTTGAGAGAATACCGAAAAGCTCAGCATTAAAGCAAAACATATGAGTATGTAATTTTTTATTTTCATTGTTATAAGTTCTGATTAGAAATATCTTGGGGACTTTAATTTTGAACTCAAGAACTTAAATTCGTAAATAAGTAATAACTCGTGCGAACCAGTACTGTAATCATTTATTTCTGAAATAGGTTTTTCATAAGCATAACCAATTCGTAATTGACGTGAGATTTGAAAATCTACAATACCACCAATGGCTGCCGTTTGTTCGTTAATTCTATAAGAGCCTCCTAACCAGAATTTTTCAGCAAATAAAAAGTTAGCTGTCAAATCATAAGATATAGGCGCACCATTTGTGGCTTTAACTAAAAAGGCTGGTTTTAGTTTCAGGTTTTTACTTAGGTCAAAAACATAGCCACCTGTAAAATAATAGCTTAATCTATCTAACGCTTCAAAGCCTTGTTCTGTGTTTTTATCGGTGTTTAAAACTCTAGGGCTAGACAAGCCTAAATACCATTTGTTAGTATGCCAATACACGCCAAGGCCTATATTTGGTGTCCATCTGTCTTCTATGCCATAAATCACGTCATCTAAACTTTCTGATTGCCTAAAATCTGCATCCAAACTGTATTGTGTAAATCCTGCTTTTAAACCAAAGGCCAGTTTGGCAATTTTACCTGTTGGAATGGTATAAGAGAAATCACCGTATAAATACGTGAAATTTTCTGGGCCTAAATCATCTTCAATAAAAGATAAGCCAACACCAATTCTATCATTTCGTAATGGGGTATGTACAGAAAGCGTTTGTGTTATTGGTCCACCTTTAAAACCAACCCATTGGCTTCTATGTAATCCTACAACGCTTAATGCTTCTCTACTACCTGCATAGGCGGGGTTTATAGAGATTGTGTTGTACATGTACTGTGTGAATTGCGGTAATTGTTGTGCAACCCCTATAGTACAACTAAACAACGCAAAAGCTATTATATACTGTTTAATAAGTTTCATAGGTTAATATTTTATTTGGTTCCTAAGTAAACTGGACCCGTAAACGGAGGCAATCCACTATCTTTTAAGGTTATGATATAATAGTAAGTCCCATTAGGTACCTGACCAGCATTTCCTAAAGACGATTTGTTAACAGTGCCTTTCCAACCACCCATGTTCTCTCCAGTTTGATAACTTGAGGACTCATAGATTAATGCTCCCCATCGGTTAAAGATTTTTACGTCTGCGGTGAATCCACATAATTCAATACCTGTAATATCGAAAGAGTCATTCATTAAATCTCCATTTGGTGTTACCGCTTTAGAGATGACCACATCATTTTCTCCACAAGGCAATACCGTACAATCTGCATTAATATTCAGAGAAACATCTGTGACACTTAAGCAACCTGCTTCAGTTGTAGTATATCTAAACAAGTAATCAATGCCGCCACTATTTGGCAAAAAGTCTTCATCCAATTCTAAACCAGAAGGATCAAGAATACTTCCTGTTAAGATTGCAGCTGAATCGCCTTCAACAATTTCCCATACACCAGTGTCATTTGTTGTAATGATGAAATTGTTTAAATCTACAAGACCATCATCAAAACATCTGTCGCCAGCATCAACGGTAGTAACCACTTCATCAAGCGCAACCATTAAGGTTTGCGTGTACTGTGCTTCAATATTACATTCGTCAGTAACGGTCCAAGTTCTTACTATCTCGTAATCTGAAAGTATATTTTCATCAAATGAATTGGTTTCATTAAAAACCACCGTCACATTATTGGAACAATTATCGGTAAATTCTAAATTTGGAACCTCAGGAATGGCAGTACAACTCACATTCAAGGTAATATCAAATGTGGTTGATGGCACTGGTGCCGTAGTATCTTGCACTGTAATAGTTTGCGTATGTAAGGTGGTTAAACCACATGCATCGGTAGCTGTCCAAGTTCTAGCTATAGAGTAGTTGTTAGGACAATCTCCAGGTGTTGTTATGTCTGTTGCCACTACTGTAGCTGTTCCACAATTATCAGAAGCTGTCACTGTTTGCGCATTTGGAATATTATCGCATTCTACCGTTACATCTGTTGGCATGGTCGTGTCAAAAGTTGGTGCCGTGGTATCTCTTACAGTAATTTCTTGGTTGTGAATGGTTGTTAGACCACATTCATCTGTTGCTGTCCAAGTTCGAATAATGGAGTAGTTATTATTACAATCCCCATTATTTCTAACATCATTTACTATAACTGATGCTGTACCACAATTATCAGTGGCCGTTAATGTTTCCGCTTCAGGAATATTATCACACTCCACTACCAAATTGCTAGCTGGAAGATTTTCAACAAAAGTAGGTGGTGTAACATCTTCGACCGTAATTGTTTGCATATGAGTTTTTGTCAATCCACATTCATCGGTCGCAGTCCATGTACGTTCTATTGTATAATTATTTGGACAACCGCCATCAATTTTAACATCTACAACTTCAACTGTCGCATTTCCACAATTATCAATGGCTGTTAAGGTTTCCGCAGCAGGAACTGCATCACATTCTATAGAAAAATCCTGAGGCAAATCTTCAACAAATTCTGGAGCAGTCGTATCCGAAGTGGATATAATTTGATCAGCTGTAGTTGTAATACCGCAAGCGTCCGTAACTACCCAAGTTCTTGTTATTGTGAAACTCCCAGGACATGATCCATCGGTAGTAACATCACTGAATGTGATTTCTGGGTTGTCATCACAATTATCGGTTGCAGTTGCTGTACCAAAAGCTATAGGTGATAAATCGTCACTACACTCAGCCGTAACATTCGATGGAAATACCACTGTAGGAGGCGTAGTATCTACAACTGTAATGGTTTGCGTAAAGGTATCGCTTAGATTTCCACAGGCGTCAACAAAGTTCCAAATGCGTGTTTGTACGTAAGCATTGGGACATTCAGTGTCGTTTGCTGTTTCATTATTTATCAAAACTAAATTAGGCGTACTACAGTCATCAGAAGCTGTAGGTGAAAGCGCTAAAGCAGCAGCAATACCATCGGCATCACTACACTCAAGTGTTGTATCTAAATCTCCAGCAGTATTGCTAATTATAGGTGCCGTTCCATCTTTTATCAAATATGTCGCGGTAGTTGTGCTTGCATTATTACAGGCATCTACTGCCGTGAAGGTTACGGTAATGGCGCCATCGTTACATTGGACGGTATTGTCGGCTCCGTAGTTGTTGCTCCAGGTGACATCACCACAGTTGTCGGTGGCCGTAGCTCCCGCATTAGAAGTCAACCATGCAGTCAATGCGGTTTGAGTATCACCTACACCACATTCGATTTCTATGTTTTCCTTATTGGTAATATCAATTTCAGGAGGTGTGCTGTCTACTACGGTAATGGTCTGCACAAAGTCTTCACTGGTATTATTACAGCCATCTGTAAAGTTCCAAATGCGTGTTTGTACGTAAGCATTGGGGCATGTTAGATCAATTACGGTTTCGTTACTTATCAAAACTAAATTAGCCGTACTACAGTCATCAGAAGCTGTAGGTGAAAGCGCTAAAGCAGCAGCAATACCATCGGCATCACTACACTCAAGTGTTGTATCTAAATCTCCAGCAGTATTGCTAATTATAGGTGCCGTTCCATCTTTTATCAAATATGTCGCGGTAGTTGTGCTTGCATTGTTACAGGCATCTACTGCCGTGAAGGTTACGGTAATGGCGCCATCGTTACATTGGACGGTATTGTCGGCTCCGTAGTTGTTGCTCCAGGTGACATCACCACAGTTGTCGGTGGCCGTAGCTCCCGCATTAGAAGTCAACCATGCAGTCAATGCGGTTTGAGTATCACCTACACCACATTCGATTTCTATGTTTTCCTTATTGGTAATATCGATTTCAGGAGGTGTGCTGTCTACTACGGTAATGGTCTGCACAAAGTCTTCACTGGTATTATTACAGCCATCTGTAAAGTTCCAAATGCGTGTTTGTACGTAAGCATTGGGGCATGTTAGATCAATTACGGTTTCGTTACTTATCAAAACTAAATTAGCCGTACTACAGTCATCAGAAGCTGTAGGTGAAAGCGCTAAAGCAGCAGCAATACCATCGGCATCACTACACTCAAGTGTTGTATCTAAATCTCCAGCAGTATTGCTAATTATAGGTGCCGTTCCATCTTTTATCAAATATGTCGCGGTAGTTGTGCTTGCATTGTTACAGGCATCTACTGCCGTGAAGGTTACGGTAATGGCGCCATCGTTACATTGGACGGTATTGTCGGCTCCGTAGTTGTTGCTCCAGGTGACATCACCACAGTTGTCGGTGGCCGTAGCTCCCGCATTAGAAGTCAACCATGCAGTCAATGCGGTTTGAGTATCACCTACACCACATTCGATTTCTATGTTTTCCTTATTGGTAATATCGATTTCAGGAGGTGTGCTGTCTACTACGGTAATGGTCTGCACAAAGTCTTCACTGGTATTATTACAGCCATCTGTAAAGTTCCAAATGCGTGTTTGTACGTAAGCATTGGGGCATGTTAGATCAATTACGGTTTCGTTACTTATCAAAACTAAATTAGGCGTACTACAGTCATCAGAAGCTGTAGGTGAAAGCGCTAAAGCAGCAGCAATACCATCGGCATCACTACACTCAAGTGTTGCGTTTAAGCTACCAACAGTAGTAACTACAACTGGTGCCGTATTGTCTACGATAGTAATGATTTGCACAAAATTATCACTGACATTATTACAGCCATCTGTAAAGTTCCAAGTACGCGTTTGTACGTAAGTATTGGGACAAGTAGCATCCATATCGATATTGTCGCTTACTAAAACGATATTCACTGTATCCGAGCAATTATCGGTCGCTGTAGGTGAAAGTGCTAAAGCAGCAGCAATACCATCGGCATCACTACATTCAAGTGTTGCGTTTAGACTGTTAGCGGCTGAAGTAATTACTGGAGCGATATCATCTGATATTGTGATAATTTGTTTTACTTCTATGGAATTTCCACAATCGTCTGTGACACTATAGGTTCTAGTAATAATTTCAGGACATGTATTACCATCTGAATCATCAGAAACATACTCCACAACAGGAAGAATACCTGAGTTATCAGCTTCATCTGTTACTACGTTGACATCAGGTTCAGGAATTTCTGCGGCACATTGTACATTTATAGGATCTGGGTCGCTAGCCGTTGGCGGTTCATTAACATAATTCGCATAATCAATTGGTATGATGCTAGGTGTTGGAATGGGCTCTCCAACACAAACGCCTGTTGTTTCATAGCCTTGTATTAATGGCGTATTAAAAACCACATTGGATATTGCTCCAACACCGCTGATAGATCCCTCAACGGACATCGTGGAGTCAAATGATGGGTTTTTTAGAATAGCACAATCTGTAGTAACAGTAAACCTAAAGCTAATGTCTGCAAGTACAAAATCTGGATTATCAGGTACAGGAAGTGTCCCTAAATCCCAAATGATAGCACCATAAGGTCCTACGCTCTCATCAAAAAATGGATCTGGAATAGCAACCGTTGGGGTAAAGTACACATTAGAATCAATATTTAAGTTACCAGGGTTAACAGCTTCTGTTAACGGAATAGTTATTATCGTATTATTTGTAGCTTCTGTACCCGTATTTCTAATTTCAATACCATAGTCTGCATCTTGTCCTGGCTCTAATGGCGTTGTGGGTACATTGGGATCAAAAGGGACGCCGTTTATTGAAGTCGTAGTTAAAACGCCTTCCGATTCTGGAACATAGGCATCAACAGAAAAAGTGACATTAAAAATGATATATGTATCTCTTGTGGATCCATATCTAAATGTGGTTGCCGTTTGGTTGTTATCTATAATATCATTGTTAGTATTAGGCACATCAAACATGGCAATATCAACCCCTGTATTATTTTGAAGATTTGGGTTTCTAGGGTTTCCCCCAGTGACAATCGATGAATTAAAAAAGTTAGTGGCGCTATTTCCGCTGTGACTCAATTGTTGAAACTGGCTATCCACTTGACGTTGAATTTCGAAATAATCTCCAGCAACATTCACGTCGCCTTCACCAGCCATGACACCTAGTTTAATGTTCACGTCACCGTTTTGAATGGCCTGAAAACCATCTACATCAAATTGATAATTATAAATACCAGCATCAACAAAGGCATGTCCATCAAACACCGTCACATCTCTATATCTCATTTTAGAGTTTTCATAAACCACGACCATACCCCAACCGCCGTAATAACCGGTATTATCTGGGTTGCCTTCCAAGGCGGCAATATCGGCTACAAAATATTCACCAATACCATTATTAGCAATAACATAATCGGTTACTTCGGCATAAGCCGAATATAAATCGAAATCAGTTCCCGAAGGGTAATAGATACCGCTGGCTATAACTTCTGTATAGCTTCCAGATGTTGGGCCTTTTATTTTTACTTTGCGTTTATCAAAAGTCTTTGTACCACCATCCTTAGTTACTGTAAAAACCTCATCAGCACCAGCGCGTCCGGTCCAATATAAACCCGCATAAATAATATTTGAGCATTCTGGGAGCGCACCATTCTCTGTAGATAAGGTTAAGGTTGATGATGAAGAGTTCCAGGTACTTGTATCGCCATCAACATCCACATAAACCATGTCATTATTATTGTTGGTGTTATTACCATAGGTAACCAATGATAAATTGGTATTCCCCATCATGGTAAAATCGCCTTTAATATTATAAACCTCTTGCGAAGGTGTATTGGAGGATGTCCTGGGTTCAAAATCTACTCGTACTTGACTAAAACCTAGAGAAGTGATCATCAAAGTTACAAGAAGCATCAACAGTCTTGATACGCTAATTGGTAGAGTTTTGTTATTGTAATGTTTTCCCATTATATTATGTTTTAAATTCACCTTATACTTTTATTAAGATGGATCATCATTTTTATAAAAAACCCTAATATTTGAATTAGGTGCCGTCTTTATAAACTTGCTTACTTTCTCATTATCTAATGAAAAAGGGCTTTTTATTATGATATACTTAAGCTGATTAAAGACCTCCAAATTTGAAACGTTTAATACATTGTTTAGATCACTTGGTGTTGTTAGACGTACTTCTATAAACTGAACATCCTTTAGATGGTTATGCATCTTATTCAACTGACGAAATGACTGTGTATTTTGGAAAATAGCTTTAACAACTTTTTTGCCTTTTGACTGGTCAATAACTTTAACATTCTGAATATAAACAGAAGGATGAATTTTAAAGGCTAAGTTGTAAAAATCAGCTCTTTTTGTATTTTTCTTTAAACCCTTCTTTTTATTTGTTTTAAAAGCTGTTTTAGCATCCTTAGTTAATTCCAATTCGTAAATATCACGGTCTTGGGCATGAGACGGGTAAACAGCAGTAAGTGAAAAACCTAAGGCTATTAAAAATACGCGAAGTGTAACAGTTAATTTATTTTTCATAACTCTAATTTAATTATAATTTAAACCACAAATAAGCTTTATCTATTTCTAATTAAAGAATGACAAAAACTAAAACATACAAAAAATGAGGGAATTTGTTCTTTGGAGGGCAAATAAGGAGGTTCTTGTAACTTCCATATTTGAAATTTAGATTTGGGGTCATAACTTTCTTTATTATATAGGTAGAACAAAAAAAAACATATAATTGTTCCTACTCAAATTTAAGTGCCAACTCACTAATAAAATCGATAAAAGGCTTGATTTTATGTGATTGAAACATAAATTAACTTGCTTTTTTATTTTCGATAGTTAACTAGTTCATATAAAATGGGTTAACTCAAACAATAATTATATTATTAAATTTGCTAACTTTCCATGTCAAATAACGTAAATTTAAATGAATAAATACGCATTTAATCGATAAAATTTGCTTTTAATCTATATTTTATGAAAAAATTAATACTTGTCCGTCATGCTAAATCTTCTTGGAAGCATCATGTAGTAGACCACGAAAGGCCTTTAAATACCCGCGGTTTTACAGATACTGATTTGGTTTCAAAAGCCTTTAAATCTGTTGGTGAGAGCATAGACTTACTTATAAGTAGCGATGCCATGCGTGCAAAAACCACCGCTAGCATATTTATTGACAACCTTAATATTGACAAAAATATCGTACAACTGAATCATAATCTTTACGATTTTTCTGGAAATGACTTGCTTAAAGTTGTTAAAAACTGTACTGCAAATGTAAACACGCTCATGGTTTTTGGACATAACCATGCCATTACTTGGTTTGTGAATGCTTATGGTAACGATACTATTGAAAATGTCCCCACTTGCGGCTTATCGATTTTAGAATTTGATATTGACAATTGGCAAGACTTGAAAAAGGGGACTACCAGGATGACTATATTTCCAAGGGATTTAAAGTAGCTTTATTTCTTAATAAAAATTTCACATCTAATACTTTATAATTAGTTGTAAAATCGCCTACTTTGATAATCAAATATTTCTATACATTTACACTTAAATAGAATATATTTGCGAAACATTTTTTAATTTGAATGAGATAATGACGAAAGCCGAAAAGCATAAGAATAGCTATATAAATAGAGAAATAAGCTGGTTACAATTTAATGCTCGGGTGCTACAAGAAGCTTCAGATGAAACCGTTCCGCTTATTGAAAGATTGCGATTTCTGGGAATATTTTCTAATAATTTAGATGAATTTTTTAAGGTAAGGTATGCCACTGTAAAACGAATCGTTGAAGCTGGTAAAGGAGGTAAGAGTGAATTAGGAGGTATAAAAGCTAAGGAACTCTTAGAAATAATCACTCAAATAGTCATTAAACAGCAAAGTGAAAGTTTAAAGATTTTAAAGATTATCTGGAATCGATTAGCCGAGGATAACATCTTCATAATTAATGAAAATCAAATAGATAAGATTCAACATGAGTTTATAAAAAACTATTTTATAAAGCATGTAAGTCCTGCGCTTGTGACCATTATTTTAAATGAATCGGTAGTGCTTCCAAACTTAAAAGATAGTGCTGCATATTTGGCTGTTAGAATGCTTATGCCTGATGATAAAAGGCAATTTGCACTGATCGAAATACCAAAATCAATCAATCGCTTTGTAGAGTTGCCAAAAGAGGGCAATAAAGATTTTATTATTCTTATTGATGATTTATTGCGTTATTGCTTGGGCGATATTTTTGATATTTTCAACTATAAGGAAATCTCTGCACACATGATTAAAATCACCCGTGATGCTGAACTGGATTTTGAGAGTGACTTAAGTAAAAGTTTTATTGATAAAATTTCAGATAGTGTGAAACACAGGCAATTGGGGGAACCCGTTCGTTTTGTATATGATAAAAAAATTAATAAAGAAACCCTAGAATACTTGATGTCTAAAATGGGGATTGACAGTACGGACAGTATTATTCCAGGTGGTCGCTATCACAATCGTAGAGATTACATGGGGTTTCCAAGCCTTGGCAGAACAGACTTATTATACAATAAAATTGAGGCCTTACCTATAAAGGGACTTAGCTTAGAAGAGAGTATTTTTAAGGCGATAGCAAAGAGAGATTATCTGCTTCATGCGCCGTATCAAACTTTTTCATATATCGTTAAATTCTTAAGAGAAGCCGCTTTAGACCCGCAAGTGAAGACTATAAAAATTACTATTTATCGTCTTGCTCAAATTTCGCATATTGCCAGTTCGCTCATTAATGCTGCTATTAATGGTAAAGCGGTTACGGTATCTATAGAATTGCGTGCACGTTTTGATGAGCAAGCCAATATTGATTATGCCCAACAAATGGAAGATGAGGGCGTAAACTTGATTTTTGGAGTTCAAGGATTAAAGGTGCATAGTAAAATGTGCGTGATCGAACGTGAAGAAGAAGGTAAAAACAAAAGATATGGTTTTATAAGCACGGGAAATTTTAATGAATCTACAGCAAAAATTTATACAGATCATACACTTTTTACTTCCAACCAGAGTATATTAAAAGATGTTAATAAAATATTTAGATTCTTCAATGTCAATTATAAAATCTATCGCTATAAGCATTTAATCACGTCGCCGCATTATACAGAAAACGCACTGTCGAAATTAATAGATACAGAAATTGAACATGCCAAAAATGGAATTGGCGGTTCTATTCGATTAAAAATGAACAGTATATCAAGCTATCCAATGATTGATAAACTTTATGAGGCAAGTAATGCCGGAGTAAAAATTCAAATGATTGTTAGGGGGATTTGTTGTTTGATTCCTGGTGTGAAAGGCATGAGCGAAAATATTGAAGCCATTAGTGTGGTTGATAAATTTTTGGAACATTCACGGGTTTATATTTTCGGGAATAATGGGAATACTAAAATATATATTTCATCGGCAGATTGGATGACTAGAAACATAGATAATAGAGTAGAGGTCAGTTGCCCAATTTATGATGAAGATATTAAGAAAGAGATCATTGACACATTCAATATCACTTGGGACGATAATGTAAAAGCTCGGGTTTTAAACGCTTCACAAGAAAATAAATATAGAAAAAACGATAAGCCAAAACTAAGGTCGCAATTTGCACTTTATGATTATTATTTAGAAAAGTTGAAAAATTAATATGCTTACAATAAAAAAGTACGCGGCCATCGATATTGGATCAAATGCCGTAAGATTACTTATATCAAATATCATTGAACAAAAAGGAAAACCTGTTCAATTTAAAAAGAACTCCTTAGTACGTGTTCCTATCCGTTTGGGTACTGACGTGTTTTTAAGAGATAAAATTTCAAAGGAAAACACACAACGTATTTTAGATACCATGCTGGCTTTCAGGCTCCTCATGAAATCCCATAAAGTGGTGAAATATAAAGCCTGTGCCACTTCTGCAATGCGTGAATCAGTTAACGGTCAACAGGTTGCGGATTTAGTCAAAGCACAATCTGGAATAAGTATCGACATTATTGGAGGCGAAGAAGAAGCAGCCATTATTGCAGCTACAGATTTGCATACGTATATAGATAATAGCAAAACATACCTATATGTTGATGTAGGAGGTGGTAGTACAGAATTTACAGTAATTCATCAAGGGACATCGGTGACTTCAAAATCGTTTAAAATAGGAACCGTTAGACTGCTAAATGATATTGTAAAAAAAGAAGCTTGGCAAGAATTGGAGCAATGGATCCATACCAACGCAGAACTTTACGATAAGATTGAAGTTATTGGTTCGGGAGGAAATATTAATAAGATTTTTAAAATTTCAGGCAAAGCCTTAGGAAAACCGCTTACTTATTTTTATTTAACCTCTTATTACCATATTTTACAAAGTTATTCTTATGAAGAGCGTATTACAGAACTGGATTTAAATCAAGATCGTGCAGATGTTATTATTCCTGCGATGCGGATATATTTATCTGCGATGAAATGGAGTGGCGCCAAGAACATTTATGTCCCTAAAATTGGATTAGCAGATGGCATTATTAAAAGTGTCTATTTCAATACTGTTTCCAGTAATACACAGTAAAATTTTGCGGTTTAACTGTTAAAGTATCATCATATAAATTTTATAATATATATTCGTTGGCGTATTTTAAGTTATAATTGGTTATATCCCAAAACTATTTAATTATGAAAAAGATTCTACTTGTTCTTTTAATGTTGACCTGCTCATACCACGGTTTTTCACAAGACATGAAGTATGGTATTCGATCAGGGTATAATATTTCAAATTTAGACTTTGACGCGACGCCAATTATGGCAAACAAACACAGAAATAGTTTTTATATTGGTTTTTTTACGAATATTGGTCTAACAAAAACTATGGCTTTAGTGCCAGAAATACAATTTTCAGCCGAAGGTGCCAATGCCGAAGCCTTGCATTTAGATTATATACAAGCACCCATTCTACTAAGATTCAGATTAAGCGAAAAATTTCATGTGGCTGCTGGTCCGCAAATTGGTTTAAAAGTCCATAAATATGAAGATGGGATTCGGAATATGGCATATTCTGCCGTGGGTGGTTTAGAATATAAACTCACATACTCTTTATTTTTAGACGCACGATACACCTATGGTCTATCAAATATTTTTGATGATAAACTAGGTATTGATGCAAAAAATACAAATATCCAAATAGGAATCGGTTATAAATTCTAACCGTGTATGGCCTCACTTTTGCCTAACTTAGAAATAATTTCGGCCTCGTATTGTAGAAGTTCTTGCCATTTAGCATCCACCTCTTTCTTATCGCCATATTTTCGAGCGAATCCTAAAAACATGGTGTAATGATTGGCTTCACTAATCATTAGTTTATTATAAAATTCGGCGAGTTCTTTTTCTTTCAATGCTTCAGAAAGCAGTCTAAAACGTTCGCAGCTTCGCGCTTCAATTAAAGCCGCATAAAGTAAGCGGTGCACCAACTGTGTGGTTCTGCTACCGCCTTTAGGGAAAAATGTAACCAATTGGGACACATAGTCATCTTTTCGATCGCGACCAAGTGTCCAGCCCCTTTCAATAATTTTATCATGTACCATTTTAAAATGGCTGATTTCCTCCTTAACCAAAGCGGTCATTTCTTGGACCAAGTCACTATATTCAGGAAAACTCACTATTAAAGATATTGCGGTGCTTGCAGCCTTCTGCTCGCAAAACGCATGATCTGTTAAGATCTCTTCAATATTTTTTTCGACGATGTTTACCCATCGGGGATCGGTTGGTAATATTAATCCTAGCATAATTTAAAGTATATGTTCATCTAAATTAATTGCATCTATTTCTAAGTTGCCGATTTCGTTTATTTTGATAACGAAGTCTTTGCAAACTTGATTATCTGGTGTACAAAAAGAAGTGTTTAAATAAAGCGTGTTATTTTCACTGCGTGCATAATCTACCCATAAAAACTGCATAATTGCCTTTTTCCAAAAAGATGGATTTTCGAATTTATTAAAATCAGATTTGTCTATTAATGTATTAATAAGTAAATGGTCGTCTTTTAAAACCATGAGGTGTGCCTCAAAATCTTTATAATGGTGAGCGGTCTCTATTTGATTTAAAGTTTGATTTTCCTCTAAAACATAGTCCGTTTCAATAGAGTGATAATTCATTTTTATTTGATAGCCATTATTTAGGATGGTATCTGTAACAATTTCAGAATAACCTTCAGGAATATATTGTACTTGTTTTGAAAAAGAATCAAATAACTTATTATCAACCAGTACCTGTTGATGGCTTTTTTGACTACGATATCTGCCGTCACAATTCATGATACTGAATGTGTAGATAAGAAAAATAATTATAATTAAATTTTTCATTATTAAATAGTTATATGTCTAAATCGAAAGTTTTCCTTAAAGTCTCAAGCGCTGGATTTTTTTCTTCAAGTTTTTTAAACTTTTCCATATCCGTGTAAACGTATTTCTTATCTAGTTCTTCGTTAATTGCTATTGATAAATGAATATCAAAATTATTAAGAGACTTCCTTAAGAACGTTAATAAATCATATTGCTGACGCTCTAATTCTACTTTATTGGTGGCATTTGGAAACTCTAAATGCACTGCAGTCCCTTTAACTTTTGGTACATCCATCGACAGAATAGACGCTAAATTATGTTTGCCTTCCTTTTGGGTAGTTTCAATAAAAAGATTCCAATATTTAATTAAATCGTCTTCTGCAAATGGCTCCTTGGGTAGATTTTCTTCATCAACGACCACATCCATTTGCCTGATTTGATGTTCCTTTTTAGCTCTAATACTGCTTAAAGACAATCCAGACGCACGTTTTACATCCTTTTTTAATACAATCTTTGGTGGTTCCTTAACCTGCAATGAGGCAATATGTTCTTTAACGGCTTCTTCCTTTATTGGCAGATTGGTGTTAGAACTAGAATCCAAAGGTTCGTTATCTTCCCTTAGGGCAGTTTCAGGAACTGATGATTTAGGCCGTGTGATAGGAATAGGCGTAATGCCTTTATTTTTAAAATAGGAGGGTGGAATTATGTAATGTTTGCTATTTTTTTTTTCTCCATCAAAAGTGATAGAGGCAAGCTGCATTAAACATAACTCAACAAGTAAGCGTTGGTTTTTGCTGGTTTTATATTTGAGATCACAATCGTTTGCCAGTTGGATGCCTTGAAGCAGAAATTCCTGTGAGGCTTTTATGGACTGTTCTAAATATTTTTCTTGGGTTTGTTCACCAACCTCTAAAAGTTCAATGGTCTCTGGTGATTTACACACCAGTAAATCCCTGAAATGCGAGGCGAGACCTGCAATAAAATGATGACCATCAAATCCTTTTGAAAGCGTTTTGTTAAACTGAAGGAGTAAATCTGGTATTTTATTCTCTAAAATTAAATCGGTACTCGAAAAATACGTTTCGTAATCCAGCACATTTAAGTTTTCTGTCACCGCCTGACGCGTTAAGCTTTTACCCGAAAAACTGACGACACGATCAAAAATGGATAGTGCATCTCGCATAGCGCCATCTGCCTTTTGTGCAATAATATGAAGTGCATCATCTTCGGCAGTTACACCTTGTTCTCCTGCAATATATTTTAAATACGCTTTGGCGTCTTTGACCGTAATTCGCTTAAAGTCGAAAATTTGACAACGCGATAAAATAGTCGGAATAATTTTATGTTTCTCAGTAGTTGCTAGAATAAAAATACAATGTTTAGGTGGCTCCTCTAATGTTTTTAAGAAGGCATTAAAGGCGGATTGAGACAGCATATGTACCTCATCTATAATATAAACTTTGTAATTACCAACCTGTGGGGGAATACGGACTTGATCGGTTAAACTTCGAATATCATCAACCGAGTTATTTGAAGCGGCATCCAGTTCAAAAATATTAAAAGCAAAATCTTCGTCGGCACTTTCAGTACCATCGCTATTGATCATTTTAGCAAGAATACGAGCACAGGTTGTTTTACCCACACCACGAGGCCCTGTAAACAGGAGCGCTTGAGCCAAATGGTTGTTTTCAATAGCATTTAATAAGGTATTTGTAATAGCCTGCTGCCCCACAACATCCTTAAATGTTTGAGGTCTATATTTTCGAGCCGATACTACAAAATGTTCCATTAAAGATTATTGAATAACAAAGTTAAAAATTCAACTCAAAATTAGGGAATATGTGCATGATATTTAAAAGGAGTTATTAACAATTTACGTACTTTTGCAGCAAGCAATTCGCCTTATCGCTGTTCATGAAAATGAATGGAGGAAAGTCCGGACACCATAGTGCAATATAGTGGCTAATAACCACCAGTCGTGAGGCTAGGAAAAGTGCAACAGAAAGTATGTACAGATCATGCTGTAGTGAAACCAGGTAAACTCTATATGGTGCAATGTCATGTAAACCAGTGCTTGAGGGTGGCACGCTCGATACTGGAGGGTAGACAGCTAAAGTGGATTGGTAACAATACACGCAGATAAATGATAAGGGCTCATTTTGAGTACAGAATCCGGCTTATAGATTTGCTTAAAAATACAAAAGTGCGACATGTTGTGTCGCACTTTGTGCTTTTAAGGTTTTAATTGTTTACTTAATTTGGCATATAGGCCAAATCTGGCCGCATTTCACCAGTTTTTTCTTCCATTCTAGTAATATTGCCCATCACCTTCATAAAAACATCCCAACGTTCTTCTCCTAAGGTTTCGTCATTTTTCTTTCCTTTAGTTGCAGCGTCTATTTCATCTTTAGCAGATACAACGACTACATAATAGCTCTCCATAGCTCCAAAGCCGCTTCTATACACACGATAACTGCCTTTTGAATCTTTGGATGTATACAACTCTTTCACCGCTTTCATACCTTCTCTCAATTCATCTTCCTTTTCTGGAGAGAAATACAAAAAGAACCATTTTCTGTAATTCATACCTTCTTGTGTTTGCGAAATGCCCTCTGGCATATACGTAAGCGATTCGTCCATGGTAATCACATAATCCCCATGTGAATCATAGCAAGTATCAAAGCGCTCAAACATATTACCAAAATCATCGCCCATAGATTCTGCCATATCTTTAAACGGACGTTCATCCATTTCGGCGAAATTTTCCATTGGCGTTATGTATAAATAGGTCATGTCGTTTGTTACAGCAGTAACCCATTGGGTGTCTGGTTGGTGTTTTTTACAGGCTTCTCTAAACTCCTTGGCTATTTTTTCGTACTCCCTGATTTTGGATGGTTTTACATTGTCTTGATGTATCCAATACGATTGTTGGGCTTGCACAAAATTAAATGATAAGCATAAAATGCAAATGACTAATACGCTAGTTTTTAATGTTTTCATAATTCATTATTTAAGGTTGGTTAATTAATATTATTCTTGAGTTGTTTCTGCTTCCATGTTCATTTTTTCAGCTTCTATTTCTTGAAGTGACAAAATGACTTCCGAAGGATCCCAATAGCCATAGTCCTCTACGATTTTTCCATTAATAAATTGAGCGGTGAGATGAACGGGAATGGTTATTTCTTTATTGTTTGCAGCTAAAGTGCCTTTCCAGGTAGCCCAAAAATTGACCCATGTTTGACCTTTATCTGTGACAACCATTTCAAAATCTTGATCTTTGTCTTCAAAACCTCTACTGGAATAATTGGCATCATTGGCTTTATGATATGCTGGAATATCAGTTGATTTCATTTTGGCATTGTTAAAACGTGTCTGCGAAGTGTCTGCATAATACGTAACTAAGGATTCATAGTTCATGGCATTATAATCACTTATTAGTGCCTTCATACTATCAATTTCTGAAGAATCCTGAGTATATCGTTTCTCTTGCTCATTACATGCTGAAAATAGCGCAGTTACAATTATTAATAAAAGGAATTTTTTCATCTTTAATTTATGGTTTTAAGGTTAGCAATTAAATTAAACCATAGTCATGTTTAAGAAAAAAAATGTATTTTTCTAAAAAGATCAAGATATGTATAGAGTACGGGACTCTTAGGAAGACTCTAATTTAGATAAAAAAAAGGAATTTAAAAGAAATATAGATGGATTTATTAATTTTTAAAAAAACTAAACATATTTCCCCCGTAACTTTTTGAAATGTTATAATGTTCCAAATGGGAAAGACTGGTGTGTTTTGAATGTTCGATAATTAATATCCCACCATCTAATAACATCCCATTTTTAAAAATGAATTCTGGAATTTTAGAAAATTGATCTACAGTAAAGGAGTAAGGTGGGTCTGCAAATATGACGTTAGCCTTTAAAGATGATTTCTCTAAAAATTTAAAAACATCACTTTTAATGGTTTGAATGGGCATATCAAAATCGTCTGCAGTTTTATTGATAAACTTAATGCAACCAAAATCTTGATCCACCGCTATGATATCTGTCGTGCCTCGTGATGCAAATTCGTAACTAATGTTTCCCGTTCCTGAGAAAAGGTCTAACACGGTGATATCGTCAAAATAAAAGGTATTATTTAAAATATTGAAAAGAGACTCTTTGGCCATATCTGTAGTGGGACGCACTGGCAAGGTTTTTGGAGCCACTATTTTTCTACTTTTATATAAACCTGAAATTATTCGCATTAAAAATTTTGTAATAAGGTGAAGTTAGAATGATTTGAATTTGGTGCTTCTTGATAATTGTATGTGTCACTGCGCTTTCCAAAGCGTATGTGTCTTATATACTTGTAAGCGATATTATATAGGGCATCATGCTTTTCGACCTTGCCAATAAGAATTAACTCTAGGCTTTCGGGGTCTAACTCTAATTGTTCTGCCGTGAAGAGCATATAATAAATAAAATCTTCTTTACTATGGTATTGAAAGGCGTTATAAAGTTGAATTTTGGATTGCTTTATAACAACAATCTCAAAATGCGTTTTATCTACATGAGCATACATCTTTTCAGAATCATCCTGATTTTGTTCGAGACGTATTATTTGCTCCATTAATACGGTAGAAATATGCTTATAAGTGAACGCACCAAACTTATCAAAAATAAAATTATTAATATTTACATAAGGAATATAAACATTAACGCTGTCGTGCGCCGATATTTCATCATAAGTAATGAAGTCTGATTTTAGGATTTTGGAATTAAATTTTAAATAATCAGCTAAACAATCCTCATTAAAAAGCGGTTTGGGCACCAAGGCAGAAAGTGCGTTATCATGAATAATATGAATATCGGAAAAGTCACTATCTAAGTCTGCGTCGGTTTCAAAAAGCTGTTTTAAATAATCTAATACTTCTAACGGATTACTTCCCTTATCAAATAAAATCTCTCTTAAAACAGAAATAGTTTGGGTGTCTTTCTGCAGGATACAAAAAGAAAGTCCACTCAAACTTATTTGAATGGACAGTACTTTATTTTTTATGTTGTTTGAAATATTATTCTTTGGTATCATAAAATTTTGCCCAGTTTCCACTAGTATCAACATCATCCATAGTGCCAACTCGTATAGCATCACCTTGAACACCAACTACTGAAGATATAACTTGGTTTTCTTGATCAATCAGGTTTTTATTTTGATCGAATAAAACGACTTCTTTCTTAACAAAAGCCTCAAAAACTGGTATCTTCATGTCGTTTTGCTCTAACATGCCAGCCTTCAGCTGAAATTTAGCACCCGCTTCGCCAACGGGAACATTCATCATGGTTTTATAGCGATCAGACCCTTTAAATAATGAATCTTTTATAGAAACGAAATTTAGAGTGTCTATAATAACAATATCCTTTGTGGTTTCAACACCACCGTAACGTCTTGTTAGCTCTTCATCAATAACACTAGAGTCACGACGCTGTGTAATAACAAAATCAGCCGTGTCAATAAACTTTACTAAGCTATTAAAATCTCCTGAAAACTTACCGGTGACTTGCCTATGTGCTAATTGAGCGTCCCTTATATCTCTTAAATTGTCTATAACGAGAGTATATCGTTTTTCTTTAATTTTATTAAACTGTATAGGCTCATAAATAGACATAAATGTTTGGTACCCTAATACACCAATAATCACCCAAAGCAGTATAATTAATACAGGTTTGAATTTTGAAGGAATGAATTTGTCAACTAACTTTACTAAGCCAATTGTAACTAAAATTCCGGCAATTGCAATAAGAATTATTGTTAACATAGTACTTTATTTGATTAAAATAGTTAATAATGGTCTTTCGCAAATCTACAATTTTTTTTTAATCGTAAAAACCAAAGAAGGTAAAAATCATTTCTATCTTTGAATTATTTTTTAATTTGCTAAAATAATCCATGACGTCATCAGAATTTTATTCGCTTATTAAAAGTGGTTTTCCCTTTCAGCCAACCCTAAAGCAAAACATTGTGCTTCAGCAATTAGCAGCGTTTATTTTCAGTAAATCCCCAAATGATCTGTACCTTTTAAAAGGCTATGCTGGAACAGGAAAAACAACCATTGTGGGTACTGTGGTAACGAACCTTTGGAAAGCTAAAAAAAGTGCTGTTTTAATGGCACCAACAGGAAGAGCAGCAAAAGTGATTTCTAATTATTCTGGAAAAGAGGCCTTCACAATCCATAAAAAAATATATTTCCCTAAAAAAGAAAAGGGTGGTGGTGTAAAATTCGTTTTACAGCCCAATAAACATAAAAATACCATTTTTATAGTGGATGAGGCTTCCATGATTCCGGATACTCCCAGTGAATCAAAATTTTTTGATAATGGGTCTTTGTTAGATGATTTAATGAAATACGTGTATTCTGGTCATCAGTGTAAACTGTTACTCATTGGTGACACTGCACAGCTGCCACCAGTAAAGTTAGATTTAAGTCCCGCCTTGGATGCACACACCCTCAGCATCAACTATAATAAAGAGGTGACTAAAATGGAACTTGACGAAGTTGTAAGACAGGAGCAGGATTCTGGCATCCTTGCCAATGCAACGGTCTTGCGCGAGGCCTTATCCAATGGGATGCACGATGCTTTTAAATTTGATTTAAACGATTTTAAAGATATCGTTAGACTTATTGATGGTCATGACATTATGGATGCCATTAATGATGCATACAGTAGTTTAGGTAATGAGGAAACGGCCATTATTGTGAGAAGCAATAAAAGAGCTAACCTTTATAATCAGCAAATACGAAATAGAATTTTATTTAATGAGAATGAACTCTGTGCTGGCGATTATTTAATGGTGGTGAAGAACAATTACTTTTGGATAAAGCCTACAACCGAAGCTGGTTTTATTGCCAATGGCGATATTATTGAAGTGCTTGAAATTTTTAGCATTCAAGAAATTTACGGTTTTCGCTTTGCGGAAGTTAAAGTACGGATGGTAGACTACCCAAAAATGAGCACCTTTGAAACGGTACTGTTATTAGATACCATTGATGCCGAAACCCCTTCATTACCATATGAGGAATCCAATAGATTGTATCAAGAAGTCATGAAAGACTACGAAAATGAAACGAGCAATTATCGTAAATTTTTAAAAGTGAAAAGTAATAAGCATTTTAATGCCTTACAAGTAAAGTTTTCTTATGCCATGACCTGTCATAAATCACAAGGTGGGCAATGGGATACTGTTTTTGTCGAACAACCGTATTTGCCAAATGGTATAGATAAAGACTATTTACGATGGCTCTATACCGCAGTTACCAGAGCCAAAGAAAAGTTGTATCTTATTGGCTTTAATGACGATTTTTTTGAAGAATAAAGAAAAAAGGCGCAGTATGCAGTGGCGGTTTGCGGTCAGTTTCGTTGAATTCTTAAACATTTCACTTTTATTATAAAAAGTGTAATATTAACTAAAAACAAAAAGTCCCTTCGGGGATTTAAGGGAGGGCTATTATGACATTTGAAACCATTATTAGTATTTGCCTCGGAATTGGATTGTCTGCGTCTGTTGGGTTTAGGGTTTTTTTACCCTTATTTGCACTCAGTTTAGCGTCCTATTTTAACGTATGGGAACTTAATGAATCTTGGGAGTGGATTGGTGGTACGACTGCACTTATCACATTAGGCGTGGCTATGCTTATTGAGGTTTTTGCCTATTTTATTCCTTATATAGATAATTTGCTGGATACCATTTCGGTACCACTTGCCGCTTTAGCAGGTACAGCAGTAATGCTTTCAACGGTAGCCGATTTGAGCCCAGTAATCACATGGTCGTTGGCTATTATAGCAGGAGGTGGTACAGCGGCGGCAATTGCAGGTTCAGCAAGCACAACGCGATTAGCATCAACGGCGACCACAGGTGGATTGGGTAACCCGATAGTGTCCACGGTTGAAACAGGCACCGCAGTCGTCATGTCAGTCGTTTCAATTTTCCTGCCCGTAATTGCTGTCATTTTAGTAGTTATCCTCTTTGTTATAATTTATAGGGTTTATAGAAAGTTTAATTCCAATACACCTGAAAACATCTGATATTTATACTATTTTTGAAATACTCTAAGAAGTATATGAAATGAAAATAATTTCAATGATTCCTGCGCGTTATAGCGCGTCCCGTTTCCCTGGAAAGCTGATGCAAGATTTAGGCGGTAAAACGGTGATTTTAAGAACCTATGAAGCGACTGTGAATACGCAACTGTTTGATGACGTATTTGTCGTTACAGATAGTACCATTATATATGACGAGATTGTAAATCATGGTGGTAAAGCCATTATGAGTAAAAAGGATCATGATTGTGGTAGCGACAGAATTGCGGAGGCGGTAGAGAAGATGGATATTGATATTGTCATTAATGTTCAGGGTGATGAGCCGTTCACCGATAAAATCTCGTTATCTAAACTCATTGAGGTTTTTAAAGAGGATAATGAAAAACAAATTGATTTGGCGTCATTGATGGTTCATATTACAGATACCGATGAAATTAACAACCCCAATACCGTAAAGGTTATAGTCGATCAATCAAATTTTGCCTTGTATTTTTCTAGAAGTCCGATACCATTTCCAAGAGAAGTAGAGGCCGATGTTAAATATTACAAACATAAAGGTGTTTATGCCTTTAGAAAAGAAGCCATTTTAGATTTTTATAATTTACCGATGTTGCCATTAGAAGCTTCTGAAAAAATTGAATGCATTCGCTATTTAGAATATGGCAAACGCATTAAAATGGTTGAAACAGATGTCCAAGGTGTAGAAATTGATACGCCAGAAGATTTAGAACGTGCCAAAAAATTATGGAAATAGATTACAGTCAAATAAAAGTAATTGGTTTTGATGCTGACGATACCCTATGGGTGAACGAAACTTATTTTCGCGATGCGGAAATTGCCTTTGGAAAATTATTATCAGAGTATGAAACCATTAATAAAATAGATCAGGAACTATTTAAAATGGAAATGCAAAATCTAGGCATTTATGGCTATGGTGTTAAAGCCTTTATGTTATCAATGGTAGAAAGTGCCATGGAAATCTCTAATAATAATGTGAGCATCAAAACCATTCAAGCGATATTGGATATTGGTAAAGATATGATTAATAAGCCCGTAGAGTTGCTCGATGGCGTTGAAACGGTGTTGAGCACCTTGTCAAAAAAATACAGGCTTATTTTAGCGACCAAAGGGGATTTATTGGATCAAGAACGTAAATTGGAAAAATCTGGATTAACAGATTATTTTCATCATATAGAAGTGCTAAGTGATAAAAAGGAAAAAAACTATTCAAGGCTTTTGAATCATTTAGACATTAAACCTTCAGAATTTTTAATGATTGGAAATTCCTTAAAATCAGATGTTCTGCCACTTATCAATATTAAAGCACATGCCATTCATGTTCCATTTCATACCACTTGGGCACACGAGCAGGTTACTGAAAAAGAAACCAACGGAAAGGCATACAAAACGCTGAGTTCACTTAAAGAAGTTTTAAATTTAATTCACTAATTTGAAAGTATTAGATATAAATACATGGAATAGAAAAGCCCATTTTCACCATTTTTCAGCCTTGTCAGATCCGTATTTTGGAGTAACAATTCCTTTTGATGTGACCAATGCTTATAAAATTTCAAAGAAAAATGGCATCAGTTTTTTTGGAAGGTATTTGCACGACTGTCTAAAAGCGCTAAACGATATAGAAAATTTTAGATACAGAATTGAAGAGGGCAAAGTGGTTATTTACGATGTTATCCACGCATCTGCCACCTTAATGCGTGACGATAATACTTTTGGGTTTTCATTTATTGATTTTGATAATGACTTAAGGATCTTTATAAACCACTTAGAATCTGAAAAAAGACGCATTCAAAATTCAACAGATTTATATCCAACAAAAAATGGGCTGGACTGTATTCATTGCTCTGCATTACCTTGGTTAAATTTCACCGGTCATAAAGAACCTGTTTCTGGTGAGGTTGAATCTGTGCCAAAAGTTGCTTTTAGTCAAGTAACACATGAAAATAATCGTATGGTCATGAACGTATCGATCAATGTAAACCATGCTTTGGTTGATGGCTATCACGTCGGTTTATTTTCTAAGAAATTTCAACACTATTTAAATCTATAATGGTATTTTTGCCATTAGTAATTGAAAATATATTAAATGAGTTATAAGAACTTTCCAATGGTGCCAAGAGTTATTTTTGGTAGAGGTAGTTTTAATCAATTAAATGATATTTTAGCCCCAAAACGCTTAAGTATTCATGCTCCTTTCATTTATTTAATAGATGATGTATTTAAGAATAAATCTTGGTTAACCTCAAGAATTAAATTGTCTTACGATGACAAAATAATATATATATCCTCTAAAGAAGAACCCAAAACATCTCAGGTAGATGCGCTTGTAGAAGACATTATTTTGGAAACAAAAGAGCGACCTTCTGGAATTATTGGCATAGGAGGTGGTACCCTTCTAGATTTGGCTAAAGCCGTAGCTATAATGCTGACTAATAAAGGTGAATCAAAAGACTATCAAGGCTGGGATTTAGTTAAAAATAAAGCTATTTATCATGTCGGGATTCCAACCATATCGGGGACAGGATCTGAAGTATCTAGAACAACCGTACTAACTGGGCCAGAAAAAAAGCTTGGTATCAATTCTGATTTTACGCCATTTGATCAAGTTATATTAGATTCTGAACTCACAAAAGACGTACCTAAACAACAATGGTTTTATACGGGAATGGATTGCTATATTCATTGTATTGAATCTTTAAACGGCACCTATTTAAATACATTTAGTGAGACTTATGGCAACATGGCGCTACAACTTTGCAAAGAAATTTTTTTAGAAGATAAATTAAGCAAGACAGAGGCACAAGAAAAGCTTATGATGGCATCTTGGCATGGCGGGATGAGCATTGTCTATTCTCAAGTAGGTGTTGCGCATGCTATGAGTTATGGTTTGTCGTACTTATTAGGCACCAAACATGGGATTGGAAACTGTATCGTTTTTAATCATTTAGAAGCGTATTATCCTGAAGGCGTTAGTCTATTTAAGAAGATGATGCATAAGCACGACATTGAATTACCAAAAGGGTTATGTGCTAACTTAAATGATGAACAATTTGATACCATGATAAACATTGCATTAAGTTTAGAACCACTTTGGGAAAATGCACTCGGAACCCATTGGCAGGACATAATGACTCCAGAAAAACTTAAAGCCCTTTACCGGAAGATGTAATATGCAATGGCTAGCCAAATTTATTTATTTTAAGCTTTTTGGCTGGAAGGTTACCGGTAATGTAGACGCATCAAAAAATTCAATTAAAAAGGCGGTAGTTATTGCTGTACCTCATACAAGTTGGCACGATTTCTATATAGGTATTTTATTGCGCACGGTCATAGGCATTAAAATTAATTTTGTTGGTAAGAAAGAATTATTTGTTTTTCCATTAGGATTGTTTTTTAGAGCCATGGGCGGTGCACCAATTAACAGACAGTCTAACGAAAACAAGGTCGAAGCAATAGTCGAAATATTTAAAAGTAAAGAAGAATTTAGAATGGCCATGGCACCAGAGGGTACGAGAAAGCGGGTAGAGGAGTGGCGCACTGGGTTCTATTATATAGCGAAAGAAGCG
Source organism: Changchengzhania lutea (assembly GCF_006974145.1). Lineage (NCBI taxonomy): Bacteria > Pseudomonadati > Bacteroidota > Flavobacteriia > Flavobacteriales > Flavobacteriaceae > Changchengzhania > Changchengzhania lutea. The sequence continues at coordinate 3,718,499 of NZ_CP039456.1, read as the reverse complement.
CAAGTGCCTATTATAATGGTTGCCTTTGATTTTGAGCACAAAGAGAATAGAATTTCGAAACCATTTTATCCAACTGATAACAAAGAAGAAGATTTTAAAATAATGCATAATTTCTTTAAAGGCATTAAAGGAAAAGTGACTGAATATTCATGAATTTTTTATAGAAAACTGACTTTGGTACATATATTGAATTAATATTAGGGTATTGGGACATGAAACATAAAGTAAACAATTGATTGTTCCTAAAAAGAAACATCACCAATACATCTATAAAAAAGCTGCATCTACAGATGTAGCTTTTTCTGTTTTTGGATTATAGTATGATTTATATTTCATTAACTTTGCCTACATGACTAAAGATATTAAAATAGCCATTCTTATAGACGGCGACAACATACCATCAAAATATATTTCAGAAATGATGGAAGAAATCACAAAATATGGTACGCCTACTATCAAGCGTATTTATGGCGATTGGACAAAGCCGCATTTATCAAAATGGAAAAAAATTCTACTCGAAAATGCGATTACTCCAATACAGCAATACAGTTATACCACAGGTAAAAATGCCACGGATTCTGCTATGATTATTGATGCGATGGACGTTTTGTATTCCAATCAAGTCGATGCCTTTTGCTTAGCGTCATCAGATAGTGATTTCACGAAATTGGCAACCCGTTTACGTGAAGCTGGAAAAACAGTTTACGGTATAGGAGAGAAGAAAACCCCAAACCCGTTTATTGTGGCTTGTGACAAATTTATTTATTTGGAGATTCTTAATAAGTATAATGAAAAGCCTGAGGACAACGGTAAAAAAACCGAAAAGAAGAATTTATATAATATTACACCAAAAGTCATCACTTTACTAAAAAATTCTGTTGACGATGCTGCCGATGAAGATGGTTGGGCATTTTTGGGAGATGTTGGCTCGCTTATATTAAAAAAGCAACCCAACTTTGATTCTAGAAACTTTGGCTTTGCAAAATTAACCCCATTATTTAAATCGCTACCTCAATTTCACATGGAACAACGAGACCAAGTAAATGGGCGGTTTAAATTAATTTATGTAAAGAATAAATAATATAAAAACCCAAAATTATTAGAGTTCTGGGTTTTTATATAAAACAATGTATTTAGTAAACTTCAATTATATTGTGCCTTCAGTAAAGGTAATTTGAAGAGTGCCAATAAATGCCTCACCACCTTCAAATACCAAATCTATAACAAATGTATACGTATTTCCTTTAATTTTAGTGACAGTAATTGTACCGCTTGTAGAATTGTAATATTCTGTTGTTTCAGCATTCCCTCCTATAGCTGGAGTTATTATATCCATTTCAGCATAAAGGTAAGAGGCAGTTTCAGTATTATCTACTTGGAATACTCCAGTTGAAAAGGCTTCACCTAAAGCATACAATTCTATATCTAATTCAACTTCTTTTCCGTTGATGGTTCCATCAATTTCAAAATCGCGGTTGTAGTGAGTGCCGTCTTGACCATAATCAAGAACTACAGCATTTTCATTTGAAAAAGTAATCATTGAATCTCCAAGACTTACTTGGTTGGAAGTCATAGCAGACGCTCCATCATCATCTTTGCTACAGGATAATACACTAGCTGTTACAAATAATGTTAAAAAAAAATTTTTCATAATGTAGGTTATTTTTTAATTTATAATGGGGCGAATGTAACTAAATAAAGATAAAACAACAAAAAACATCGATTAAGCACACAAATAAAAATGATCATCAAGAATTTTCTTTCATGGTATGATAAACGTTTTGTACATCATCGTCTTCTTCCAATTTTTCTAAAAGCTTTTCAACATCTTCTGCTTGTTCTGGAGTCAGTTGTTTGGTGACCTGTGGAATACGTTCAAAACCCGAAGATAGAATTTCAATTTCTCTAGATTCTAATTCTGCTTGAATAGCACCAAAACTTTCAAAGGGTGCATAAATTAAAATGCCATCGTCATCTGCAAATACTTCTTCTGCACCATAATCAATAAACTCCAATTCCAACGCTTCCGGATCCAATCCGTCGCTATTAATTCTAAAATTACAGGTATGGTCGAACATGAATACTACAGAACCCGAAGTACCTAAACTGCCATCGCATTTATTAAAATAACTACGTACGTTAGCTACCGTTCTCGTGTTATTATCTGTAGCGGTTTCAACAAGAATAGCAATACCATGTGGTGCATAACCTTCAAAAATAACCTCTTTATAATCGCCCTGTCCTTTTTCACTTGCCTTTTTAATGGCGCGCTCAACATTATCCTTCGGCATGTTTACAGCTTTGGCGTTTTGTATCACGGCTCTTAATCTAGAATTGCTGTCAGGGTCTGGGCCGCCTTCTTTTACTGCCATAACAATATCTTTACCAATACGTGTAAAAGCTTTGCTCATGGCAGACCAACGTTTCATTTTACGTGCTTTTCTAAATTCGAAAGCTCTTCCCATAGTTTGTTATGTTGTTTGTTGTTTTATTGAAATCACAAAAATAAAAAAATAAGCAAAAAGTAAAGCACTTAAGATTATTAATCGTTTTGTGTTTAATTAAAATACTGAAAACTGCTATTGTAAACTGCGTACTAGTTTAGTCTTCCTCAGGCTCTACAATCATTTCAATGGCTTCTGCCAATTTAAAATCTTTATCTGTAACACCTTTGGCATCATGTGTAGATAATGCAATCGTTAATATATTATAGGTATTAGACCAGTCTGGGTGATGGTTTAATGCTTCACATTCGAAGGCAATTCTGCTCATCGCACTAAAACAGTCTTTGAAATTTTCAAATTCAAATTCGGCATGAATGGCATTATCAAAATATTCCCAATCTGGAAAACGAAGTAATTTTTTTTCTATGTCCTCTTCACTAAGTTTACTCATAATAGATGTGTTTTTATAATTAAATTTGATTGAACGGGTTCTGTATACAATGTAATACTTTCAAAGCTTAAAATCAACTTATTTTTAATTCTGTTAATATATCTTGACTGACTAATTGTAGGTTTTTAGGTAGTAAGTTATATTTTGGCAATACCGCTAAATAGCGTTCGTCATTCGTCGTATATACGCGTTTAAATATAGCGTTTTGAATATACAACGATTCTGTAATTTCCTTTATAAAATCATCATGGTGTACCAGATCACTACTTCCCAAATGAAAAATTCCCGATTTATTTCTATTTATAATATAATGTATTTGTTGGGTGACTTTTTTATCTGTGGTCACATTCATGACTAAGTTTGGAAAGATCTCAATAGGTGTTTCCTCTAAAGCACTTTGAAGCATCTCATTGATACGTGGCGATTGATTGCCAAATACCATAGGCAACCTTAGAACAGCAACTTGTTTTTTAGGCAAGCGCAGAAGCATGTTTTCAATTTTTATTTTGAAATGCCCATAGATGCTATTGCTATAGGTTTTATCATGCTCATAGCTTGGATATTTACTATAGGCATCAAAAACATTGGCTGAAGATAGAAATAGAAGTTTTATTTTTTTTGTAAAAATGTACTCTGCAATATGTTGATGTGCGACCAATTGCGCCGAAAAATCTCCTCGAAGCGCCGAAATCACCACTGTTGGCTTAACGATTTCTAAAATCTCATAGACATCATCCTCTTCCATATCATACTGAAAGAAATGCTTGTTTTTTTCGAATGTTTGACTTAAAGTTCTATATGTTCCAAAAGTTCTAAAATAGGGACAGAGCTCTTTATATAAGGCACCACCCAAAAAACCACTAGCTCCCAGTATTAAAATAGTATGTTTGTCTTCACGTTTAATCATAGAGAGGTCTTAAACTTCTGACGGTTAAAAGATGGATAGTTTGGTTTGGGTCGTGAATTGTTCTAAGGCGAGCATGCCCAATTGCGAATTTCCTTTTTTATTAAGTCCCGGAGACCATGTGGTAATCGCAAAATGATCTGGCAAAAGAGCAATTATGCCACCACCTACACCACTTTTACCTGGTAATCCAACCTCGAAAGCAAATTCTCCCGCTTCATCGTAAAAGCCACAAGTAAGCATGATGGCATTGATGCGTTTCGCTTGCGTTTTAGTAAGTCGTGCTTTATTCATTAAACAATTGCCCTTATTGGCCAAAAAGAAAAACACCTTGGTTAATTGACTACAAGTCATTTCAATAGAACATTGGTGGAAGTAAAAATCCAAAACATCTTCTACGGGATTCTTTAAATTACCGAAAGACTTTAAAAGGTTCGCAATGGCATAATTTTTAAAACCCGTTATTTTCTCTGAATGGGCTACAGATTTGTTAAACTGAATGGTATCATCGCCCGCAAGATCTCTAATAAAATCTAAAAAATCATCTTTTGGATTTTTTAAATGAGACAGTAAAATATCTGCAATAACAATCGCTCCAGAATTTATCAAAGGATTTCTAGGAATGCCATTTTCAATTTCTAATAAGGATAAATGATTGAATGGGTTTCCACTGGGTTCCACATCCATGCGTTCCCAAATAGATTCACCAACCAAAGACATGGCTTTAGAAAGCGCCAATACTTTTGATACACTTTGTATGGAAAACAGTTGGTTATAATCCCCAACACCATATTCTGTGCCATCATGGAGCCGTAAATGCATCCCGAAATGGTTAGCATTCACATCAGCCAGTTCTGGAATATAAGATGCTACTGTACCTTTATCTGGCATCGTAGTTAAGGTTTTGTGGATCTGGTCTAATATGGCTTGGAAATCAGGCATTCTTATCCCTTATAAAATGGTAATTTCACTACCGTGGCAGGAATGGCATTTTTGCGGATCTGAATATGTATGTTACTTCCAACCTCAGATAATATAGTAGGTACATAGCCTAAACCAATCCCTTTGCCAAGTGATGGCGACATGGTACCGGAGGTCACTATCCCAATTTTATTTCCGTTGCCATCCACAATATCATAACCATGGCGTGGAATACCGCGATCATCCAATTCAAAAGCAATGAGCTTACGTTCTGGACCATGTTCCTTTTCTTTTTTTAAGGCTTCAGAATTTGTAAAGTCTTTGGTGAATTTTGTAATCCATCCCAAACCTGCTTCAATAGGCGAGGTGGTATCGTCAATATCATTCCCGTAAAGGCAATAACCCATTTCTAAACGCAAGGTATCGCGTGCCGCCAAACCAATGGGTTTGATGCCATACTGGGCACCAGCTTCAAACACCTTGTCCCAAATTTGTTTTACCTCAGAGTTTTTACAATAAATTTCAAAGCCACCACTACCAGTATAACCAGTTGCCGAAATAATAACATGTTCAACATCTGCAAAATCATCCACAACAAAATGGTAGAATTTAATTTCTGATAAATCATGACTGGTCAAGGTCTGCATCGCATCAATAGCTTTCGGACCTTGAATGGCCAATAAGGAGTAATCTTCGCTTAAATTACGCATCGTAGCACCAACATCATTTTTAGATGCGATCCAGTTCCAATCTTTTTCAATATTACTGGCATTCACCACCAATAAATATTGGTTTTCTTTTATTTTGTAAATGATTAAGTCGTCCACAATGCCGCCATCATCGTTTGGTAAACAACTGTATTGCGCTCTTCCAACAGTTAGTTTTGAAGCATCGTTACTTGATACTTTTTGGATCAATTCAAGCGCCTGTACGCCCTCAATTAAAAACTCGCCCATGTGCGATACATCAAAAACGCCTACAGCATTCCTTACGGTTTCGTGTTCTATATTCACCCCTTCATATTGAACAGGCATATTGTAGCCGGCAAAGGGCACTAGTTTAGCGCCGAGGGCTTTATGGGTTTCAGTTAAGGTGGTATTTTTCATTTACAATTTGCTTTGAAATTTGTATGAAGCAAATGTATTGAAAATTTATATTATCGCTTTCGCTGAATGATGAAAAAGGTTTATTAAATTTTGTGGCTGAAGTGTGAGCTTTTTAAAGATTAGCTTGATGTTCTTTCGTGTTTAGTAAGAAAGAATGAACTTTGAGAGAAGCCGTAAGGTTTTCCTAGTTCGTAAAAAGTAGATATATTAGCTTTATGCTTTAAAATTATAGTTCATCCTTCTTCAAATCTTTAGTATGATTTGATTTTAAATGTAAATCCATCTGAGGAAAAGGTATAGCAATGTCATTTTCAGAAAATTTCTGACTAATATTTCTACGTATATCACTTTTCACTTTACTTATTCGGAATATATTTTGACTAAAAAATAACACTTGAAAATCTAATGATGAATTCCCGAAATTCACTAATCGTGCCTCAGTCGATTCACGGTCATAAACATCATGATGTTTGAATGCACTTTCTTCCAAAATTTTTATAACTAAATCTACATCACTCCCATAAGCAACACCAACATCAATTCTGAAGCGTGTCTTGCTAGTTTGATGGCTCCAATTAATAACTTTATTTGTTGTAATTAATGAATTTGGAATTATGATAGAAACATCATCTGTATTTAATGCCTTAGATGTTCGTAATCCAATAGTCTGAATCTTAACAATATCACCATCAATGTCCAAAACATCATCAATTTTTATAGATTGTTCTGAAAGTAAAATTATTCCTGATATTACATCATTAAATGTTTGTTGTAATCCTAACCCTATTCCAACAAGCAAAGCAGCAGAACCCGCTATTAAAACAGTAACTTTAACACCAATAGTTTCTAAAATTAGCGCTACTGCGACAATCCAAATTATATATCTAATGATTTGGAATAGTGCATAAACACTACCTTTATCAAGATTTCTAAACTTACGTTTACTAAAAAGTGTTTTCTTAATTAACCATAATATTAGCTTAGTAATCAGAATAATTAACAAAACAGTCGCTAATGTATAAACCCGTAATTTGGTTTCACCAAAACTAATAATTTCAATTTCCAAAAAGTCCTTAAATATTTCCATATTGTCTTTTTAACGACGCCTAATGTACTTTTCGAATATCAATTTTTTGGTGTTTTTCTATCCGATGGCAGACGAAGTTAGCTATTTTTTCTTATAACTAAATAATGAATACAAAGAAACCAAAGCCCAAACCGCTTCCAAAATAATAAAAGGCCAATAGTTTAAAAGAATAGATGCTAAACACGCCATAGCAGCTCCAACAAGATTAAGTAGAATAAATGATAAATCTTTATTGGAGGTTTTGCCTAAAACATTTAAGCTGTAGGCGAGTAGTATTGGAAAAAACTAAGGTGATCTCTTGGGTTTCAATAAGTTCATCAATTTGATTGAATTTTTTGGAAATCAGAAAGCTAATCCACAGGTTTGTGTCCAGGAATACCTTCTTATTTTCCATCTCGTGATTTTCTTACTTCCTCTACTTCTTTAGTTATTTCTTCAAATGAAATTTCGTCTTGGATTTTGACCTTATTTTTTTAAAAGCGATGAGAAGTCCGGTTTCTTTTTTTTATCACAGATTTTAATCAAGTTTAAGTCAGCCAAACCCTTTAAAAGTTTTTTAGCTTTTGGGTTGAATATATTAATGCGGATAGTTTCCATTCTATTTCAATTTTTTATAAAGCTATGAAAATATTTTGAATTTGAGAGTTTTTGCATGTGGCACAATGCCTTTAAAATATGAAATCGTTTTAATGTTTTATATCAGCAATTACACGAAATTAGCAAATTTTTCTGACAAAATAAAAATGCTTTTTCATAAAACTATACAATGAATAAAGCGGTACCAAAGCCCAAACGTTTTCTATATTATATATGGTCTGTACAGATGGCTTTGTATGATACAGTTGCGTTTGTAAATAGCGCGTGATCACATTATTGGATTTTGGACATCCTGTCCCTAATATTTTGATAGTTTTTATTTTCCGTTATTTTTCACGAATAATATTTTTTCCTTAACCAAAAAGAAACCCGAACCAATAAAATCAATGCAGGCACTTCCACCAATGGTCCAATGACTCCTGCAAATGCTTGCCCTGAATTGAGACCGAAAACAGCAATAGCAACGGCAATCGCCAATTCAAAATTATTTCCTGCTGCTGTAAAGGCAACTGAAGCTGTCTTATCGTATTCTGCTCCTGTTGCTTTGGTAAAGAAAAATCCGATAATAAACATTAATGTAAAATAGATAAGCAAAGGAACTGCAATAATCAGAACATCCATCGGGATTTCAACGATTAACTCTCCCTTTAGCGAGAACATAACCACGATTGTAAATAAAAGTGCTATTAAGGTCATAGGGGAAATTGTTGGAATGAATTTCTGTGTGTACCATTCCTCTCCTTTTAGTTTCACTAAAATGAGTCTGCTCAATATTCCCATTACGAAAGGAATGCCTAAATAAATAGCGACACTTTCCGAAATCGTTCTGATTGAAATATCTACAATAGCACCTTCAAACCCAAAATAGGGTGGCAGCACTGTTATAAAAATCCACGCATAAAAACTGTACGCAAAAACTTGAAAAATACTGTTTAGCGCCACTAAACCTGCACCATATTCGCTACTTCCTTCTGCAAGGTCGTTCCATACCAAAACCATAGCAATACAACGTGCCAGACCAATTAAAATAAGTCCGACCATATATTCTGGATAATCACGCAAAAATGTAATTGCCAATACAAACATTAAAATAGGACCAATTATCCAATTGAGAATTAATGAAATGGAAAGGATTTTTGTGTTGCGGAAAACTTTTGGCAACAAAGCGTAATTTACTTTTGCCAAAGGCGGATACATCATTAATATTAAACCAATAGCAATCGGAATATTAGTTGTTCCACTATTAAAAGAGTTTATGATATTTGGAAACGTTGGGATAAAATACCCAAGGCCTACTCCAATTGCCATGGCGACAAAAATCCATAAGGTTAGGTTTCTGTCAAGAAAACTTAATTTTTTTGTTCCCATTTTTATGAATTGATTTGAGAGAAAACGTAGAATAATTCAGTTGCAATTTGAAGACTTCTTTCCTTATATTTTTCAGCTTGTTGTGGTGTGCTGTCAAATAATTTTGGATCTTCAAATGTTATTGGAATACGTTTTTCTGCACCTGGAACAAATGGACAGGCTTCATTTGCTGAATCACAGGTCATAATCGCTGCAAATTCAGATTTTGGGTTAAAGTCATCATCTAATTTTTTTGAAAATCCGATAATAGGATGCTCGTTTTTAGCATATTTAATACTGTAAATAGGGTTGTTTCCTTCTGAAATCGTTTTGACTTCAAAACCTGAATTTTGCAAAGTTTCTGCAACCATTGGGAAAAGTGACGTACTTTCTGTCCCACCTGAATAACAAAACACATTTTTAACATTAAAATAGTTAGCCATAGTTTGTGCCCAAACTTGAGACAAATGACTTCTACGTGAGTTGTGGGTACAGATAAAGTTGATTCGAATGTCTTGACCATTTGAAACTTTTGACTGCATAAAATCAGTTAGCGGTTGTAAAACAGCTTTTCGTTCATCTGAAATAGTTTGAGGATTTAATTCTTTAATTAATTTATCTATCTCTGAAAATAGGGTTGATTGTGTTATTATCATTTTCTTGAAGTTTTATTTTAGCAACAATTTCCATCTGGTGAACAATAAGGTTCATCATTCAAATCAGATAGTTTTACCTTTGTTTTTGTTTTTTTTTTTTTTTTTTTTTCTACCGGGATTCCACATGTATCTTTTGCCAAACAATCGGTTTGTTTAGAGGTCAACAAGAAATTTTTTCCGTCAAAATCAAGTCCGAATTTTCCAATCGTTTCTGCTTGATATTCTACTTCGATTTCTAAATCTTCTATTTTCAAAACCTTTTCAGAAAGTTGGATGATATTCAAAAGCTTTTCTGGATGTAACCTGTGGTCATAGTCATTAGCGTTCCAAAGTTGGAAGTTTACCACTTCTTCATTTCTTACAGTTCCACCACAATCAATAAAATGTTTTGTGATTTTGCCAATTTCTGTAACGTGAAAGTGGTTAGGCACTAATTCTCCATTTGGTAATTGAATGCCTATGGTTTCCAATTCTTCTAAGACTAATTTTACTTCTGATAATTTCATAGTTACATTTGTTTATTGCGATTATACGATTAATGAATTCAAAATTTTTTAACAGCAATCTTGCTTTTGGGTTAGGTCTTGATTAAGAAAATCATACATAACGGTTTTCATTGCAGTCCAATTTTCTTTGTGTATGCAGTAGCAAACACTCGTTCCTTCAACATTTCCCTTGATTAGACCTAGATGTTTTAGTTCTTTTAAATGTTGCGAAATCGTAGGTTGGGCCAATCCAATTTCGTTGACCAAATCTCCGCAAACACAAGAGTCTATCTTAAACAAGTGTTGCAAAATTGAAACTCTCGCAGGATGCCCAAAAACTTTTGCAAAAAGCGCAATTTTATTTTGTTGGTCGGTAAACATTTCGGTTTTTGCTAATCCCATTTTGTTCTTTATTTATTCATTGCAATATTACGATTAATATTTAGATACTCAAAATTATTTTCGAGTGTTTGCGTTTTATGTTGGAAAAAAAAAATGTGTAGAATCAAGGAAACCCCGTAGGATTTTCCAAGTACAATCAAATGTTATTATAGACTAGAATTATTTTGGCAGAATATCGAATCTTGCAATAGACCTAGCCATCAGTCTTTCTTCTCGAATAAGTTGACCGGTTCTATCGCAAACGCCATAAGTTTTGTTCTGGATGCGCTTTAAAGCCGCTTGGAGCTCTCTTGACTTGCGTTGGAGACGATTAATAAGTTGTTTGTTTTTAGCTTGTTGTTGAAAATGTTTACTACTTTGATTAAAGTCCACGTTGGTATCAGCCAAGCGTTGTTTTTTGATCTTTTCGGTCATCTTGAAATTTGGCGAGCTCTTCCTTGGTAATTTTTAATTCATCTTCTATAAGAGTTTTGAATTTTTCAAGCTTTTGCGGACTGTATTGTATAGGGTTATTCGACATTTTATTTTATTTGTTTAGAGTAAGTAATGTGTTTGTATAAGATTAACTTAAAAGTTTAAATGAGCCCAGTAAGAAACAAACTTTTATTCGGTTTTTTAAAGAATTTTTCCGAAATATGACTTTTTCAGTTCATAATCAAAGATATAGATTATAATCAAGTGCATCAAGTTTCTTTTTTTGAGATGTCTTTCTTCTCATAAATAATAGCATTATTTCAACAAAAACCCTTTCAGTTCGTCATAGGTTGAAATAATAATAGACTCTTTTTCCTTTCCCATCACCGATTGTATTTGCACTGGTAAAGGTTGTTTTTTATTGATAACCTCTTCAACAACGCCTAAAAATTTAGTAGGGTGCGCTGTTTCTAAAAACACGCAATGCGCTTTCGGGTTTTCTTTTAAATAGGCTTTACAACCTAAATACCCAACAGCACCATGCGGATCTGCCACATAATTGAAATCATTATAAATTTCTAACATAGCTGCTTTAGTCTCATCATCTGTAAAACTATAAGAAGACAAGTTGTCTTTTAAATCGCTAAACGTGTTTTTATAAATTTCCTGAACGCGAATAAAGTTGCTTGGTTCGCCGACATCCATCGCATTGCTTATGGTTTGCACAGAGGGTTTCGGTTTGTAATGCTGTGTTTGTAAGTAGCGGGTGACCACATTATTGGTATTATTGGACGCTATAAAGTGTGCGATTGGTAAACCTAATGCTTGCGCCATCATTCCTGCACAGACATTTCCGAAATTACCGCTGGGTACCGAAAAGACAATATCATTGTATGTATGGTGCAATTGCTTATAAGCAAATATAAAGTAGAACAGCTGTGGCAACCAACGGGCTACATTGATGGAATTCGCAGATGTGAGCTGCATGTTGCTTGTTAATTGCTCATCTAAAAATGCCGTTTTCACCATCGCTTGGCAATCATCAAAGTTCCCATGAACTTCTAGCGCTGTAATATTTCGCCCAAGTGTGGTCAGCTGTTTTTCTTGGATATCACTCACTTTTCCGCTAGGGTAGAGGATGACTACATTCACGCCTTTGACTCCCAAAAAGCCATTGGCCACAGCGCCACCAGTGTCACCAGAAGTGGCAACCAAAACAGTGACCTGTTCATTATTATCTTTATTAAAATAGCCCAAACAACGGGCCATAAAACGTGCCCCAACATCTTTGAAGGCCATGGTGGGTCCATGAAACAACTCTAATGTTGAAATATTTTCATTTAGCTTCACTATTGGAAAATCAAAAGATAAAGTATCTTCTATAATCGTTTTTAAAATCGGCTCAGGAATGTCTGGAGAAACAAATTGCTTAATGGCCTCAAAAGCTATTTCTGTATATGATAAACGATCTATATTATCAAAGAAACTTGGTGATAGTGGCGTAATCTGCTCTGGAAAGTACAAGCCTTTGTCTGGTGCCAATCCTTTTACAACAGCCTCTTTAAAGGAAGCGTTTGGGGCTTTTTTATTTAAACTATAGTAATTCATTTTTCTGTTATCCCTGCGAAGGCAGGAATCTGTTTATTATTAATTCTTAATTTTAATCTATTCGTTATTGCGAATCACGTTTTTTCCGTGATTTGGCAATCTGTTGATGATTAACTTCCATTTAAAAGATTGCCACGTGGTAATAACGCCTCACAGTGACGCTCTATTATAATATTTTGATACCGTCCACATTAATCTTGGACACATGTATGTCAAATTCAATTCCTAATTTTGAATAGACACTTTGCATAGCGTCTTTGACTTTATTTGCTGTTTCTAAACCTTTACTTAAACTAAAAATTGAAGGACCCGATCCTGAGATAGAACAGCCTAAAGCGCCTGCTTTTATTGCAGCAGATTTCACTTCATCAAACTTGGGAATGAGCTTGCTTCTTTGAGGTTCAATGATGACGTCACGTATTGATTTTTTTATGAGTTCATAATCACTCATGTGCAAGGCATGGATCAGACTTCCAAAATTGGCCCATTGGGTAATAGCGTCACGTAACGGAACATCTTTTGGTAAAAGCGCCCTTGATTCCGAGGTTTTGATTTCTATCTGCGGATGAATGATTGTGGTATACAAATCCATTGGTGTTGGAATTTCTAATATGTCTAAAGGAGACACGCTTTTCACTAAGGTAAAACCACCAAAAATGGCGGGTGCCAAATTATCGGCATGCTCGCATTTACTCGCCACGGCTTCGCCTTTAATGGCAAATTCAGTCAATTGGGTTTTATTGAATGGTTTTCCCAACAATTCATTCATACCAAAAACACTGCCTACAGCACTAGCAGCACTACTACCTATGCCACTTCCTGGTTTTATGTGTTTATAAATTTCTATTTCAAAACCAAAATCTATATCGAGCGTGTCATACATGGCTAATGCCGAAACGCCAGCAACATTAAGTTCGGCTTCATAGGGCAAATCAAAGCCTTTTATTTTGGTAATATAAATACCTTTTTTAGAAGTTTTCCTAATGACCATTTCATCACCAATAGTATCTAAGCAAAAGCCTAAAACATCAAAACCACAAGCGACATTGGCTACGGTTGCAGGTGAAAATATTTTTATTTCGTTTTTCATTTGATAGTTTTTCCGTCGTTGCGAGGAGGTACGACTTGGCAATCTGTTTGTTTTGAAAAGATTGCCACGTCATTCGTTTCTCTCCTACTAATGACCTCATATAAGCGACTGCCAACTAAAGACTGTCACTGCGACTGTTTACTAAATACTGAATCAATCATTTCCAATTCTTATAATATCTGCGAAAAGTCCTGAAGCCGTCACATCGGCACCTGCTCCAGCACCTTTAATAATCATGGGTTGCTCTGGGTAACGTTGGGTATAGAACATAACAATATTGTCCTTGCCTTCTAGATTGTAAAAAGGGTGGCCTTGCGGAATCTCCTTTAAGCCTACACTGGCTTTTCCATTATGATATTGCGCTACATATTTTAACTGACAATCCTTGGCGTTTGCTGAAGCATATAAGTTTTGAAAATGAGCTTCATCATCAATTAAGGTTTTATAAAAATCATCAACCGTATCACTCTTTAAATTAGATTCAGTTAAAAAAGAGTCATTATCGATATCTTCTAAATTCATTTTAACACCGCTTTCACGAGCCAATATCAGAATTTTTCTAGCCACATCAACGCCGCTCAAATCTATTCTTGGATCAGGTTCGGTATAACCTTCTGCTTGCGCCTGTTTAACGACATCATGAAATTTAGTATGCGCATCAAAATTGTTAAAAACAAAATTTAGACTCCCGGATAACACCGCTTCAATAGAGGTTACCTTATCGCCAGAAGCGATTAAATTATTGAGCGTGTCAATAATAGGCAACCCTGCACCTACATTGGTTTCAAACAAAAAAGGCGCATTGTATTTTAAAGAGAGTCTCTTTAATAAACTATAGGTGTCATAATTACTAGAACAGGCAATTTTATTGCAAGCCACCACGCCAATACTTTGTCGCAAATAGTCTGGGTATAAATTAGCAACATCTCTATTAGCGGTAATATCGACAAAAATACTGTTTCGCAAATTAAGGGTTTTGACTTGTTCAAAGAAACCAGGCAAGGTTGCTTTTTCTCCTTTTAAAAGGGCTTCTTTCCAAGTCTTAAGATCAATACCATCCTCATTAAAAGCCATACTTCTGGAATTTGAGAGCCCTACAACTCTCAGGTTGATTTTTAAATTATCCTTTAAAAAATGCTTTTGCTGTTTTATTTGCTCCACAAGACGCTCCCCTACATTTCCAACACCCGTGATAAAAATATTGAGTTGTTTGGTCTTGCTTTCAAAAAATTGTTCGTGAAGGGTATTCAGTGCTTTTTTGACATCTTTCTCGTCAATAACTGCTGATATGTTTTTTTCTGAAGCGCCTTGTGCTATGGCTCTTATATTGATATTGTTTTTGCCTAATGTACTAAACATTTTCCCGCTAATTCCCTGATGATTCTTCATGTTATCACCAACCAGCGCAATAATAGATAAGTTTGTCTCAACGATTATCGGATTTATCTTATGTAATGCTATTTCGTTTTCAAATGTAGCATCAATAGCTGTTTTAGCGTTTTCGGAATCTCGATCTTCAATACCTAAGCATATAGAATGCTCTGACGAAGCCTGTGTTATTAAAATCACATTAATTTTTTCTTGTGATAAGGTTTCAAATAAACGTTTGGAAAACCCAGGAATTCCAACCATGCCGCTTCCCTCTAAAGTTAAAAGCGCAATATTTCCAATATTACTAATGCCTTTTACGGGTGTTGCAGATGGACTTTTATCATTAGAGATTACAGTGCCAACTGCTTCTGGATCTAAGGTGTTTTTAATATGAATTGGAATGTTTAAATCCAACACAGGTTGTACCGTTGGTGGATATAAGACCTTGGCACCAAAATGGGATAATTCCATAGCTTCTTGATATGAGATTTTATCAATAGGATAGGCTTGTTTGACTAATTTTGGGTTTGTTGTAAACATGCCGCTAACGTCTGTCCAGATTTCCAGTTGCTCTACGTTTAGTGCTGCTGCAATGATGGCTGCCGTAAAATCGGAACCCCCACGTCCTAAGGTTGTTTGTTCACCCAGTTTAGATTTTGAAATAAACCCAGGAAGTATGGTGATTTGTTGTGATGCCGTTTCAAAATAATCTTTTATATTTTTATTAGTTAGATCATAATAAACTTCCGCCTTGGTGAAATTAGAGTTCGTTACAATAAGCTCTTGTGAATTTTTCCTTTGAGCTGATAGACCTTGATTTATCATAGTTTCCGCAATAATAAATGAGGACAGAATCTCGCCAAAACTGACCAATTTATCCGACGTTTTGGGAGATAATTCATTGATGAGATAGATACCATCTAACAAGCTTTTTAAAGCCGCTAAGTGTTTATTTACCTCTTGGTTAATAGAATCACTATTATTAGAATTTAATTCCGTTATTATGGTACTATGAATTGTTGAAATGGCTTCAAACGTATCTTTATAGCCCTTATCTTTATTTTGAGCTTGCTTTCCAGCTAAGAGTAATTTATCTGTCACACCTCCAACGGCAGAAACTACACAAATGACGGGTTGTGTTTTAGAATAGTCTTCTAAAATATTGATAACTTTTTGTATATTTTTTGATGACCCTACCGAAGTGCCTCCAAATTTTAGAACCTTCATGTTTTAATGCGTTGTATAATTAAAAAATAGACTTAAATGGTGCAATATAATTATTGCAAACGTAACCGAAGAATATATAACTAATAACCCCAAGGGGTCTTAATAATTGTAGTAGTTCCAAAAAATGCAGTTATGGCTCTTAAAGTTAAGAGCAGTCTGATATTCAAATTTTGGCTTAAATGATTCATGTATATTTAAATAATACTATTCAAAAGTATTACTTTTAACCTAATAAAAAAACAAAACAAATTTTTTTACAGTATTCTTATTCAGTCTTAAATTTTGGTTCATAAAATGCGTTTAAAATATTAAGAATTGAAAAATCAATAATTTACAAATGAAAATTTTTTCTAAAGAACAGATATATCAATGGGACAACCTTACAGTAGAGCGGCAGAATATTTCGTCTACAGACTTAATGGAGCGCGCAGGAACACAGATTTTTGAATGGATCCACCAACGTATGCAAGGCGCACAAGTGCCCATTCACGTGTTTTGTGGAATTGGCAATAATGGTGGTGATGGATTGGTTTTAGCAAGGCATTTAATAACATATGGCTATCATGTGAAAACATATATTGCGAATTGCAGTGATAAGCGTTCTAAAGATTTTTTAGTCAATTATGACCGTGTAAAAAATGTCACAAAAGATTGGCCCGTCCTTTTAAACTGTAAGGAAGATTTTCCAGAAATAACACCAGACGCTATTATTGTGGATTGTATTTTCGGGATTGGATTGAACAGACCAGTAGATGAATGGTTAGGTCAATTATTTCAACATTTTAAAAATTCAAAAGCGTTTACCTTGTCGGTCGATATTCCTTCAGGTTTACGAACCGATCAGGTACCAACTGATGAAAACGACGTCGTTTGGGCAGGTTACACCCTGAGTTTTGTTGCGCCAAAGTTGGTGTTTTTTTTACCTGAAACCGCAAAATTTATTGGTCAATGGGAAGTTTTGGATATTGGACTCGATCCAGCATTTCTTAAAGAAACCGAAACGGAGGTCCACTTAATTGGGAAGTATGAAGTACTACAAATGTACGTGCCTCGTGAAAAATACTCTCATAAAGGTAGTTTTGGACATACCATGATTATCGGTGGCAGTTATGGCAAAATTGGATCTGTAACTTTGTCAAGCAAGGCGGCACTTTCTGCTGGCGCAGGACTGGTTTCTGCATTTGTTCCTAAATGTGGTTATACGGTACTACAATCGTCTTTTCCAGAGGCTATGGTAGTTACTGATACGGATGAAGAACTACTCACTAAAATAGATTTCGAAGTCAAACCAACCGTAATTGGCTTTGGGATGGGAGCTGGCACAAGCCCAAAAACATTAAGTGCATTTGAAGCCTTTTTAAAAGTGAACAAAAAGACACCTTTAGTTATAGATGCCGATGGCATAAACATGCTTTCTAAAAAAAAAACATTATTAAAATTACTGCCTGAAAACACGATATTGACACCACATCCTAAGGAATTAGAACGGTTGATTGGTACTTGGAAAGACGATTTTGAGAAAATTAAAAAAGTAAAAGCCCTTTCTAAAAAATATAAGATTATTATCGTTATTAAAGGTGCCAACAGCATCACCATAGGAAACGAAAAAATTTATGTAAATACAACAGGAAATCCTGGGTTAGCCACAGCGGGCAGTGGCGATGTGCTTACTGGTATCATTTGCGGATTAGTTTCCCAAGGCCATAATGCTTTAAATGCCTCTATTTTTGGTGTGTATTTACATGGGAAATCTGCCGATATTGCCATTCAAGATTATGGGTACCAGAGCTTAATAGCAAGTCATGTCATCAATTATATAGGTAAGGCTTATTTAGACTTATTTAAACAACCGGAGCCAACTATAGAAGAAGAAAAGAAACAAGTTAAATAGATGTATGAAATTAAGATGCTGTCTAAAAATTAATTAACTCTTGTCAAACTGAGCGCAGTCGAAGTTTAATGTTTTGAAAACCAAAGCATTTCGACTGCGCTCAATGTGACATTTAAGCTAAAAATGGACTTTTTAGACAACATCTTCTTTAATATATTGTGATAAAAAATTGTTTAGATTTTTAGCTCAGTAAATAAATCTTTTAATTTAGGATCTGAAGGTCTTGGTGCATCAGCACTAACAATTTGCCCATTCGGATCTATTAAAATAAAACGAGGTATGCCATTTATTTTGTACTCTCGAACAAAATCTGTTTGCCAACCTTTAGGTGCAAATAATTGAATGCCTCCTAATTCTTTATCGGCTACCATGGCTTTCCAATCTTCCTTGGCCTTGTCCCATGAACCTCCGTGAGATCTGTCATCATCAATGGAAAGACTTACAAATGCAATGTCTTTACCATGATAATCAGCCTCTACTTTTTTCAAAGAAGGAATTTCACGTTTGCAAGGACCACACCATGTTGCCCAAACATCAACATATACAAATTTTCCTTTTAAATCTGAAAGCGACGTGGTACTTCCGTCATAATTTTCAAAAGCTTCAAAAGTGGGTGAGGGGGTGCCTTTTCCTAATTTTGTTTCTAAATAAATTTTGTCAGCGACAGACTTCTTATAATAATTCATCATAGGCTCAAGATTTTTAAGAGCACTATTCGTTAAAGAGGTGTCAACATTTTTATTGGAATTATAAAACTCTTCAAGTTTGATTTTTACATCTTCCATAGCAGGTTCAACTTCAGATTCATCTAATGTCAGGAATTTTTCAAAATCCAAAAGATCTTCTTCCAACAATGCTTTTTCAGCTAGAAAGTTACTATGCTCAGATCCGTTACCAGAATATGTAATGGTTTCATCAAACTCCTTTGTATCGAGAGTCATCGCTATATCATAGCCGTTTTTAAGATATAAGTTGGAACTTTCATTGCCATCAAAAAAATTATAAACCCCAGCGTCAACTTTTAAGGTATCTTTAAAAGTACCATCTTCGTTGACCTCAATAGTTTTAGAGTAGCTTCTGCTCCTCACGACTACAGAATCACTATTCTTATCTGTGATTTTACCCGAGAAAGTAACATAGTCTTTTGGTTCTTCTTTACAAGCTACAATGCTTATTGCTAATAGTATAAAAAGTAATTTCTTCATTATTTTAAATATAATTAAATATAAATTTTATCGAAAATAAAGAATTGTTATAGTTTCACATAATTTTTTATGAATTATTAACGTTCGTTACAATCCTACGTGCTGAATTTCTTTATCAAATTGATAAAGAATAACCACTAAGCGCTAGTTGACACTCAATTTCAGTTACAAGATTACTTTCCTTTGTTCTTTTGCCTTGATGCTAAAGAACCAAAAGATCAAAACGATTTATAAGGAAATTGCTGCGCACCATTCGCCAATACATAATTGATTTTAGTTTTTAAAGACGTTTACGTATTCAATCCTTAATTGAACTGTTCTACTTTGTCCTTAGCTCATTATTTCTGAAAATCGTTGATTCCGACCACTGTCGGAACGCCAAGTAGTAAGAATGGTTCGGGTTTCAATTTATAAAAACTAAAAAAATGATGGTTCGGCTTCTTTTAAATTGAATGATTTAAGATGAATTTCTACTGGTATTGCTATTACCAAATTAATGAACGGGTTACAATTTTCTTAAATATCTTGATTTGTTCGGCATCTTTAACATCCGGTTCTTCTCCTGTTTTCGGCTTTGAAACACCCAAATTCAAAAAAAATCTTATAATTTGTAAGTCAGCGATTCGTAATCTGTAATTTCAGGAATTATATTTAAAGCATGTAGTTGCTTTTGAGTATCCATAACAGTTTGTTTGTCTATGAGTTCTTGAGACCATTCGGTTAAGCCTAACCATTCCTGTACGTCATCTAATTCTTGTTTATAGCGATTAGCAATGGTTTTATCAATGCTAGGGATGTCTTTAAACTCGGAACTTGTGTTATTAATAATTTCTAATATAGTTTCTAAATCTGGTTTATTATTTGCTATAAAATTTTCTCTTACAGCGATAACAAAACAAGGCCACGGGGATGGACAATTACCGATACGCCTAAACGTACCATCATCAACCAAAGGTTTTGTTGTGAATTTTTCCCAAAGAAAATAATCGGCAGTTCCATTGGTTAAGCCTTCGACAGCGCCATCTAAATCTTTTATGACTTCAAAACCTAAATCGGTTTCTAAATTCCAATCATTATTTTGTGCATTAATATAGGCCATTAAATGAGATCCAGAGCCATAGCGGCTAATAGCGGCCTTAGTTCCTTTTAAATCGTTAATGGTTTCATAGGGCGAATCGTTAGCCACATGGATACCCCAAATTAAAGGGGTTTGGACGAATGTTTGAACGATTTTACTAGGGTTGCCATCTATAATATCCTTAATGATGCCTTCAGTCAAAATTACAGCCATATCAATTTCACCCTTACGAAGTGCTTTATTCATCGCGCCCGTACCTCCTGGGTAATCATGCCATCTCAGGTTTATGTCTTGGTTTTTATACTCTTGGTTCTTTAAAGTCAGGTACCATGCTAAATTAAAATGTTCTGGAACACCACCAATATTTACTGTCTTCATGTCATTTAATCGGTATTAGTCTGCAATCTTATTTAGCGTATATGTAATCAAATTTTCCACAGTTTGTTTTGGATCTGAACTAAAATTGCCTGTTGCTCGGTTAGCAATAATAGCATTTAATGATAAAGCCTGATGACCTAAGAGTTTAGATAGACCATAGATGGCAGATGTTTCCATTTCTAAATTGGTAATACGTTCCCCTTGATAACTAAAACTGTCAATTTTTTTATTTAAAAGCGGATCTTGTAAAGGTAGGCGCAAGACACGACCTTGAGGCCCATAAAAACCACCTGCCGTTATGGTTATGCCTTTGTGTGTTTTATTACTCTCAAACTTCCGTTCTAGATTTGAACTGTTTTTTATAACAATAGGCCTTCCTTTTTTTGAATCCCAATTAGTAGCATCTATAAAGGCATTTTCAATAGCCTTATTACATATGGTATCTATTTGATAGGCATGAAGCATCGCATTAACATCTAGGCCATAAGTGCTTAATAAAAAGGAGTCTACAGGGATATTCTTTTGCAGTGATCCAGAAGTGCCAATTCTTATAATATCAAGACTAGTCAAGTTTTTCTTAATGGTTCTGGTTTCAAAATCGATATTAACAAGAGCGTCTAGCTCAGTCATTACAATATCGATATTGTCAGGACCAATACCTGTCGAAATAACCGTAATACGTTTCCCTTTGTAAGTTCCTGTATGGGTTTTAAATTCGCGTTTTTGTGTTTCAAATTCTATGGTATCAAAATGACGTGACACTTTAGCAACACGATCTTGATCACCCACAAAAATGACAGTATTGGCAATATGCTCTGGTTTTAAATTTAGATGGTAGATGCTACCGTCTGGATTTAAAATGAGTTCTGATTCTTTAATAGGCATTTAATATAGATTTGATGAGTTTATTTTTTTCTTTGCTGAATTGAAAACCGACCTTTTTGACACCACCGAAAATCATATCATTATGAAATTCAGCAGACACATTATGTAACCCTAGGAGCGCCTCATGACCTTTCCTGTTCAAGGTTAGGCTCTGCTCTGTTTCGGTAAAAAACACACTCAAATTATCAATCATTCTTGATAATTGCAAATCGCCATACCCATAATAACCTTGATAGTTTAGGGCGTAGCCCAATAAATGATGTCTAGATGTGATAGCACTATCTTTAACTATTTTAAGAATATTTGTTTCCAATATATTGAGTCCCGTCTTAGAATCTGGAAAGCGTTCAAGGTGTGCTTTTAAGCAATTGCTCAAGTATTTAAATGATGAGCTTTGCATTATTAATGGTTTAAAGAGGTTGTGATCAATGCCACAATAAATACGCCAGACATTTTTAGCTAAACTGATATCGTCTTCAGTCAGTCTCACTTTGCTGTTATAGTGATTTTCAAGTTGGTCCTGTGATAAATCTGACAATCCTTTTAAGTTTTTACTTCCTACAGTTCTTCCGCTGCAAACCAATGAGATAGGTAGCTTTATTTTTTTTTGATGAATTAAAGTGATAACAGCTACCATATTAATATGACAAAATAAATCATATTCAAACCAAAGAACGATTTCTGAGTAGTGTTCTGGATGATTGAGCTTATCTATTTCTTGCTTTATCTTCGTGACATCCAATTCAATATCATAATAGCTACTGAAAAAGGATTTTCTAAGATCTAGAAATTTATTAGTGTAAATATATTCTAATGTCGGCCCCTCACAAAGCATTTCTTCCCAAGTCAGGATTTCACCTGGAAAGTCTAAATCCCTTAAACAGCTTGTCAAGCTATCGCCATTGGTAATATGCAGTATTTGCTTATCCATAAATTAACCTCCTACGCGCTTTACATTAAACCCTTTGGCTTTCAACATGACCATAATTCGATCCCGATAATCGCCTTGAATGATGATTTTTTCATTCTTAAAGCTACCTCCAACACTAAGCTTTACTTTAATTTCTTTAGCTAATGCTTTAAAGTCCTCGGTGGCACCAGTATAACCTTCTAAAATGGTAATAGGCTTTCCTTTACGTTTTTCGTATTTGCAAAGTATAGGCTCGTCTTGCAACCATATCTCTGAGGGCGCCGCCTTATTTACAACGGGTTCTTCAACATGTTCTGGAAACAAATTTTTAAGCTGATCCTGTAAGTCCATGATCGCTTATTTTTTAATAAGACCTAGTTCTATAAGGCGTTCTGTTAAAAACTCACCAGCGGTAATATCATCAAATTCCTTTGGGTGATTTTCATCAATACACCCTTCTAACACATCTAATTTCATATCGCTAATGGGGTGCATAAAGAATGGAATGGAATATCTAGAAGTGCCCCGAAGTTCTTTTGGTGGGTTAATAACACGGTGTATGGTCGATTTTAATTTATTGTTAGTGTGCCTTGATAGCATATCTCCCACATTAATCATGAGCTCGTCGGGTTCAGCAATGGCATCAATCCATTCCCCTTTGTGGTTTTGCACTTGTAGACCTCGACCTTGAGCTCCCATAAGCAAGGTTATTAAATTAATATCGCCATGTGCCGCAGCACGAACAGCTTCTTTAGGTTCTTCCTGAATAGGCGGGTAGTGAATGGGCCTTAATATCGAATTACCATTTAAAATGTATTCATCAAAATATGTTTCTTCTAAATCCAAATGCAACGCTAAGGCGCGCAATACATATTTAGCCGTTTTTTCAAGCATTCTATATGCTTCCTTACCAATTTTATTAAAGTCTGGTAATTCTTCAACAGCAACATTATTTGGATATTCAGCTTCGAGTTTTGGGTTGTCTTCAACATACTGTCCAAAATGCCAAAACTCTTTTAAATCGCCTTCTTTTTTACCTTTAGCGCTTTCTTTGCCAAAAGAGACATAACCACGTTGACCTCCAATTCCAGGGATTTCATACTTCTGTTTTGTTTCCGTTGGCAGACTAAAAAAGTTTTTTATTTCTTTATATAGATTGTCCACTAAAGCGTCGTCCAAGAAGTGCCCTTTTAATGCTACAAACCCTATCTCTTCATAAGCCTTTCCAATCGCGTCTACAAATTGTTGTTTTTTCTCAGGGTCGCCAGAAATAAAATCTTTTAAATCAACTGATGGTATAATATTCATTAGGAAAATAATTAATGTAAGTATTACAAATGTACAAAAAGATTGCAAAAATTTGAGAATGAAATTTGCATAACTTTTTTAGTGTTATTCCTATTTTATGGTATATTTGAATAAGTTATATACCCAATTTATGAGTAAGGAATCTGCCACTTTGAATATGAATTATCACACTGATAATCTTGATGATAGCGTGATTTTAACATTGTACAAAAACATGCTTAAGCCAAGAATGGTTGAAGAAAAAATGTTGATTCTATTGCGTCAAGGAAAAATAAGCAAGTGGTTTTCTGGTATTGGACAAGAAGCTATTGCGGTAGGTGTTACCATGGCATTACAAGCAGATGAGTATATTTTACCAATGCATAGAAATTTAGGCGTTTTTACAACACGTGAGATTCCATTATACAGATTATTTGGGCAATGGCAGGGTAAAGCGTCTGGATTCACTAAGGGTAGAGATCGATCTTTTCATTTTGGAACTCAAGATTATTCTATTGTCGGAATGATTTCCCATTTAGGGCCACAATTAGGAGTTGCCGATGGTATTGCTTTAGCTCATAAATTAAGAAACGAAAATAAAGTCACCGCTGTTTTTACAGGAGAAGGCGGGACTAGCGAAGGCGATTTTCATGAGGCCTTAAATGTGGCTTCGGTATGGCAGTTGCCCGTGCTGTTTTGTGTGGAAAATAATGGTTATGGTTTGTCAACGCCGACTACCGAACAATACAATTGCAAAGACATTGCCGATCGTGCTTTAGGCTACGGTATGGAGGCTCATATTATAGATGGTAATAATATAGTTGAAGTTTATACTAAATTGAGCGCCATTGCCGATAGTGTTAGAGAAAATCCCAGACCCATTTTATTAGAGTTTAAAACTTTTAGAATGCGCGGTCATGAAGAGGCTAGTGGCACAAAATACGTTCCACAGGAGCTCATGGATACTTGGGCAGCCAAGGATCCTGTTATAAATTTCCAATCCTTTTTAAAGGATAAAAATCTATTATCAGAGGAAATGGAAGTCTCCATAAAACAAGCTATCATCAGTGAAATTAATGAACATTTAGATATCGCCTTCAATGAAGACCTTGTTATTGCAGATGTGAATATTGAATTGAATGATGTCTATAAACCATTTGAATATCATGCGATAACTCCTAATTCCGAAAAGAAAGAACAACGTTTTATCGATGCCATTTCAGATGGTCTAAAACAAAGTATGGAGCGACATGATGATTTGGTTATCATGGGCCAGGATATTGCAGAATACGGTGGTGCTTTTAAAATAACCGATGGATTTGTTGAAGCCTTTGGAAAAGCCCGTGTTAGAAATACGCCCATTTGTGAATCGGCCATTGTAGAAGCAGGAATGGGACTTTCGATTGCCGGTATGAAGAGTGTTGTAGAAATGCAATTTGCAGATTTCGTGACTTCAGGATTTAATCCGGTTGTGAATTATTTGGCAAAATCATTTTACCGATGGAATCAACATGCCGATGTGGTGCTTAGAATGCCTTGTGGGGGTGGGGTGGCTGCAGGACCATTTCATTCGCAAACCAACGAAGCTTGGTTTACTAAAACTCCAGGGCTAAAGGTTGTATATCCGGCATTTCCTTACGATGCTAAGGGCTTACTGGCCACCGCTATTAACGACCCTAATCCCGTTTTGTTTTTTGAGCATAAAGCCTTGTACCGAAGTATGCGCCAAGAGGTTCCTACAGATTATTATACCTTACCATTTGGTGAAGCGGCTATGTTGCGGACAGGTTCTCAAGTGACTATCATTACATATGGAGCAGCCGTTCATTGGGCTTTGGAAACCTTGGAAGCTAATGCGGCTATTGAAGCCGATTTAATAGATTTAAGAACATTACAACCACTTGATGTAGAAACTATTTATGCTTCTGTAAGAAAAACGGGGAAAGCTATTGTTTATCACGAGGACTCACTTTTTGGCGGTATTGCTAGTGATATTTCGGCTTTAATCATGGAAAATTGTTTTGAATTTTTAGACGCTCCCGTAAAACGTGTTGCCAGTATGGAAACTCCAATTCCTTTTGCGAAACAACTTGAAGACCAGTATTTACCCAAAAATAGATTTGAACACGATTTAAAAGCACTGCTCGAATATTAGTTAAATCCAGCCGTTCTATTTTTAGACTCCCGAAATTTAGTTTATGAGATTATGAAACTAATTCAGAATTGATATTTTAATTCCATTATTGTCCGATTAAAAATAGTTCATTTAAAGAAAACCTTTGTGAACACAGGGTTTTCAAGGCTTATAAAAAAGAGGGGCTTGCTTTTTGCGATTACTGAAAAATTTTATTTTTTAGAAAGTTATGAATTTAAAGATTACTGTTTATCAATTAGTTACAATCAAGTCTTTGTTCTTGGTTCTAACAGCAAAGCGGTCTTGATTCTTTAATTTGGACAATAATGTTTTAATTCATTTAATCTAGTGTTGCTGCTACTGCTTGAACCTCATCTAAAACACGGAGTAAATTACCGCTCCATAGTTTGCTAATGTCATCTTCAGTATAACCACGTTTCACTAATTCTATAGTAACGTTTAGTGTTTCAGAGGCATCATTCCATCCTTTAATTCCGCCACCACCATCAAAATCGCTACTAATACCTACATGCTGAATGCCTATTTTTTCCACTAAATAATCAATATGGTCTACAAAATCTGTAACGCTCACTTCAGGCGGTAAATTCCCAGAATGCATTGCTTTTTTATCAGCTATTGTAGTAATATCATTTCTTATTTTATAAAAGGCTTCCTTTTCATCATTGCTCAATGTTTTGAGTTCGTCATACTCATACCAGGTGACACCCATGGAACCTGCAACTTCGCTTCTATAAGCTTTGAGCTTATCATTTCTAGCCTTGTACTTTTCGGTATTTAAATAACCTTGAAAGGCAACGGTTTGCACGACGCCGCCATTGTTTTTTAGCCATTGTAATTGCTCATCATCTAAATTTCTACTGTGATTACATAAGGCTCTTGCCGAAGAGTGCGAAGCAATTATTGGCGCTTTAGTCAATTCAATCATTTGCCTCATGGCTGCTTTAGATGGATGGGAAACATCTATCATCATACCCAATCGGTTCATTTCTTTAATAACGTCTTTTCCCAAATCACTTAAACCATTGTGCAACCAAACACCGTCCGCTTCACCCGTATTACTATCACTTAATTGACTGTGCCCATTGTGCGCCAAGGACATATAGCGACCTCCCATATTATAAAACTTTTCCACGTTATTGATATCTGTTCCAATGGGATATCCGTTTTCAATACCAATCATGGCCACCTTTTTACCAGAAGCATGAATTCGCCTCAAATCCTTAGATGTAAGTGCCAATGCTATTTGATTTGGTGCTATGTCTTCGACTAATCTGTGTATAGCTTCAAACTTCGATATGGCATTATCCAAAGCCTTTTTATAGCCGGCATCACTAAGGGCGTCTTGCCCAGTATAAACTATAAACCATGCCACATCCAATCCGCCAGCTTCCATTTTAGGTAAGGTGATTTGTGACTCTAAATCTTGTGTATAATTTAAAGTATCAGTAAAATTGCGTACGTCAATATCGCAATGTGTATCTAAAGTAATAACACGTTTATGAATGGCTTTGGCCTTTTTAATAAGGGCTATGGAATCTTTGTTTATCATAGATGGTTCACTGTTTTTTTTCACATCTTCTTTACAGGAAAAAAGGCTGATTAAAATAAATACAGAAAGGTAGCGATACTTCATTTTTAGATGGTGTTTGGTTGAATTTGTTGTGAAGATACAAAAACGAATAATCAAGAGCCCTTAAAAAATATTGTATATTTAAGTGATGAAGATTAAACTATTAGCCTTATTTTTTTTGATTTTTGGCTGCGATTCAAACGAAGTAAAAGATACTTTTGAAGACCAATATATTTGGGATTCTATGCACGTGACCGCAACGGCTTACAACTCATTAGCATATCAAACCAGTTCAGATCCACATATCACGGCATGGGGCGATAGTATTAGACCTGGTTTAAAGTATATTGCGGTGTCTAGGGATTTGCTGAAAAGCGGACTTAAATACAACACGCCCGTAAAAATTGAAGGTTTTGATGGGGTCTATTTTGTAAAAGATAAAATGCACTACCGTTGGCGCAAACGCATTGATATCTATATGGGACTCAATGTTAAGGCGGCTAAAGCGTGGGGCAGAAGAAAAGTGTGTATAGATTATGGCATTGCGAAAACCGACTAACTATTTGGTTTCTGCTTCAGATAATATAAAAGGATAGGCTTTTTTGAGTGCTGACAATTGTTCAGAATTTAAATCTTCAAAAGTTTTTTCGTATACATTCACACTGTAAGTTGCCCTTAATTCAAAATATGCTGTGGTTAATTTGTCTTGAACTGCTATAAATGTATTATAGCTGGTTTGCTCACCATTTTGCAATGAGATTACTGCTTTTTTAGGATTATCTGATGCTTTTTCTGATTTTGATCCGTTACAATAGTTACAACTACTATCACCATTATTATCAATAAAATCTTTGACAATATTTTTAAGGTCATCAATGGTAACTAAATGGTTATCACGACTCGTGATAATCATTTTTATCCAAAGTAAATCGTTATCCAAAGTGCAATCATGAACATCTTTGATAGTCAGTGTTTTAACTTGTTTACTTTTTAAAACAGCTTTGGATAACGATATTGATTATTTGTTAAAATTCCTTAACCATTCCCTAAGTTTCGAGTCCTTTTCCCAGATAGCTTCGTTTACTTGATCTGGTATAATATTAACGTAAGCGGCTTCCAATGCCTCACGTTTTTGTTTTGAATCAGCTCTAGCATAAACTTCAGTAGTCTGGATGGATACATGTCCCAAGATATCACGTATGTATACCAGATTTATCCCGGATTGCAAAAGGTGCATTGCCTTACTGTGACGCAACGTATGTGGGCTCATTTTTTCAGGTATCAGATCAGGCCTCAGTACCCGGGCATTCTGAACATAAATATTCAGGATATAGGTCACCCCTGAGTTGGTCAGCCTTTCGCCCCTATTGTTAGCAAACAAGGGGCGTTGGTTGTATGCCAGATTATCAAGGCGATTTTCCTTTATATAAGCTATCAGCAGGTTTACCTGTTCATTCTGCATCGGAACGATTCTTTTTTTGCTGCCTTTTCCCAAAAGGGTAACATAATATGGTTTGATCAAATGCAAGGATGTCGGGGTTAGGTCTATGAGTTCATGCACCCTTGCCCCGCTATCATAAAGCAATGCCAGCAGCGTTAAGTTCCGCCGCCCTGCTTTGGTGTTGATCGGTATTTGTTCCAGCAAGAATTTGATGCCTTCAACGCTCAGGCAATTAACAGCACTTCTTTTCCCCTGCTTCTTGACTTTGATGGACAGGATGTCCTGCCATTGCTCAAGACGTTTGACATCTTCATATTGCATATATCTAAAAAATGAATGCAAAGCGGCCAATCGCTGGTTTCGGGTCGAGTGGGAGCATTTCCGGATTTTCTCTAGCCAGTCAAGGAAGCCAAGGACGGTTTCCCTGTTAAAATGGTTGAGGGTCAACCTGTCCGCTGCTTTAGCCCTGACCTTATCCATATAGGTGAGTACAAGGGTAAAGGTTTCACTGTACGATCTTATCGTATGGGAGCTTGCCCCCCTTTCACCAACAAGATATTCCGAGAAGAACCTTGTCAGGTATTTTGCAAAATCAGTGGTTGTTTCCATAATCGATGTCTATTTTGATTTGGTTGGGGAACACAAAGGAAGTAATCGGGTTTTCCATTTTGATGATTTCTGGATAAATATCCTGTGTCATCCTAACATATTTTTCGGTCCCTTTTATGGACTTATGCCCCAGGAAAGTAGATAGGATCGGGAGCGCACAATAAGTGTCCATTCCACTTTTCACCATTTTTTCAAGGGAGTGAACCGCACAAGTATGCCGGATATCATGTATACGGGGCCCTTGCAGCTTCCCTATATGTGGTATCCCACACTGTTTTAGCACCTTTTTGAACCACCTGTATGAAGTCTTATTTGTAAACGCTTTTCCATTGGCTTTCACAAAGAAAAAATGCTCCTTGTCCGCCAGGCCTTCAACCGGCATACGATCCCTATATCCCTCGTATTGCTTCATTACTTCCTTCAGGGATGGGTTTATTGGAATCATTCGTTGCAACTTGTTTTTTGTTTTTCTTATAATGACCCAGTGATTCTGGTAATCGATATCCTTATTCTTAATAGATAGGGCTTCACTGATCCTTGTTCCTGTACTGTAGAGGAAGCGTATTAAGGCAGGTACGGCAACAAGGGCTGTGTCCATATTGCCACAGAACAGGGACAATCTATTACATTCCCGGAAAATACATTTCATCTGCTCATGAGTAAAAACATAGGGGATAAAGTCCAGCTCCTTTCTCTTGGGAAGCCGTGGGATGTAGCATTCATGACCAAGATGGCACATATACTTGCAGAACTGCGACAAGACGGAGTATTTGTCATACAGCGTCCGGGGTTTATCGTTTACCCGGGTTGCCCTCCAAGCTGCAATCTGTTCACTGCTTATGTAGGTCGCTGTGGCTCTGGATTTCAGGAAGAACCTGTCAAGATCTAAAAAGATACGCTCGAACTTGTAAAGCCCATACCCCATGGCATCCTTCATCTTCAGGAAGCTATCAAAATAGGGGGCAAACACGCTTTCATATTTAAGTTGCCTATCCATAAAAAACACCTCCTTTCTGCTCATAAAAATTTATGGGTACCAGGGGTACATCAAGCGCGCACTGCATAAGACTGTTTATATCTATGCGTAAATAGTTCATGGTGGCCTGCGTGTCGGAGTGTCCGAGTGTTTCGGATATAACCGGGAGCGAAGTTCCATTACGTAATAGCTGACTGGCCAAGGTGTGCCGCATGGCATGAGGGCCGAACTTACGGCCTTTGATGTCAACGCCAGATGCTTTTATTGTTCTACTTACCGCTCCACTGATGACCATACTGTTCACGGGGCGGTAGGGGGCAATGGCAGTCAGGAACACTTGCTGAAAATCGGATATTGGTCTTCCAAACTTCAGGTAGTTGATAATGGCTCCGCCCACATCGGCCAAAAGCGGGAGCTCTATTATTTTCTTTGTCTTGCACTGCACCAGGGATATGAGATTGTGTTCCCAATCCAAATTCCCAAAGGTCAGCCCCGCTATGTCCGAAGAGCGGAGGCCAAGCCGTGTGGCCAGAATGAGCATTGCATAATCACGTTTGCCCACCGCACTGGATTGCTCTACCGTATTTTCGATATGTCTTATCTCATCGGCATTATAGACTGAGGGCAGTTTTTCACGCAACCGATAATTGTTTCTTCCGATGACGTATTCCACATTTCTGTCAATGTATTTATGTTGATACAAGAACCGGCAGAATAGTCGGATAGTACTTAGGTACCTGTCCTTGCAATTCTGGACTGATGATATGAAGGCAAGAACATCCTCTTCACCAATAGCTGAAACTTGGTCTATCGACCTTAATGTAAGATGGGTAATAAAGTAACTCAAAATACGACGGTGGTTATTAAGAGTAGGTTTGCAGCGACGGAGCCTTTCTTGGGATACTATAAACTCCAGGGCAACTTCCCCTAGTTTACCTGGCAACTCGTGATGCACGTAGCGTATACTTCTTTTCCTGATTTTTCCATAAAAGAGAAAGTCATCCAGTACGTGCACACTGCGGCGGATTGCCCGCATATGTGAGTCGCTCATTGACGGGATACTGCTTAAAAATTTTTTGCCAATTCCAGCATGGTAGTTTGCCAAAAAGTTTTTATCCATGTACTGCTCAATTCCATTACGCCACAACCGATGGTAGTCTTTGATCCGTGGCTCACCATAGCCTTCCTTCCTGAGGTAAGCTACACAATCCCTGATCAGGGATTTGATTTCATTTTCTGTGTCCATTTGTTATTTTTTTAGTGGAATGCACCATTGCATTCATTTGGAAATAACAAATATTATCACGATAATATTATCACAAGTAAGATTGGTTTACAGTTATTTATGAACTTTTTGGGTAATAACTTTGGATAACGATTTACTTTGGATAAAAATTACTATTTACCATGATGTCATCCTCGTTATTAATGAGAATGCGTAGGATATTGTGTTCTTTAATGGCACTATCGCAAACGGTGTTGGGAGGGCATTTTGCTGGAAGTTTTCGATTAATTCCCTTATCATTAGGAATAGCCGCAGTAACAAGAAAGAAGATGAGTAATAAAAATGCGATGTCTGCCATAGACCCCGCATTGACTTCTGGCACTAGTTTTGAATGTCTCATAATGTTGGATTTAATCGTTTGTAAAATTTAATTCACAAAAACAATACCATATAATGATTTCAAGATTTAGTGTGCATATCTTTTGGTCCCTCTCCAAGTAGCTGTATTCGAGGTATGCAAATTTAAAATGCGTCTACAGTCTAATAGTTTTTCTTGAGTGATGTTGTCTAGGCGTCTAGATATTTTAGTGATTGTTTTCATTTTGATTGTTGATTGAAATTGATTGATGAAAGCATTTGGGTTAAGAGACGTCACTTATCTGTAACGTCTTTTACTGTTCCATTCGTTACTTTTGGTTGATGATAAAGTTCCAGTTAATTGGTTGGTGTTTAATGTTCTCATGATTTCTGTTGGTTTTAGTTGATTGATTGTTTGATGGATGATTTGTTTTAAAAAGACGCTACTTATCTGTAACGTCTTTTACTGTTCCATTCGTTACTTTTGGTTGATGATAAAGTTCCAGTTAATTGATTGGTGTTTAAAGTTCTCATAATTGATGTTTTTTTAATTGATTTATACTAGATAGACGACACAAACTTAAAAATGTTACAGTACTTTGTATAACATAGTAATATATTAACAAATTTTAACATATTGACGACTAAAAAGTAGAGAATTAGGTATTGATTTTTTACTTAGGTACGGTTTTTGATTTTCTAAAAAAGGACATATTCAAAGGACTATGTCATATAAACGAATATCTTTGGCATGGATTTGCTTAAACTTTCAAGCCATTGTGAATAATAATGTATTAGTCTAATGAAGCGTTTTTTTCTTTTATTTATACTTTCATTTTTAGCCCTTTCAGGCTATGGACAGATTGATAACGAAAAAAAATCTATAATAATTCCCGCAGTAGAAAGCAAAAAAGATTCTGCAAGTGTGAATGTCCTGTTGCCCGCTAGTCCAAAAACTAACTCTAATAAGTTAAATGGATTGAGCGTGCCCAGAGTGTCTACCAATATGGAAACGCCAAAGAAAGAATTCTCAATGTTTGGCGAAACTTTTGGAAATCCTGGTGAACAGTACGAGGGTCGGTTAAATAAACAAACCAAGAATATAGAAGTTGAAGCCGGCTTAGGTTCAAAAGGCAGTAAAACAGATCAGTATTTTGGTGATTTTAAAAGTAAATCAGAATATGTGCGGTTGCTGTTTCGTGATTTTGGTTTAGAAGATGGCGATATCATAAGTATTTTGGTTAATGATGAAACGATTCAACCCCGTATTTTGTTGACTAATGGTTATAAATCGGTTAAATTAACCTTACTGGATGGATTCAACAAAATAGACTTTTTGGCCCTCAACGAAGGGTACTCGCTACCCAATACAGCCGAATTTCAGGTTATTGACGATAAAGGCATTGTCCTGGCGGCAAATCAATGGAATTTATCAGCTGGTGTAAAAGCGACGATTATAGTGGTTAAAGAGTAATTGTTTCTAAATTATAGATTCAATATTTTTAACTTCTTCATCAGAAAATTTCAGATTATCCAAGGATTTTACATTTTGCTTTAATTGATTTGAGGAACTCGCCCCAACTAAAACCGATGTTATTTGAGCTTGTCTTAATAGCCAAGCAATAGCCATTTGAGACAATTTTTGTCCTCGTGTCTCAGCAATAGCATTCAATGTCTTGACTTTCTCAATATTACTGTTTACGTTATCCGCATTTAAGAAAACCGAATCACCACCCGCACGTGAGTTTTTAGGAATGCCATTTAAATATTTATCCGTTAACAGGCCTTGTTCCAATGGAGAAAAAGCGATACATCCAACTCCGTTATCTTCTAACGTGTTTAAAAGACCATCTTCCGCCCAACGATCAAACATAGAATATCGGGCTTGATGTAAAATAAAAGGAACTTTTAAATCCTTTAAAATTTTAGCGGCTTGCTCAGTTTCTTTAGGTTGATAATTAGAAACCCCCACATATAATGCTTTCCCTTGTCTTACAATATCGGCAAGGGCACTCATAGTTTCTTCAAGAGGTGTATCAGGGTCTGGTCTGTGGTGATAAAACACATCTACATAGTCCAAGCCCAAGCGTTTTAAACTCTGATCTAAACTAGATATTAAATATTTTCTAGAGCCGAAATCACCATAAGGACCATCCCACATCCCATAGCCAGCTTTGGTCGCAATAAACAGTTCATCTCTATACGATTTAAAATTAGCTTTTAGAATTTTACCAAAATTTTCTTCGGCAGATCCGGGAGGCGGGCCATAATTGTTGGCTAGATCAAAATGGGTTATTCCCAAATCGAATGCCGTTTTTATAATATTCGTGCCATTTTCCAGTTTGTCCACAAATCCGAAATTATGCCATAATCCCAAGGAGATTGCAGGTAGCAAGACACCGCTTTTTCCACACCGTCTGTAGGACATGGAATCATATCGATTGCTGTTAGCTAGATGTTTTTGTTCATCAAAATGATTATTATTTTGCATGTCTTATAAGTTTTTCTATAAGATGTAAATGTATAAATTGTTCATCATAATTGAAAGATTATAGGGATTTAGAAACAAAATTTATTATTTCTTTGATAAAATTTAAATTCATTTATAATTTTCCTTCCAAACAGTCTTGATAAACGCTTTAAAGGTGTTATTTTTGCACGCTACAAAGTTTGATGCATGTCCATATCCAAAACAGAATTAGAAGAAAGAAACGTTGGTAAAAATTTATATAGCTATCAAAAAGGGGCTATAGATAAAATTTTTAAAAGCTTTGAAGAGTCGCCAGACGACTATCATTTACTCTATCAGTTACCGACTGGTGGCGGGAAAACCGTTATCTTTTCTGAAATTGTAAGACAATACCTTAAGCACCACAAAAAAAAGGTGTTAGTCATGACGCACCGGATAGAACTGTGTAAACAAACCTCTAAAATGCTTACCGAGTTCGGTGTTGACAATAAGGTGATAGATAGTAAAGCAGACCTTGGTGATCAATCGGATTATAGCTGTTTTGTGGCTATGGTCGAGACCTTGAATAATCGGTTAAATGATGATAAATTAGATATATCGGATATTGGTTTGGTGATTATCGATGAAGCCCACTATAACTCCTTTACCAAACTTTTTAAATTCTTTAGTCAATCCTTTATTTTAGGCGTTACAGCAACGCCTTTAAGTTCTAGTATGGAACTACCAATGACTGATAATTATGATGAATTAATAGTTGGTGAAACGATAGAATCTCTAATAGAAAATGGCTTTTTGGCCCGGGCTGAAATGTTTAGCTATAATGTAGGCTTAACCTCTTTAGTAGTAGGGGCGAATGGGGATTACACTGTTAAATCTTCAGAGGATCTGTATACAGATAATGACATGCTTACCAAGCTATTACAGGCTTATGAAGAACGTGCCAAAGGAAAGAAAGTATTAATTTTCAATAATGGTATAAATACGTCTTTACATGTCTATGACACCTTTAGGGCCGCGGGATACCCAATTGCTCACTTAGATAATACGAATACAAAAAAGGAACGTGCTTTAATCCTAAAGTGGTTTAAAAAAACACCTGATGCCATTTTAACATCAGTAAGTATTTTGACGACTGGTTTTGATGAACCGACCGTGGATAGTATCATTTTAAATAGAGCAACCAAATCATTGACTTTGTATTACCAAATGATTGGTCGTGGGTCGCGTGTATTGGAAAATAAAAAGACGTTTAGTGTTATTGACTTAGGAAATAATTTTCACCGCTTCGGTCCGTGGGGAGATGATCTAGATTGGCAACGTATATTCAGATCGCCAAACTACTATTTAGATGCGCTTCTTAGTGATGAGGAATTAGAAAGTAATTTCAGGTATGAAATGCCTGATGAATTGCGTGCTGAATTTTCAAAATCTAAGGACGTCCATTTTGATGTTCAGAAAACTTACGTACAATCTATCAGGGATGGCGAATCATCAAAGGTGGTTTTAGAGCGTTCAATCGCGCAACACGCATATATTTGCTCTGAAAATAGTGAAGATGTATATGATGCCTTAGCCCTTGCCAAAAAACTTGGTGATGATATAGATTTCAGAATTCAACGTTATACCAAATGTATTAGTAAAAGTACATTTAACTTTGTAGAATGGTTAAAAGGCGATTACCGGAAAAAGCTTAACGCACATCTGCGGTCTAATTTTGATGCTATTTTTGAGACCATCCATGGCTATCCACCAGAAGATTAAAAAAATCAAAAATTAAATTACGTAACATATAATTATAACATCCTTAAAATATAATGTACCTTTACGTACATTTATCCTTTATAGAATAATTATGCCATTTTCATTTTTGAAATGTGATGCGCATGAGCAGTTATTTTAAAAGTTAAACCTTTAAATTTTAAACCACATTATATAAACAATGGCAAAATCTCAAGTAACATTTAATAAGATTGAAAAAGAAAAAAAACGCTTAAAGAAAAGAGAGGACAAGCAAAAGAAAAAAGACGCCCGTAAAGCTGAAGCAAAAGAAAACCCACAAGGGATTCAATTTGCCTACGTAGATTTTAACGGGAATCTAACAGATACGCCGCCAGATCCTGCTATGCGTGAAAAAGTAGAGGCTGAAAGTATTGAATTGGGTATTCCTAAAAAAGAAGATAGAGAAGAAGAAGAGCCTGCAAACAAAGAAGGAAAAGTTTCTTTTTTCGATCATTCAAAAGGGTTTGGATTTATTCTTGACAGCATAAATCAAGAAAAATATTTCGTACACGTAAGCGGCTTATTGGAAGATATCGAAGAAAACGATAAAGTAACTTACGAGTTAGAGCGTGGACAAAAAGGCATGAATGCCGTTCGCGTAAAAAAAATATAAACACTTTCAACATATTGATTTAGTGTGTTTTATGGCAATTTAATGTCTTGAATATAAATATATGAGTTTACCTCGTAAAACGATTCTCATTATTTTGGCATTCTTTGCCATATATGTTATTTGGGGCTCCACCTATTTGCTTAATAAAATTGCAGTTACCGAAATCCCACCGTTTTTCG
Organism: Changchengzhania lutea; assembly: GCF_006974145.1. Classification (NCBI taxonomy): domain Bacteria; kingdom Pseudomonadati; phylum Bacteroidota; class Flavobacteriia; order Flavobacteriales; family Flavobacteriaceae; genus Changchengzhania; species Changchengzhania lutea. Next base: position 3,681,381 of record NZ_CP039456.1, on the reverse strand, counting down.
TTGCCACCATTCGTTTTACTTCGGCCGGTATGCTTATATTCATTATTGCTAAGTTTTTAAAGCGCTCTTTAAAAATTAGCAGAAAGCAACTCATCAATTGCACCATCGCAGGATTTTTATTTCTGGTGTATGGCAATGGTGTTTTTATTTGGGCACTTAAGTACGTAGATAGTGGTTTTGCGGCATTGGAAGCATCTACCCAACCTCTATTCGTGTTATTATTAATGCGATTAATCGACGGAAAAAAAATTCAGCAAAAGTCCATCATTGGCATTATACTTGGCGTTGTAGGGATGTACCTATTAGTGAGCCAAAAAGAATTGGTGTCAGATGAAGGCAGCCTCTTGGGCATGTTCATGATTCTAACCTGTGTATTGAGTTGGAGTTATGCCAGTGTATTTGTATCCAAGGCCGATTTACCTGCTAACTTTTTAGTGAGCACGGGCTATCAAATGATTAGTGCAGGTTTACTATTAGCAATAACAAGTTTGTTTTTGGGAGAAGATTGGATTTCACCGTTACAATGGAGTGCATCCGTACAATGGTCTCTAGGACTATTAATCATTTTTGGTAGTATCGTCGCGTTTACGGCATTTAATTATTTGTTAAAAACGGTTTCTACAGAAAAAGTTTCAACATCGGCTTATGTAAACCCGGTAATTGCAATATTTTTAGGCTGGTTTATTTTAGATGAACAATTAAATGTCCAAACCATTATTGCCGCTGCTGTACTGTTAACAGGGGTCTATTTTATAACTTCAAAAAAGAAATTTAGAATTCGTTTTATTGGACGTTAAAAGGGCTGTAAAATATTTGATAGTCAGCGCAATGGCTTTCACCTTAGTGAACGATTTTAATAACTTGGTATTCAACGTATTATTTAAACAAAGGCAAAACGACAATCTGTCGTCTCCAATTCCCTAATGTATTTGGCTAGTCTTAACCATTATTGTAATTTTGGCGCGTTTATATTTTTAAAACCTAATTGGTGAAATGAGTATCAAAAAAAGAATCAATCATGTAAGGCGGAAGGTGATGAATTCACTGACCAAAAACATTGGACAATCCTATACAAACCCTACGATTGATTTAAAAAATAAGCCTAAAATAAAAAAGATACTTATTAGTAGACCAAACCATCGTTTAGGTAACCAGCTATTATTAACACCTTTAGTGCAAGAGGTTATACATACCTTTCCAGATTGCAAAATCGATTTATTTGTTAAAGGCGGGGTAGCATACCCTGTTTTTGAAAATTATGAGCAGGTTGAAAACATTATTCAACTGCCCAAAAAAGCCTTTAGTCACCTATTAGATTATGGTTGGTGTTGGGTTAAGTTGAAAAGAAAGAAGTATGACTTGGTTATTAATGGCGATAAAAATTCATCTTCGGGTAGATTATCTACACAATTGGCTAAGGCAAAGTATAAAGTCTTTGGTGATGTCAATGAAGAAATTAAAAGTAAATATGAAGATTGTAAACATATCTCGAAGTATCCTGTTTACAATTTAAGGCATTATTTAAAACAACTTGGATTTCCTGAAAATAATAGTAATGTGCCCTTATTAGATATTAAATTAAGTCCTTCAGAAATAGAAAAGGGGAAGCAGCTGTTAAAAGGGATTGTTGATAATGGTAAACCAATTATATGTATTTATACGAATGCCACTGGAAAAAAATGCTATTCTGAAGATTGGTGGGAAACCTTTTATAATCGACTGTTAGAAGAGTATCCGGAATACACTATAATAGAAATGTTGCCTATTGAAAATATTTCAAAAATTGGTTTTAAGGCACCACATTTTTATAGTAAAGACATTAGGGAAATGGGGGCAATTATTCATAATACGTCCATTTTTATTGCTGCAGACAACGGCGTGATGCATTTGGCTAGTGCATCGCAAACCCCTACCGTTGGATTCTTCTCTGTAACTAATCCCAATGTTTATCAACCCTACGGAAACGGCAGTTTTCCTATGGATACCAAAATTACAAATATCGAGGATTGGATCTCGGGCATAGATTCAATACTTAAAAAATAGAGCGAAAGTTAATATTAAACTAAGTAATTAGTTAAATCTTACCATTTAATTAGGCGCTCTCCAATTGCCTGTCCTCCACTTTTTCTTTTATATGAAGTAAACTATTTGCAATAGCTACCAGCTCAAATTGTAAGAAACGCTTGTTTTTCCTACTGAAATTGCTAATGCGTTGTGCGTACAATGGCTGGTTTCCCTTTTTGATATTTACAAAGAAAGAGTCTTTTTCTGCATCCAGTATCACAGAACTTTTGTAATTACTTTCGGTTAAGAACCAATATGATAAACTATTAATCTGATTGAATATTGATAAATTAGCATCCATAGTATATATATTTTAAATTTGGGTTTAATAAAAATAGAGTCACATTAAAAAGTTACCAAAATTGTTAGTCCTAAGACCCGATTATTTCGATTAATAGATGAACGACATATCAGAATTTCATTAAAAACGTAATATTTAATTTAATGGCTGAATTATTGTAAATTAGAAACTCATACTCCTAATCTAATAACACTAATTATGCAATATTCAGACAATCAAATACTTATAGATACACATAAGAGAATTTCGCCATTCATCCATAAAACACCTGTACTTACTTCATCACAAATAAATAATTTGGTAGGAGCTGATGTGTATTTTAAGTGTGAAAACTTTCAAAGAATGGGAGCTTTTAAAATGCGGGGAGCCACAAATGCCATCTTAAAATTAAGTGACAAGCAAAGAGGCAGTGGTGTCGTCACGCATTCGTCCGGTAATTTTGCCCAAGCTTTGTCTTTAGCCGCAAAAAGTTTAAATGTGACTGCCTATATTGTTATGCCCAATAATGCTCCCCAAGTAAAAAAAGATGCGGTTAAAGGTTATGAAGGGATAATTACTGAATGTGAACCGACACTTGAATCTAGAGAACGGGAATCTAAATTAATCTCACAACAGACAGGAGCTACATTTATCCATCCGTCGAATGACATTGATGTTATACATGGCCAAGGTACTGCCGCTATAGAATTGCTCAATGATTATCCAAAATTAGATGCTATCATTTCGCCTGTTGGGGGTGGCGGATTAATTGCAGGTACGGCATTAGCCGCTCATTATTTTGGACATAATTGTGAAGTTGTTGGTGCAGAACCTTTTGAAGCGGATGATGCCTACAGATCATTAATTAGTGGAAAAATTGAAACGAATGTTACTACAAATACCATTGCGGATGGATTAAGAACGCAATTAGGCAGTATTAATTTTCCAATTATTAAAAGACATATTCATAATATCATCAGAGTAGAAGAGGTTGAAATTGTGGATGCTATGAAACTTATTTTCGAACGCTTAAAAATTGTAGTAGAACCTTCAAGTGCTATCGTATTGGCGGCTATAATTAGAGAAAAAGAATTATTTAAAAATAAGAAAGTGGGTCTAATTATTTCGGGTGGCAATGTGGATATCACGCAATTACCTTTTTAAAAAATGTTGTAATTCAATTTATCATTATTATGGGGCTATTTTAAGTGCTTTAAAAATATATGAAATTGAAAATCAATACTTTAACATATTTTGTGTTGAACCCCCGATAATTTAAACTACCTTTGGCTTGAAATATTCGAGTAGCTTATCTTTTTTTAATTTCTCCCAAATTTTAATCAATCCTTCGCTTTCTTAAATACTTTAAAAGTCGTAGTGCATTAGGCATTTTATGAGTAAAAGCTTATATAATAGGTTTAATGGTATGTCCAAAAAAAGACTTTCTATATCATCAATATTTTTTACTACGCCATTATCAAAAACAATTTGAATGTTCTAAGCGATAGAACAGAATTGCAATTAGATATGTTATGATATTAAGATAAATGAGTAGCAATACAAATAACCCTGTATTTTCAAGAACTTTAAATCGAGATTTTTCCAAAACGCTTAGAAGTAGAGTCAATACCTATTTTAAATCTAACAAGATAAGTAGACATGCGAACGCTACGATGGTTGTTAAAACGGTTATTATGCTTAGTTTATTTTTCATTCCTCTCATGGCACTGTCTTTGGGGCTTGTAACTAAAACCTGGATGCTTTTTCTAGCATATACTATGAGCGGATTAGGGATGGCAGGCATAGGTATGGGGGTTATGCACGATGCCATTCATGGATCGTATTCAAAAAATAAAAATGTCAATCGTTTTCTGGGATATTCATTTAATTTAATAGGAGCAAACGCTGTGGTTTGGAAAATCCAACATAATATTTTACACCACACGTATACGAATATAGAAGAGGCAGACGATGATATAAATGCGCCATTCTTTCTGCGATTTTCACCGCATGCCAAATACTATTGGGTACACCAATTTCAGCATATATATATCTGGTTTTTTTATAGTATCTCTACAATTTCATGGATCACTACAAAAGATTTTGTACGTTTAAAACGCTATAAAGACATGAGGTTTTTAGATGGGAAAAATGAATACAATAAAGTACTCGCAGAAATGACAGTATGGAAACTTTTATACTATTCGTATGCACTTGTGCTTCCAATGCTTATAGTGCCATTATCTTGGTGGGTTATTTTATTGGCATTTTTATGCATGCATACCGTAACGGGGCTGCTAGTGAGTACTGTTTTTCAAATTGCTCATATTATGCCAGACAATGAATTTCCACTTCCTGATGGAAAGGGCATGATGACAGACGATTGGTACAAACATCAATTTATAACCACCACTAATTTTGCACCAAAGAGCAAATTTTTGTTCTGGCTTATAGGTGGCTTGAATCATCAAATTGAGCATCATGTATTACCCGATGTTTATCACGTACATTATAAAAAGTTAACAAAGATTGTCGCTGAGACTGCAAGAGAATATGGCATCCCATATCATGTTAAAAAGAGTTTTGCCCATGCCATAGTGGATCACGTAAAATGCTAAAATTTTTAGGAAGAAAAGAAATCAGTGTCACTTAAAATATGAATTCTAATTAAAACATAAATTATGCTAAAACAGTTAATAAATAAATTAATAAATACTAATAAAGAGAACAAAATGAAAGAAGGTACAGTAAAATTTTTCAATAATGCCAAAGGATTTGGCTTTATTACAGTTAATGAAACAAATGAAGAAATCTTTGTTCACTCAACAAATCTAATCGACGATATTAGAGAAGATGACAAAGTACAATTTGAAATTGAAAAAGGCGACAAAGGATTAAGCGCAGTGAAAGTGAGCTTAGTTTAATACATCTAAGCAAAATTATTACTTAAAAAAACCATCTTAATTGATGGTTTTTTTGTTTTATATAATTATAATTAGTGAGCTCTTTTGCTTTTTAATCAATGATTGTTTATTTTTTTATTGAAACAAAAAGGATTTAGGCTCAGCTTTAATGAAGTGGTTTAAACTTTTTTAATTGGCTAAAAAATTGTCCTTTTGCACCTACTTTTTGTCTTTTTTTCGTTCCGTAGCGATGCTATGTAACTTAAAAAAGCCTTCAATTTGTCATAAAATGACTAATTTTCGCCTCAATCCAAAAAAGTTTAAACCACTTCAATTTATTAAAAAAAACTTATATAATTATTAAAGAACGATTTCAAAATCACAGCTTAATTGGAAGTATTCATAATAATATGGCACGACAAATTATTTATAACTCTAAGAAAGCCAACAGCCTAAAAAGTACCCAATTTTAATATAGAAAATGCCTATAGGTAAAGTTTTGTCTTTACCTTTTTTTATATTAAATTATATGGAATTTAATTAAGATACATGAAGGCATCAGACCTATTTATAAAAGCATTGGAAAACGAAGGTGTCAAATATATTTTTGGATTACCAGGAGAAGAGAATTTGGATGTGTTAGAATCCATTCGGAAATCCAATAAAATAAAATTTGTGCTCACACGCCACGAACAGGGCGCTGGATTTATGGCAGCTACCTATGGCAGGTTAACCGGTAAAGCAGGGGTATGTATGTCTACCCTTGGCCCAGGAGCTACCAATATGGTAACACCTGCTGTTTATGGGCAATTGGGCGCCATGCCACTCGTTATTATTACAGGGCAAAAACCTATAAAAACGAGTAAGCAAGGTAAATTTCAGATTGTGGATGTGGTCGAGATGATGGAGCCCCTTACTAAATTCACGAAACAAGTGACACATGGTGGCCATATTCCATCTATAGTTAGAGAAGCGTTTAGGCTGGCACAGGAAGAACGCCCAGGAACGGTTCATATAGAATTACCCGAAGATATTGCACAAGAAGACATAGAAAGCCCTCATATTTTTGATGTGGTTGATTTTAAAATACCTCATGCGATACCAAAAGCCATAAGCCATGCCGCCGATATGATTAAAGTGGCAAACATGCCGCTGTTACTTATTGGTGCCGGTGCAAACCGCAAACGTGCTTCAAAAGCATTGACCCAATTTGTAGATACGCTGGGCATTCCATTTTTCAATACACAAATGGGGAAGGGGATTATAGACGAGCGCCATCCTTTATATTTAGGAACCGCAGCTTTATCAGATTATGATTTTTTGCACGAAGCCATCAGTAAAGCAGATTTGATTATTAACGTGGGCCACGATACTATTGAAAAACCACCATTTTTTATGAATCATGGCGATCACAGTAAAGTGATTCATGTTAATTTTTTCCCAGCAGAAATTGACGAAGTGTATTTTCCACAGCTTAATGTTATAGGTGACATTGCCGAAAGTATTTCAAAATTAAGCGATGTACTAAAACCGCATGCCAACCAATGGGGTTTGGAGTTCTTTTTAGATGTAAAAAACAACGTCGCTACGCATTTATCAAAGTATGAAAAGGATGATCGTTTCCCCATACTACCACAACGTTTGGTTAAAATCACTAGAGATATGCTGCCAGAAGACGGCATTGTAACGCTTGACAATGGGATTTATAAAATATGGTTTGCACGTAATTATCCAGCTTACGCACAAAATAGTTTGATTTTAGATAATGCTTTAGCAACCATGGGTGCTGGACTTGCTTCTGCGATGATGGTAAAAGAATTGAATCCTGACAAAAAAGTGATTTCAGTAAATGGTGATGGCGGTTTTATGATGAATTCCCAAGAACTGGAAACCGCCATGCGTATGCAATTGGATTTGGTCGTTATCATTTTAAACGACAACGCATACGGGATGATAAAATGGAAACAAAAAGATGAAGGTTTTAAAGATTATGGATTGGATTACAAGAACCCAGATTTTGTGAAATATGCCGAAAGTTTTGGTGCTAAAGGGTATCGACCAGATTCTATTGAAAACTTTAAAACCATCCTTCAAAAAGCATTGGATTCCAAAGGGATTCATATTATTGACTTAGTAGTTGATTATTCATTAAATCATAAAATATTGAATGTTCTTATTAAAGAATATTCTGAAACACGTAAAAATTAAAAAATATGTCTACTACAATAACAATTAATCCAGCAAACGGTGAAAAAGTAGCCGAATATGAACGTATTACTGCTGATGAAGCAACCAATAAAATAACACTGGCGAATAAGGTTTTTAAAGAGTGGAAACATTTTTCATTTGAAAAACGAGCAAAACTGATGCATAAATTAGCAGATGTTTTGGATGAATATAAAGAAACCTATGCGCAACTGGCTACCAAGGAAATGGGTAAAATCATTGGTCAGTCACGCAAAGAAATTGAAAAATGTGCCTGGATCTGTAGATATTACGCCGATAACGCCAGTAAGCTATTGGCCAATGAAACCGTAGAAACAGAGGCCACGAAGAGCTATGTGACATTTCAACCTATTGGGGTTGTTTTAGCGGTTATGCCTTGGAATTTTCCGTTTTATCAAGTCATTCGCTTTGCAGTACCTGCATTAATGGCGGGTAATGTTGGGGTATTAAAACACGCCTCCAACGTACAAGGTTGTGCTTTTGCTTTAGAAGGCGCCTTTACAAAAGCAGGATTTCCAAAAGGGGCTTTTACAAATTTGAATGTAAGTGCTAAATATGTAAAAAATATTATTGAAAACGATCATATAGTTGCCGTTACCCTTACTGGTAGCGAACCTGCGGGGCGTTCTGTCGCCTCAATAGCAGGACAAAATTTAAAGAAAACTGTTATGGAATTGGGAGGGAGTGATGCCTATGTTATTTTAGACGATGCTGACTTAGAAGAAGCTACCGAGTTGGCTACTTTCGGGAGATTACAAAATAATGGACAAACCTGTATTGCAGCCAAACGGTTTGTAGTGCTCGATGCCATTTATGATGATTTTTTAGAACTGTTTACCAAGAAAATGAAAACTGCTAAAATGGGAGCACCTACAGATGAAGACACCTATTATGGTCCTATGGCCCGAGCGGACTTAAGAGACGAACTTCATGAACAGGTGGAAAAAACAATAGCACAGGGTGGCCGATTGGTCTTAGGGGGTGTTGTGCCGGATAGAAAGGGCGCTTATTACCCTGCTACTATTCTAGCGGATTTAAAACCAGGTATGGAAGGTTTTGATGAAGAACTGTTTGGCCCAGTAGCATCGGTTATAAAAGCCAAAAATGAAAATCATGCTATTGAATTGGTTAATAATTCGAATTTTGGTTTGGGTTCTGGCGTTATTACAGGCGATAAAAATCGAGGTGAAAAAGTAGCGCTTCAACTGGAAGCAGGAAATAGTTTCGTGAATAAATTAGTGGCATCAGACCCTAGACTACCTTTTGGAGGTATTAAAAACAGTGGATATGGAAGGGAACTTTCTAGTTATGGTATTCGCGAATTTGTGAATACAAAATCCATTTGGATTGATTAACTTTAGGTTCAAAATTTATTTGAAAATATAAAATGACATGAAACATCCATAACTAAAACTTGATACCCAAGTGAAATGATTAAATGGATGTCGCATGTGACTAATAAAAAACAATAAATATAAACACATGAAAAAAATTCTAATTACTTTGATAGTCTTTGGTATTGTTTCTTGTGGTTCTAGTTTTAGAAGTACCAAAAAAACAAGTGAAGCGCTTGATGCTATGGTTAGTAATAAGCGTTTTAAAATAGTATCAACATCTGCCCAACCGCAAGTTACCAACGCCATGCAACAGCTGGGGAACACCGGGATATTTGGTCCTGGAAATACAGCAGGAAACATCAGTCTTATTGGTAATGCTAATTTCTTGACCATGACCAAGGATAGCGTTATGGCATATTTACCATATTATGGTGAACGACAATTTGGAGGTGGCTACAGCAATAAAACAGGTATAGAGTTCGCTGGCATACCAAAAGGCCTGCAAATTACTAAAGGGCAAAAATCTGATTATGCTATTAGCTTTAAGATCGATGATAAAAACTCAAGATCAGAAAACTATCAAATTTATATTAAATTATTTCCCAATTTAACGAGTACCATTGATATTAACAGTACACAACGTTTTAACATTCGATACAGTGGTACAGTTGATTCTCTTACTGTCGAAAAATAGAGGTTTTTAAAGTTTATCCATTAGCACGTTAAGAACGTATTAAAAAAACCAATGGTATAAAGAATAGCCTATACATTTTTAAAATGTATAGGCTATTAGTATCGTACAAGCTCTAACTGTTTATTTAAGCATGGCCAATAATTTTTCAGCAACCATCTCAGACGAAGCCGGATTTTGACCTGTAATTAAATTACCGTCTTGCAATGTGTACACGGCCCAATCATCACCTTTAGAGTAGATGCCACCGTTTTCTTTCAACATATCTTCAACTAAAAAGGGTACAACATCTGTTAGTCCAACTGCTTTTTCTTCAGAATTTGTAAATCCAGTTACTTTTTTACCTTTTACTAAAGGCGAACCATCTTCTTTTTTTACACCTTTTAAAGCTGCTGGAGCATGACAAACAAAAGCAATAGGCTTATTCTGTTTGTTAAATGTTTCGATTAGTGTAATCGAATAGGCATCGTTCGCTAAATCCCACAATGGCCCATGACCACCTGGATAGAATACGGCATCATAATCTTTCGGATTAACTTCAGCTAAAACCATAGTATTGTTAATTTTTTTTTGTGCATCAGCATCCTTATTATAACGCTCTGTTGCTTCAGTAGTAGCATCTTCTGTAGTGCTTCTTGGATCTATTGGTGCTTTTCCTCCTTTTGGTGTCGCCAAGGTTATGGTAACCCCTTTGTCTGTTAGTGTGTAATATGGGTTTGCAAATTCTTCAACCCAAAACCCTGTTTTTTCTCCTGTATCGCCTAATTTATCGTGAGACGTCAATACAAATAATACCTTCATTTCTTTTTTTGTTTTTTTATTAATAGTGTCTTCTAAAACGGTTTCAGAAGATTGTTTTTCACTCTTGTTATTGCAACTGGAAATACTTATTATCGTTAATAATAAGGCTAGCGTCTTAGCTAGTTTCATAATTCTTATATTTAAATTAATCGACTAGGGTAATTAAATCATCAGTGGATTTTCTAACTTTGGGCAAATCAACCAACCAATCGTCGGAGGCATCTCTATATCCAATCGGAAGTAAAACGGCACTGCGCAGTCCTTTTTCTCTAAGTCCTAAAATATCGTCAACAGCATCTGGGGTGAAACCTTCCATTGGTGTAGCATCCACTTTCTCAAAAGCTGCAGCAGCAAGCGCTTGTGAAAAGGCTATATATGCTTGTTTTGAAGCATGTTGAAAATTCTCTTCAGCATCTTTTTGTGGATATGAATTTAAAAGCTGTTGTCTGTAATTTTCCCAACCTTCATTTTTAAACCCGCGAATTTCATTGGTTAAATCGAACATATAATTAATACGCTCTTCGGTATAAGTATCCCATGCCGCAAATACCAATAAATGTGAGCATTCTGTAACAACGGATTGATTCCAGGCTACTTTTCTAATTTTTTCCTTAATGTCCTTATTTGTTACAACAATAATTTCAAAGGGTTGCAAGCCACTTGAAGTTGGTGCAAGTCGAGCTGCTTCTATAATATTATCCACTTTGCCTTGTGGTACAACTTTACCATTCATGGCTTTGGTAGCATAACGCCATTTTAATTTATTTAATAATTCCATAGTTATTTTTTGTTCTATGCGAAATTATAAAATTAAAGTGTGCTGCATTAACGCTTTTCCCTTAGATGGGTGCTGATTTGCGATTTAAAATTTTAGAAATAGAATATACCTTCTTTAAGCTAGACTGTATACGGGAACAATCTAAAAAAGTAACGGTGAATTATTTAAAAGGTATTAAGGTTATCAGACTAAATTCTAAATAAATCCTTTAAATAAAATCTGTAATTATTTTTTTATTGAAATAGGTTTCAAACGGATAATGCCTATGCTGTTTAAGGTTAAAATAATCAGATAAGTGATATCGATCTCATACCATCTTACACCAAAATTCGCACGACTGGCATGTTTATGATGGTTGTTATGATAGCCTTCACCCATCATTAGAAAATCAAATCGGAATAAATTTTTACTTGTATTTTTCATCTGATAATTCACATAACCATAAATATGCCCAAACCAATTAATGATGACCCCGTGAATGGGCGCCATTAAGAATGTTACAGGCAACAATAGCCATTGCCACCAAGAAGACACAAAGTATATAAAAAATAGGATGTATAAAGACACCCACAATAATCTTGACAATCTTGAGCTTGCAAACGCATCAAATCCAGACCACTGCGGAACATTTTTTGTAAAACGATCATCAACCGCAACACGTTGTTGATTGATATCTTGATATATTGTTTTTGTTTTCCACATCATAGCGAATAAATTATCGTCATAAGAAGGGGAGTGAGGATCCTTTTCAGTATCTGTATAAGCATGGTGCATTCTATGCATAATACCATAACCATACGCACTTAAGTAACTAGGACCCTGAAAAAGCCACGTAAAGATAAACGTGAGACGTTCCATAGTTTTAGACATGGTAAAAACCTGATGCGCCGCATACCGATGTAAAAAGAAGGATTGAAAAAATAATCCGCCATACCAAAGGACTAGAACTAGAATAACTATAGTCATAATGTTTTTTTTGACAAAGATAATTTCAATGTTTGATGTAAACAATGAACCTAAATCAATTAAACCCGCTTTCTAATTCTGCTCAATGCCTGTGCCGTAACGCCAATATAAGAACTTATGTACTTTAGCGGAATGACCTTTAATAATTCAGGACGTTCTTTAAATAGCTTTACGTAACGTTCCTCTGCACTGAGATTCAATAAGTTTTGCTCACGACTCGATTTGATTAAAAATAGTCGCTCCGCAGTCAACCTACCGACTAGGTTTCCCATTAGTGTCGTGGTATAAACCTCTTGTAAATCGTCATACGTTATACTCAGTAAGGTCGTATCCGTTAAAGCCTGTAGTTGATACGCAGATGGTTTACGTGTTAAAAAAGAATCGTAAGCGCTTATGAATTGATTTTCAAAACTGAAACCAAAAGTAATTTCTTTATCTGGGTCTTCCTTGGGTATAAATAAACGTACGGTGCCAGATTCTATAAAGGAAATATGATTTTCAACCTCATTTAGTTTTAAAAAGATTGTTTTCTTAGGAATAAATTGACGTTGCATTTTTGAAATAAAAAAATCCCAATCAAAATCTGAGATGGTTGCAATTTGGTCTAAGTAATCTTTTATCTGCTGCACAGGGAATTGGAGTAGTTTTATAAATACAAATATAACGATTCATATTACGATTTACCATATTCAAAGTTCATGCCATTTACAGTTTAGTGCTGCATATAGCGTGAATTAAAAACCTTCATATGACTAGTTTATTCCCGCGTTTTTTTAATTATAAATCAATAATATCCGATTAAAATTTGTAAAACAGCCCGAACAATAGGTTGGGCATGGGGCAAAAGATTTTTTTAAGATTTGCATCTTGCTTTTACAAAAAACACAAATTATATCCTTTCTGAAGTGATAAATGTATTATATATTGATTATCAGTTAGTTAAAACCACGTCTTGATTCTTTGCTCTAGCAGCGCAGCGGTCTTAATTCTTTTATCGGACAATAATGATTATAAATATTTGGATCTTTAATGTGAATAAATACCGTACTTTTGCACCCTCAAAAAAATCTGGTTATGAAGCGTATAAATGAATATAAGAAACTGTTTAGTATAGATAAGGATATCGACCTTAAAAATCTAAAAAAAACATACCGCAATTTGGTTAAAGAATGGCATCCTGATAAGTTTCAAGAAGGTGACGTTTTATTTCAAGAAGCTGAACTTAATAGCCGTAAGATTATAGATGGCTACCATTTTCTTATAAGTATAGCTCCAGAAACCATCGCAGCAAACTTAGAACATTATACCGAAACCATTACGAATTCTGGTGTTTTGGATTTTCAGCATAAGGGCTTACTGCTTGAGATTACCTTTGCAGACGGAACGATATACGAATACTTTGGCGTAACTAAACAAGTTTACATTAAAATGATTAATTCAAACAAAATCAACCGTTTTGCTAAACGTAGCATTTACCCCAACTATACCTATAGGAAAGTAAAAAAGAATCTTCAAGTCGCTTAAATAGTGGCAAAATAGTTTTGTTTTTATTATTTCAAACTTAATTTAATCTAAATAATTCTCCGATGGCCCTGCCTCGGGATTTCCGATTCACCTCTCTTTTGGAGAGGTCGGAACTGCCTTTTTGCAGTTCCGGGTGGGGTAAAATACAAAATTTCAAGAATTTTTTTATTCCTGCTCTCTTTCTAAAATGTTTTTTTTGAGGTCATATTTGACATATTTGTACTTACATGGATTGGATGATTACATTTATTAATGTCCTTTTATCGGTAAAATTTACCTTCAACAACAGTTCGACCTTAAAATTTAAACGTTCAAATAGTTTTTTGTTATTTTTTATACTAAAGCCTTAATTTTAAACAAATTAATAATTTTGGCCCATGAAAAATCTAATTACCTACGTTTGTTTCTTCTGTTTTCTATGTGTTAATAATGTATTAATATCCCAAGAATCGGCAGAAGTTTCGGAAACCATTCCAGAAAACTATAAAAAGCGAAGTCCTATATATGATTATAGCGAACAGCAATTGAACAACACAGACACCATCCCTGATTTCTCTTCAAAATCACAAAAACTTAAAATTACAGGAACCATTTATGAAAGTGATGGTGTAACGCCTGCAAAGAATGTTATGCTTTTTATTCATCAAACTGATGAGGATGGTAATTTTGAATTGAAAAGACAAAATAAAAAACGCTACGTACACCACAGAGGTTGGATAAAAACGAATGCCGACGGACGCTATACGTTTTATACGTTTGTCCCAGGAAAGAGTATATACGGCAATGAACTGACACAAATACTCCCCATTATTAAGGCCCCGAACAAGCCAGAACAAAAAATTGAGACCTTTCTTTTTGATGACGATCCTTCGTTAACCGCATCATGTCGGGAAAAAATTATTAGAACCAATCCGAATAGAATCCTTAAATTGGATAAAAAAGAAGGCTTGTATGTCGCACAAAGAGATATTGTTTTAGGCAAGGAAAACGCAGAGTATTAAAAACTCTTTCAGTACTAAAGTAAAAGCACATTCAAATGTTATTTGAATGTGCTTTTACTTTAGATATCCAGCACAATGAAATTGTCCAAAACTCCTTCTCATTACAAATGTTTTTATCATCGTTTCAATTAAATAAATAACAAATCAAATTGCTGCCATTCCCTGTGAAAGTGTGGTTATCTTTGCTGAAAAATATTTTATGTCAAAACAGTTTTCAGATTTAGGGATTAATAAACAATTGCAAAAAAGTTTAGTCGACTTACAAATCTCTATCCCAACGGATATACAAGAAAAAACGATTCCGATTGTTCTAAATCAAAAAGAAGACCTTGTGGTTTTGGCAAAAACCGGAAGCGGTAAAACAGCTGCTTTTGGATTACCCTTGCTACAACTGATTGATGAAGAAAGCAGCGATATACAGACGCTCATATTAGCACCTACCAGAGAATTAGGACAACAGATTTATAATAATTTAGTGTCGTTTTCTGCGGATAGCCCAAAAATATCGATGGCATCCTTATGTGGCGGTAGTCTCATCAAACCTCAAATTGAATATTTAAAAAGTGCAACGCATGTGGTTGTAGCCACTCCCGGTCGTTTGGTAGATTTAATTAAACGCGATGCTATTCATCTTAAAAACTTAAACTATTTAGTACTGGATGAAGCTGATGAAATGGTGAGCACTTTAAAAGAAGAGGTCGACACGATTATAAAACACATTCCTAAATCTAGAAGAACTTTATTGTTTACAGCTACCATGCCGGGAACCATAAAACAATTGGTTCAAAATTACATGTCGAAACATGTTGTGCATATTGAAGCAGACATGGCAACGGTTGGCCATCAAGGTATTGACCATCAATATGTGGTTGTAGAACCCATCGAAAAGTTAGAAGTCCTCCTTCATTTTTTAAGTTCTAAAGCAGGTGAGCGCGGTATTATATTTTGCAAAACTAAAGCTGCCGTTAATAAATTGGCAAAAAAATTAGCCATTAATAAATTCTCATCTGGAGCCATTCACGGGAGTTTAACGCAAGGCATTCGCGATCGTATTATGGAGCAATTCCGTGAAGGTTATATCGATATTTTGGTTGCTACCGATTTAGCAGCACGTGGCATTGATGTCAAAGAAGTGTCCTATGTAGTCAATTATCATTTACCAGACACCTATGACACCTATGTGCACAGAAGTGGACGAACGGCTAGGGCAGGGGCAAAAGGACTTTCCTTAACCGTTTTGCAAAAAGAAGAAGTGCCCGATATTACAGGTTTTGAAAATGAATTGGGTATTGTTTTTAATGAATTGAAAAAAGCAGATGCACAAAGTATTGAAGAAAATAATGGCTTATTATGGGCTAAAAAAATTTTCAAGACCAAACCTAATCGTGACGTTTCCGAAGATTTTAAAGCCAAGATAAAAACCATTTTTCATCATTTAACAAAAGAGGAACTCGTAGATAAAATATTAGCAAATTACTTAGCACAATCGGGTACCGATGGTCCAAAGTCTGAGGCGTCTAATAAGAAATAATCATTATGGCAAATACAATTAAAAATCAACAGGATATTTTAACAAAACTAAATATCCATGCCTTGAACCCGATGCAGGAGGAAGCTGTTTCCGTCATTGAAGCAACAACAAATACCATCATTTTATCTCCTACAGGAACGGGGAAAACATTAGCCTTTTCATTACCACTTTTAAAAGTGTTAAAGCCGGAGTCTAAAGAAATTCAAGCATTAATCCTGGTACCATCAAGGGAACTGGCCATTCAAATTGAGCAAGTGATTCGCTCTATGGGTTCTGGTTTTAAAGTAAATGCGGTTTATGGTGGGCGGCCGATGTCTAAGGACAAAATTGAAATCAAACATAATCCTGCTATTTTAATAGGAACACCTGGTAGAATTTTAGATCATTTTGATAGCGACAGGTTTTCTAAAGCAAGTATAAAAATACTGATATTAGATGAATTTGATAAGTCATTGGAAGACGGTTTTGAGGAAGAAATGAAAGGCATTATAAGTCAATTACCGAGTATTAACAAACGCATTTTAACCTCGGCGACGCAAGGGGTTGCTATTCCAGGTTTTGTGCGATTGGATAAGCCCACCATAGTCAACTATTTAAAAGAAAAAAAAGGATCTAAACTAGCCATTAAAACGGTGGTTTCTCCTAATAAAAACAAACTAAAAACCTTGTTGGATTTGGTTCAACATATTGGTAATGAACCCGGAATTATTTTCTGTAATTTAAGAGACAGCATAGATGAGGTCAGTAACTTCTTAAAGCGAAATAAAATTAGCCATACTTGTTTTTCTGGTGGCATGGAGCAAAAAGATCGGGAACGGGCGCTGATTAAATTTAGAAATGGGACCTCCCAAGTATTGGTTGCTACAGATTTAGCAGCGAGAGGTATCGATATTCCAGAAATGAAATATATTATTCATTACGAATTGCCACGGCATGAAGAAGAATTTATTCATAGAAATGGACGAACGGCAAGAGTGAACGCCAAAGGAACAGCCTATGTCTTAAAGTGGGAAAACGAGCTACTGCCCGAATTTATTAAAGATGTTAGAGGTATAAATATTTCTAAGAAAGCACCTCATAAACCACAATTCTGGGAAACCTTGTTTATTTCTGGTGGACGAAAAGATAAAATCTCCAAAGGTGACATAGCAGGATTATTTTTTAAGCAAGGTGCTATTAATAAAGACCAATTAGGGACCATAGAGCTAAAGCCAGATTGCGCCTTTGTTGCAGTTCCACTATCGCTTGCAGATGAATTGGTGTCAAAATTGAACAATGTACGGTTGAAGAAGAAAAAGGTTCGGGTATATAGTATCTAATTGTAGGTATTTAAGTATCAAATCTGCGCTTAAAATTTCTTATAAGCTACTGTAGTTTATATAATATAAGCTCTATTCACATTTTCTCAATTTTAATAATTAGTTTATGAATCTGGTTCCTCAGTAAAGTTAAAAATCAAAAAATTTAGTTAATAATTTTCTTTAATTTAGAATATTATATGTTGATTTTATGAATGTGTTGTCTTTTGATTGGTCTTCCTTACTACTATTTAGTGGTATTATTAATGCCTTTATTTCAGTTGTAATATTAGTTTTCAATAAAAACAATTACAAAATAAGACCATTAATTTGGATCATTTTAATTTTAGCATCTGTAAGCTTAATTTTATTTGAACGAATTATAAGGTTTTCAGATTTGGAAGCATCATATCCTGAGTTTCTATTTATTTCAAGTCCTTTATTTTTCTTTAGTCTTCCATTGATTTATGTGTTTCAGAAACGATTAAATAAAAGACTAAACCATGAGTATTTACATTTTATAATTCCTTTTTTGCTATTTATTTTATTGTTGCCAACGATAACTATGAGCAATAGTGATAAATTGGATATGTATTATACAACAGGAATACATGACCCTATTTGGATTATACTGCTGTATTTAATATTTGCCATATTTTATAGTATTAAAACACTCATTGAAAATAAAAGGCATAAGCACTATTTGTTAAATGAATACGCAAGCAATGCTATTGAACTACAGTTGTTTTCGAATAAATTGGTGTTGTTATCAAGTCTGCTATTTATCATTATTCCTATAGCGCTATCAATTCAGTATTTTAATTTTGAAACTGAGATTTTTGACAAAATTCTCTTCATACTTTTTTCTTTAATCCCACATTTTATTCTTATCGCTATACTTACGCTCAGGACTGTTGATTATTCAAACACATCACAAGCGGGTGACAAAAATGACGTTGACATTAAGGTTCAAGGTTTAGAAGTCTTTAAATCTGACTTGACAACTTTTATGGTTGAAAATAAACCTTTTTCAAGTCAAGAGTTAAATTTACAGACTTTGGCAAATTCAATAGGTTGGAGTCGGTCTAAGCTTTCCATGATTATAAACAAAGGATTTGGCAAAAACTTCTATGACCTTATTAATGAATATCGTCTTGAGCTGGTATTGGAAAGGTTGCACAATGGTGACCATGACGACTTTTCATTAGATTATATAGTGAGTGAATGTGGGTTTAAAAATTACATTTCTTTCTACAGGTATTTTAAACAAATGAAGAAGACCTCTCCAAAAGAGTATATAAAGCATTTAAAAAAATCATAAATACATTACACAGTATCTGATGTAATGTATTAAATAAATTAGTGCTAAGTTGTATGTGTAGATTTGTGCCTAATCAAGCTATAAATTTATGCGTTTACTTATTTTAAATTTAATCTTATTTTCCTGTGCCCATACGACCCTCAGTTCTCAAACTATTAACGATACTATCTTAAATAAAATTAAAGAGAAGGCTAGAGAAACTCATTCTGATGCGGTCATCATAATTAAGGGTGAAACAATGGTATACGAAGACTATTTCGGAAAGGAAGAAAAGCCTATTTATATTGCGTCTGCTGGTAAATCATTAGTGAGTCTTGCCATTGGAAAATTGATAGACAACAAACAGTTAGATTCGTTAGATCAGCCAATTTACACACTTTTCCCGGAGTGGAAGCAAGGCCAAAAACGTGAGGTGACCATACGGATGCTTTTAAATCACACCTCTGGTCTACAAAATAATCCGAATCCTATGATTGAATTAGAACCTGCACCCGATTTTCAGATTAATAATGTGATTAAATTAGCACTCACGGCAGAACTATCGAGTATTCCAGGCGATAAATTCAACTATAATAATAAAGCTGTAGCATTATTAGGCGGTATTGTTGAAAAGGCTTCTGGAAAGCGTTTTGATCATTTTTTTATTGAAGAGTTTTACAAACCTATGGATATTGCCAATTATAATTGGATACAGGATAAAGAAGGAAACCCTACAACCCATGGTGCATTTGTAATTAAACCATCAGATTTCATAAAGTTCGGTCAATTAATCTTAAATGAAGGCCTATATAATGGAAAAAGATTGATTAGTGAGTCTTGGATTGAGGAATCCTTTAAACAAGGGCAAGAATTTGATGTTAGATTTGGGCTACTTTGGTGGCGTTTACCAGAATATGAACAACGAATTATTGATGAAGATATATGGGATTCATGGAAAAAGGCCAATGTGAATAAGGACTTTTTAAAACAGATAAAACCACTAAAACATAAACTCTATAATAACAAGTATGACTACTTTAAAGATTTAAAAGACCTATTTGGAGACCGTTGGAATAGTGTACTCAATAAACAATTACCGCATTCTGTCATGTCTAGCAAAAGAATTTATGGAAAAAGAATTGTCGCATATTATGCCGACGGTTATAGAGGAAACTATCTAGTTATAATTCCAGAGAAAAATATTGTCGCTATTAGATGTGCAGATCCTGATGGCTTTGATGCGCAAACAGATTCGTTTACAGATTTTGTAAGCTTAATTTCAGAATTATCAAACTGACTAATGGGATAATACCGGATAAAAACAAGATCCAAAAGCACCTTCTTTCAAAATAAGTTAGTGAATGTTAAAATTGAATTAATTGTGACTAATTAATTAATATTCAAATAATTAACGATTTAAATAAAGTTAATTAAATCGAAAAACGATTAAGCCAATATACTTTCTTGACCTGAATCTCTTACGAATAAACAGCTGCTATTGGTTTTTTGAGACATGTCTTTAATAAAGTCGTAAGGTAGGGCATCTTGCATACCAAAAATATTTAGATCTGCTGGAGGAGCTTTTGTAACCATGTCTGTAAAATTACCTAAGTAAACTTCCGTTAAGGTCTCGGGTAAGCGTGCCAGTTGCGTTAAAGTCTTTAAAAACATTTTAGCTTCAGTCTCTTCCTCTAGGTTATCTACTACAGTGATGAGCCGTATGCGCGCCTCCCAATTCATTTTCAGTTTATAGGCCACTAATATGGAAAGGTCTAAATTACCAATATCCAAACCGCCTAATTGCCAATTTCCTTTTCGTTCACTAACCCAAACATTAATGGTATTCCGTTGCCCTAATAAAGCTTTAGAATGCAGATTAAATAGCAGAATACCAATTTCCAATCGTATAGATTCGGTCATCACTGGTTTTAGTTCATTTTCGTAATCGTCATGATCCTGCAAATTTAAAAACATAATATTTGGTCTAAAAAAAGCACCTTGTAATGCCTGACTGCCATAGTTAATACCATTGGCAAATTGATCGGCATGAATGACCGTTGACGACGAAAACACGCCTTTTATTCTAAATGATGCCGAAATATCTTCTAGTTGCTCAATCAATTTGCTTTGTTCTGTAAAGGGCTCAATCCCTAAAAGCTTTATAGATCCTTTGGGTTTGGCAATATTCCGCAAAAATTCAAAAGTGCCCCTTAATCCGTTGACATCGCGTACTGGGACCATAAGATTGGCCTTCCATGCACGCTGTTGCATTTTTTTCATTCCCCATGTATGCTTGGCTGCCCATTCGGCAAACGCCACAAAAAGCCCAGACCTCACGTCTTCGAAAGGTGTCTCCAGATTTTGACGGGACAAATACCAATACACCATTAAAACAATAGCAATTGAGATTAAACTTATGGAAGGATTAATAATAAACATAGCAAAAATGGACGAGATTAATCCTAAATAAGGCACCCATTTATAAATCCTGAAAACAGGTCGATAACTAATGAGCCCCAAGCGTTGTTCTATAATCACCACAATATTTATCATGGCATACGTAATGAGAAAAAAGAGCGTCACTAAAGGTGCCACAGCGTTAAGATTACGTAGCAATAAGGTAAAGAAAATTAATATCCCAGTCACCATCATGGCGTTTCGAGGTTGTCCACTATGGCTTGTTGTAGCTAGCATATTAGAGAAGGGCAGTACCTTATGTTCTCCCATGGCATATAAAATACGTGACGATCCCACAATAGATGCTAATGCTGAAGAGAATGTCGCGCCTAAAATCCCAGCAATAATTATTGGCCCAAAGTAGGCCTTATCAACCATAATATAGTAATTGGTGAGGAGTTCTTGTTCTGTCGCACTGCGGGATATCCAAAATGCCAAGAGCATATATATTACAAAACTTACTCCAATAGCCCAAAGTGTTCCTGTAGGAATGCTTCGTTTGGGGTCCTTGAGTTCACCTGACATATTCGCACCAGCCATAATACCAGTTGCCGCAGGAAAAAAGACGGCAAATACAATCCAAAAATTACTCCCGCTATAACGATTTTCTGCCGACCCCTTAAATGAGCCCCAACTTAAAGAGTCACTTATGGGTTGCTGCATAGAACCATCATAAGCCGCAATAACGATAGAAACTAGTGAGAGTACAATAATACCCATAATGATAAACTGTGTCTTTATGGCCAAATTAGCACTGATATAAGCAATGGTAAAAAGTGATGCAAAGACTATAATATCGATTAGAAAAGCATTGTGCTCTGGAAAAATACCTAGCCAACCTTCTCTAAAACCAAAAATATACATCGTTACTGCCAGACCTTGCGAAATATATCTTGGAATACCTAAGCTACCACCAACCTCCAAACCTAGCGCTTGCGAAACAATGGCATAGGCACCACCAGCACCGATACGAATATTTGTCGTAATGGCAGACATGGACAATGCCGTACATAGCGTAATTAAAAATGAAATAATAATAATAAGCCATGCCCCCAATAAACCGGCATTTCCAACAACCCAACCCAAACGCAAATACATGATAACACCAAGTATAGTGAGCAGCGTTGGCGTAAAAACACCTCCAAGGGTGCCGAATTTTTTTATGGTTTTGGGTGGAGTACTCATGGGATTGGTTTAGTAAATTCTGTCCATGAAGTTACTAATTATCTGTCAATTTAAAATGAATGATTGTACATAGTATGATACCACAGGAATCATATGGGCTGTTTTTTGGAAAATGAACTACCTCGACCCAAGGGTACGAGGTAGTTCATTTACAAATCATCCACTGGATAATCCAATTCAAAAAGTCTAAATGCGTTCACTTTATTAATTTTGTTTTTAAGGTGTTAACAAAAAGGATATTGCCTAATTTATCGTATCCCTGAAAAAGTTTAATTCTATCTTCAAATTTTGCTACACTTTCATGAAAGCCAATTAAAGTAAGGTCGGCATCTGCCGAAAATTCATTAATTAGATCTATTTTGTTTTTAGATACATCAAGAGGCAATATATAAATATTATTTGAAGAAATTGGCAATCTACCCGTTGAGGCCAGTTGAATCAGATTGTTTTTTTCTTCTTCCAAATGCTCAACTGGGAATGCGGCATAGATCTTTATTTTCCCCTTTTTCCATTCAGGATGCCCCAGAATGACATACGATAGCAGGATCATTAAATTGGCGTTTTCATAATCTTCTTTTCTTATCCAAATATGGATATCTTTTTTGTACCCAAATCCTCTATCTGAACTCGCCAGTATTCCGATATCCAGACCTATCGTCTTTATTAAACTGTAATTATCGAATATTTCAGATAACCATTCAGTTTCACCTCTTTTATATTCGAATAAGATCATATTATTTGGTTGTCCTGAAATTCCCGGTTGCTGAATGGCATGTGCTATAGCCGATGTTGTAGATGGTGTCACCAGGGTTTCAACGAATACATTTGATTTGTTATCAGCTATATTCTGTATTAATTTCTCGAGTATTACTTGGGCAGATTTTTTGGATTCCTTAGATAGATAAGCCTTTTCAAAATGCAAATACATACCAAATCCATAGCTGTGAGAGATCCATTTCATCAATTCCAGAGCGCCAAATCTTTTAAAACTGTCCTTAGAAATACAAATGACAGCAGGTCTCCAATCTTCTTCAGTACTTTGCTTTTCTGCTTTTTGAAGGAATACCTGTAATCTTCTGCTCAATTGTTGAATGACCCCTTGAAAAATACTGGCCATGCCTGATTTAGTGCCACTTTTTGAAGAAATATATAAGTAGAGTAAAATCATTAATAATATGGCTGCCAGAGCATATGGTGTATTTATTTTAAACATCAGGTAAATACACATTATAGTTCCTAAAAGTGATAAGTACCACTTCGATTTAAACGATGGTCTGTAGGATGGATCAGCTGCAAAATGCTGCAGAAATGAAATTAGACAAAGTGACCCATAGGTTACCAGGAAAAACATGGAAATTATTTCGGCAACGGCATTAACATCACTCATTAAAATAAAAACAAAGGCTATGATACTGGTTATAATAGTAGCGTTTCTGGGTTCGTTATTTTTTTCTGTACCCTTTGAAACCCATGAATTCATCAATGCTCTTGGAAAAACCTTATCACCGCCAATGGCCTGAAGCGTTCTTGGGGCAACCATAAAAGAGCCTAATGCCGATGAAATGGTTGCTGCGGCTAATCCAATGGGTATAATAGGTCCCCAAAAAGCTATTTTACTCATAATAAGTTGATCGGAAATAAGATCTGTAACCGATGCAGATGATGCCAGTTTATAGGCAATAAAAACGTAAATGATCATGCCGATAATTGTAGCGGACAGCGTGCCGAGTGGTATCGATTTTTTCGGGTCTTTTAGATCTCCAGAGAGTCCAACTCCGGCTGTCATTCCTGTAAATGCTGGAAAAATGATGGCAAATACATAAAAGAATCCCTTATCAGCCCGTATGTTTTTAAAAAGTAGTGAAGCGTCAAAAGTCTCATTAAATGGAGTAGAGCCTGCAAAGAAAAAAATAAGGGATATGACCAGGATTGTGACCACAATATATAAGGCTTTCATTCCCAGAACAGCACCTTTTTTAACCATTAACAAAATTAACAAAAGGAGCGCAGGGATACTAAACAGTCTGTTATCGTAAATGATATACCCAAGATTGACTTCTACCCAAGGTTTAATAACTTCAAAAGCTTCTGCGAAGGCAATAACATAAAATGCGACGCTTATAGCCTGAGAGAAATATAA
The DNA here is from genome assembly GCF_006974145.1 of Changchengzhania lutea. NCBI lineage: Bacteria > Pseudomonadati > Bacteroidota > Flavobacteriia > Flavobacteriales > Flavobacteriaceae > Changchengzhania > Changchengzhania lutea. Next base: position 3,656,899 of record NZ_CP039456.1, on the reverse strand, counting down.
GGCAATACCTATTGCCGCACCAATATTAATTCCAAAAGATCTGGAAATAATAAAATACTCGCCGCCACCTTCAACTTTCTGATTGGTAGCTATTTCGGCCAACGCCATGGCTGTTGGGATTGTAACTAAATGACCTATAAAAATAATGAGCAGTGTCCCCATAAAACCAACGGACCCCACTGCAAAACCAAATCGCAGGAACATTACAGCTCCTAAAATTGTAGAAATTGCTGTTAAAAATACGGGAAGCGTGGTAAATTTTGATTTTTGTTCCATAAAATAAGCCCGTTATTTTAGATACTTAAATATATCAATTAAATGAATACAAAAATCGTTTTATACTACAATAGGAATAATGAACCACTTGAATTTGTACAATCTAATGATTTGATAATCACACAATAATTAATAACATTATGTAAAATGGAATCTCGATGTTAAATTTGGCCTCATAAAACTTTAGTAAAAACAATCGAGCGTTTAGTAGTTGATTTTTTACATCATCACGCACAGTCGATTGGCATGGATATATTTAACCGTAACATCGATTTTTATGAAGTTAAAAATTAATTATTTAACAAGATTTGATTTCTTTTTTCTAACGGGCAATACTTCTTCTGGGAAAGGGAAGAGTATGGTTGAATTTTTCTCTGCTGCAATATTCGACAAGGTTTGGTACAGACGTAGTTTTATGGCCGATGGCGACTGATCTATCAGTTTTCCTGCTTCAAGTAACTTTCCAGCAGCCTGTTCTTCAGCCAATGCCAAAATAATTTTAGCCCTACGTGAGCGTTCAGCCTCTGCTTGGTTGGCCATCATGCGGCGCATGTTTTCGGGCAACTGAATGTCTTTTATCTTCACATCGCTAATTTCAATACCCCAATCCTGGGTTTCTTTTTCAACAATGTCCTTAATATTTTTACCCATTTCCTCACGTTTAGAAAGGATGGTGTCCAATTCCACTTTACCACAAACATCCCGAAGGGCTGCCTGTGCCAATTGGGTAATCGCAAACTTATATTCTTCAACTTCCAAAACGGCTTTTTCAGGATTCACAATCTTAAAAAACACCACACCATCTATACTACAAGGCACGTTATCTTCTGTCATCACTTCCTGTGAATCTATATTGAATGTAATAACTCTAATGTCTACAATTTGGATGGTTTCAACAAAAGGAATAATCCATCGAAGGCCAGGTTTTAAGGTTTTTATATATTTTCCAAATCTAAATTTAATAGCTCTTTTGTATTCAAAAATGATTCGAATACCAAAAAGAAGAAATACCCCGACAATAATAGCGAGAATGCCAAACCGGTTCATAATAAAATGTATTAAAGTTATCTATCTGTACGCACATGAAAAGTCAATGAACCTGTGACACACTGTTATTTATGGGTTCTTGCCTTTTTAAAAACTAAATCGAAAATTGACCTTATTGAGTGCAATTAAACGATGCTAATGGATCATCTTAAAGTTACGAAATTTTTAGGTAAAATTGGTGTTTTGAATGCAAAATGTTTCTTATTATGAGCGCTTTACAAATACGAGCTGTAAAATGTGAAGCATCCATTAAATCATTAAATATACATTTGTAGTAATGTACCGCGTTATGTAACTTGAGTTTTGGTTCTAAAGCGAAAAATTTTTCTCTACTATTTTAATTGAACACTCTTTTTACGAAGCGACGATAGGAGCGTAGTGGAATGTGTTTGGAATGATTTAAATATTACGGCCCCGGTTTGGTTTAAGGGCCATTATAAAATCTGAATTGCAGTCTTGTGCGATACAGCTCATATTCTCTGATGATGAAAACCAACTGTCTGCCAAAACATACTTAAAACCTATGTTGTAGTTTGCTTGGACTACCATGCGACGCATCATTTCATTCTTGGTTTCTTTACTTTTAAAAGAAGGTTTTCCATGCTTGCCTAAAACGGCTACGTCTTTCTTTATAAACTCAACACCTACAGGAAGACCCATATCATACTTAGGACTATAATAATAGGAGCTTACAAAATTTACGCCTTTAACGCTTTTACCACTGCAATGGTCGTAGTGCCAATTTATTAAAGGATTGGTTTTTGTGTGTTTTTTGGGTTCAATGGAATCATCAATAATTAACAACCCATCTGATGACTTAATTTCTTGAACCATAGCTTTAGCTTCTAGCCATAGGGTTCTTGAGTCTATTTTACTAGATAACAACCGTGTTATTTGGTCATGACCAACACTATTATCTGTCACTAATGACAAACCTGTTGCTGTACTATAAGTGGGCGTCACCAACAAATAGTCAGTATATAAGTCTAAAAGGTTATTAACATTCATAAATGAAATTTAATAATTTTGTGCGTAACATCAGTAAATTAAATGATTTAAGAGATAAAGAAATAAAAAGGGTTGACGAGTAACCTGAATTTCCATTGAGTACAAATGATAAACCTGATGACAGACCAATTGTTATTGATTTAATTTTCTTTAGACTTACTAATCATTTTAATAAGGAAAAGGATCTCTTTGATAGCTATAAGGGTTTATTTAAAAACAAAGATTACATAGATGGATTCATTGAAATCATTGTTAATGAAATTGATTATTATCAAATTAATAATAGATTAGTTTCTAATGTTTCTGCACTTGTCGAAAAAAGTAAAAAGCGGCAAGTATTATGCCGCCTCATAAAATTTCAACTAAAACAATAGGAGAGAGGAACGTTCATATTTAGGGTTTTAGCAATTTATAATCGCTAACTGTAAGTTCTTAACTTCATAGCGACTTTTACACTAATCAATACTATAAATTTCTAACTTAAAACCTTTATAAACATGAAATCACAAACTAAAAGCCTTGCCAGTATTTTAGTCGCACTCGTAATTACATTTTCAATACACGCACAAAACGCAGATGCTAAATCCGCAGCATTATTAGATGCTTTAGTAGCTGTAAATGGCGGTTACCAAACATTGGCAGCCAAAAAAGATGTTCAATTTAATTATGTATACGATAATTTTGACAAAGGAAAAGATGTATCAACAGAACGCCATATTTTTCATGGGGAGCATTCTTGGGCGTCTTATGGGCAGCATGATTTAAATGTGATGCCTGGAACACAAGGGACGGCTATACAATCGTATGTAGATAACAAGCCAGCTTTAACCTTAGACGGAAAAGCGATAACAGATGAAAAAGCCATTGGTGGCACCGTGTTTTTACGTAAAGTAAATTTCTATTGGTTTACCATGATGTACAAATTAAAAGACCCAGGAGCCAATTACAACTATTTAGGCACAGAAAAAGTAGGCGACATCACGTATGATAAAGTAAGCCTAAAATATGATGCCGATATTACCAAAAAGGAAAACAACGATGAATACATCTTGTATTTCAACCCGAATACGCATTTAGTAGATCAATTCTATTTTTCATTGCCCGATTGGGGCATTGATATGCCTATATTAAAAATGACCTTGGCTTACGAAAAAGTGGATGGTATTTTGGTGTCTACGGTGCGAAAAGGATTTATGCCAAATGAAAAAGGAGCGTATGTACCCATTGGTGTATATACGTTTAGCCAAATTAAATTTAATAATGGTTTTAAGAAAGAAGACTTTATATTGAACTGATACCAAATATAAAATTTCTTGAAACCGACTATCCTCGAGGCAGAGACATAGAGGTATTTCGCCAGTTTCATTTTGCCCTTGGGGCAAAAACCGAAATTTTATATTTGGTATCAGAAAGATGACTATTAAGAGGCTATCTAAAAAGTTGGTTTTTAGATAGCCTCTTTTTTATGCACAAACATTCTGGGTTTCTACAATTTCACCGCGCTAAAATTACTACGCCTTCGTCAAACTAAAAATTACAGGAATATCGTTCTCCATGCCATTATTCTGTGCAAACACAACAACCTTTAAACTGGTCACAATACGTTCCATAATCTGAGTGCGTTTCTCAAAATTATCATTAGCTCTAGCTAATCCGCAAAAAACAATATCGGCGGTTTTACTGTTTTTGATTAGCGTACCCACAATGTCCTCACTATCTTTTATAAGTACATGAATTTCAGCATCAATACGTGCTTCATGAATTGAGTATTGAATAAGTGCTTCCAATACGTGTTTTTCTTTTTCAGAATCCGCTACGGATAAAATATTAATTACAGCTTTTTTCCACTTATTATTCAATCGAATCAAATAGGAGAGCAGTAGCATCAGGTCACCATTTCTATCTTCACCGCGCCACCAGATATCGATACGTTTATCAGGACGCTCCGTAAATGGCGTGTTTAGATGTGCAATTAAAATATTCTTCCCAGATGCCGCAATATTATTAACGATCTGTAGCTCTTGAATCTTACCCTCTATGGTCCTGGACCAACCAAAGACTGCGGTGTTGGTTTTTATACCGGCAATACCATGTGAAGCAGCCACTTGGAACATGCCGTGTTTTATATCGTTAACCACATTCACTTCAGTTAACGCTTCCAAACCTTCCTTCTCCAATTCTTTTTGCATTTCAAAGGCAATTTGATTGCGTTTTTTTAATTCTTGTTTATCCTCGAAAGTAACCAGTTTTGAAATGCTTAATAAGCCACTATTTTGCCCTAGCATTTCCATTAATTTAATCAATGGCATCTGTCCTTTTAACTCATGTACAAATAAAATAATAATGGGACGCCAGTTTCTGCTATGTACCTTTTTGGAATTCAATCGAAGTAAGGCATATCTACCCATATGCATCCAAATTCCGGTGGCAGCATCGCCCCATTGTTGCTCCAGTTTTTTGCTGATTAAATAAATAAGAATAACAGCTTCAAGACCTAGAGCAAACACGAATGCCAGTGGATTGATTAACCACATCACAACCATGGCGGCTAGAGCACCTAAAAGGGATACGTACCACGGTACATGTATTTTTGGTCGATACGAAGGTTCTTTAATCAGTTGCTCCACGGCTGCACTCACATTAACAGCGACATAGAGCGTTAAAAATAGAACAGATACGTATTGTGCGATCGTATTCAATCCGCCCAGAAAAACGGCTGCTATAGCGATAATACCACTGATCCATGTGGCAATCGTGGGCTGGCCTGATTTTGACAGTTTGGATAAAAATTTCGGCATCAAACCATCCATAGATAACGCCTGAAGAATTCTTGGTCCGCCCAAGATACTCCCAAATGCAGATGATAAAACGGCACCCCAAACGGCAGGATACACAATCCATGGTCCAAAAACAGCAATCCGCGTCCAAATGGTAACACCAGCATCAGGGTCTGCCATTTGCTCCAAGGTCAATGCCCCGGTTATGGCCAAAAGCAACGGAATGATAAGATAGATTATGGCTCCTGAGATGACGGCGGCAAGTGTGCCTTTAGGAATCGATTTTTTAGGGTTTTTCAAATCGCCACTTAAACCAATTCCAGCCGTAAACCCTGTAACGGCAGGGAAAAATACGGCAAACACATACCAAAAGCCTTCTGGGGCCGTTTGATAGGTCGGCTCTATAATGGGTGCATGAAGGTCTTGGCTGAGTACACCAATGATTAAAGCAAGAATAGAGGCTCCAACAATAATCATAATTGGGATTTGTGATCTTAATACCAGTTTTGCACTTTTACCAGAGAGTGTCGTCACTAAAACAATAAAACCGATAGTTAGGCCTTGCAAAGCATATGACGGCATTATACCTTGACTTTCTGGCCATAATACGAGTATGGCTTCTGAAAGGCCATAACAATAGAACGTCACACTTAAGGTCCGACATAAATACAAGGGAATCCCGATAGCGCCACCAGCTTCTAGACCAAGACTTCGCGATATCATATAATATTCGCCACCAACCCCAACTTTGATGTTAGTAGCGATGGCGGAAGCACTTAAACCAGTTATAAACGTAATGGAACTGGCCATTAATACAATAACAATGGTTTTTATGAGACCTACATTTCCAACTACCCATCCAAACCTTAAGTACATAATCAAGCCAAGTATGGTCAATATACTGGGTGTATATACCCCTAGAAACGTGCCAAATTTATGTGGTTGCTTGTCCATTTTCTATGTAAGTATCTTTACCTGTTACAGTTAAAGATACTGTAAATTTAAATTTAAATGGGATATTTAGTTATTCAGCATATCATTGAATACTCGATTTTTAAATATGGCAAACAGCGAAGTTTTTATAATGCGCTGACATGTGTGAGAATTATGAACGCCTTATATTTAATGAAATAGAGACGTGAGAAGTAATGTGTATGGAAAGGTTATGTGTTATACTTGTGAAAAATAATACTATCTTTGTTTTCGATGCAAAAAAATAAGCACATAAAAGCACTTTTCTTTTTAGGGATATTCTCTATGCTGTTGTTGCATCAGGTGTTGCCACATTGGCATCACGAACACGACGGTGAGCATACACATAAAGCTGTTGCGCATAGCGATACACATAGCCACCATCACGATGTTCCAGAAAAAGAAAGTCCAAAAAAGGGGCTTTTAGATTTGTTTTTGGAAATGCACGTGCATTCTGTAGTAGCTAATGAAATCCTGTTAATACACGAAAACAGTTTAAAACAACTTGATGTTAAAAAGGATATAGCTACGCCTGTAGCTGTCATTCAGTATAATATTTCTATAAACTATGATGAAGCCGAAAAGACAAGGGTTTATCATCCACCTAATAATTATTTTAACGCATATCTCTCATCCCTCGATTCACGAGGCCCACCATCTTTAGGATAATCGTTTAGGAATATGGTATAGCTACGGTACTGTTTCCTTTTATAAATTCAGATTAAACCTAAAATTACACACAATGAATAAATACATCGTATCCGCAATGTGCGGATGCCTGTTCTTTGTTAATGGTTTCTCTCAAACTAAAACTATAGAGGAATTGCTTAATCAAATAGAACAGAACAATACCGCCTTGAAAGGCTATCAATCCTATATTGAAAGCCAGCAACTCGAAAACAGGAGCAACAACAATTTACCCGACCCACAGCTCTCTGGTTATTATTTGCCCTTTGGCGATAATGTTACCGGAGATTATATCGAATATCAAATATCCCAGTCTTTTGAATTTCCTACGGTATATGCTGCACGTGGCAAATGGAACGAATCTAAATCGCAACAATTAACGTCAGCCTATGCTAACAAGAGACTGGAAATCTTACTGAAAGCAAAAAATACGCTTTTAGAACTTGTTTTCTTGCAAAAACAAAAAGCGATTGAAACTGAAAGAAAAACCCAGAGCAAACAGGTTTTCGACCAAATTCAAGAACTTTTTAATAAAGAGCAAGTCGGTATTTTGGATTTGAATAAAGGAAAAATTGCTTGGATTCAAGAGCAGTTCGTTGTTGAACAGATTGAAAGCGAAATACAAATTTTGCAATCCAAACTCAAAACGTTGAACGGCGGCAATGAAATTAGTGGTATTTCGACAGGACTTACTTTACCTGTTGAAGTTGGTGCGGTGGAAAGTCTTTGGCAGGAAAAATTATCAAATGACCCTTTACTGCAAGAATTAAAGGCTATTGAGACATCTTCACTTCAAAAAGTAAAACTGGAAAAAAACAAAGTACTACCAAACGTAGCACTTGGCTACAATTATCAAGGCGTTAGCGGTAGTAATTATTCTGGTTTTTATGGCGGTGTTTCAATTCCACTTTGGAATAGCAAGAACAAAGTAAAAGCTGCCGAAGCAAATTATGAATATCAGCAATCCAACACGCAAGTAATTACCACTTCACTTTACGCTCAATTTCAACAAACATATAATCGATACGAATTGATGCTCGAAAAATATAATGAGTATCAAACCACTATAGGCAATTTAAATAACGAGGAACTACTTTTTAAGGCTTATATGTTAGGTGAGTATTCGTTTATGGATTACTATGTAGAGCTTCAGTTTTACCGAAAGGCATCAGATAGAATGCTTGAAATGGAAAAGGAATTACAACTGCTTCAATCACAATTATTAAAACATCAATTATAAACTTTAAAACATACAATTATGAAAATTTCAAAAATAATAGTCGCAATAGCTATAGGTTCAATGATTACTGTAACATCTTGTAGAGATACAAAAACTGAAAGTACGAACGACCACGGCCACGAACACAATGCAGATGGCAATCATATGGAAGAAGGAACCATAGAGCAAGAAGATTTTAAAGTAGGAACAGATTCTATGGAAACAAAGACAGATGAACACGGTCACGACCACGATGATGACAATGCAAACCACGACCACTAAAGAAACAAATAGATACAAAAGATGAAACGAACATTAATAAATTTTAAAAATTCATTCACAAAAGGGGATGTTTAAAATTTTTAATGTGAGAGCGTAGCGGTTACATACGTTCTCAATTTTTTAATTAATTAGTTTCAATAAATTAAAAAGATTTAAACGTATGAAATATATACTAATAATGCTTGCCTTTTTGGCAATGTCCTGTAATAATAAGGCAGAAGACGCACACGCACACAATCCCGATGGTAGCCACGCCGGAGAAGAAATTCCTCGCTTGAACCACACCATTTGGACAGACCAAACAGAGCTATTCGTAGAGTTTCCGGCCTTAATAGTAGGCAATCCAAGCAGTTTTGCGGCCCATTTTACGGTGTTGAATAAACACCAACCCGTTCGGGAAGGTTCGGTTACCGTTAGTTTGATTAAAGGCGATAAAGGTATTCGCAATACAGCCGAAGCACCTTTATCACCAGGCATATTCTCGCCTACCATTCAACCGAAAGAAGTGGGTAATTACCAACTTGTTTTTGAAATGAAAACGCCAGACTATTCCGATAAAATAACGATTGACGATGTTACGGTGTATGCAAATACAGACGAAGCTATAAAAGCTTTGGGTGCTGCCGAAGATGATGGGAGCATTTCGTTTTTAAAAGAACAGGCTTGGAAAATCGATTTTCAAACCGCGCCAGTAGTTTCAGGTAAAATTTACGATGTCATCAACACCTCTGGTGTTTGGATGCCTTCGCCCGGTTCTGTAAAGTCGTTGGCTGCAAAATCCAATGGTGTGGTGGATTTTAAAGTAAATAATCTCACCGAAGGCACAGCGGTAAAAAAAGGTCAGCTCTTAATGAGTTTGAACAGTCAAGGTTTGGCAACCAATAATTTGAGTACCGATATCGCTTCCGCGAAAGCGAAATACCAACAGGCTAAATCTGAATATGACAGAAAGAAAGAGCTATATGACTCTAAAATTGTCCCTAAGGCAGAATTTGAAAAAGTAGAAAGCAATTTTGATATAGCCAAAGCCAATTATCAATCATTGACTTCTGGCGTTTCGGGAGGTAGCAAACAAATTCGTGCACCTTTTGATGGTTTCGTTAAGTCTATTAATGTTTCCAATGGCGATTATGTTGCGCAAGGCATGGCATTGGTAGCTATTGGCACGCATCAATCCAAAGTATTGAAAACCCAGTTAGCTCCCAACTACGGACTCACTATGGAAAATGTACAGGGAATCTGGTATCAAACGAGCGATGGACAATGGGCAAATGTAACAGATTCCGAAGGAAAAATTCTTTCCATTGGTAAAGATGTGGCCCGTGAAAACCCATTGATTTCAGTTTTTGCACAGGTAAATGCAGTCGTCGATATGCCAGAAGGAAGTTTAATGCCTGTTCAAATTGCAATGGGAAATGCTACCCAGAACACTACGATTCCTGTTAATGGATTGTTGGAAGATTATGGCAGTTATTCCGTTATCGTACAATTTTCAGGCGAAAGTTTTGAAAGACGACCTGTGAAAATAGGAAAGCGTAATGGCGAGAATGTAGAAATACTTCAAGGTTTACAAGTTGGAGAAGTGGTGGTAACTGCAGGTGCATACCAAGTTAAAATGGCTTCCATGTCTGGTTCAACACCTGCACATGGTCACGAACACTAAACGAATTTTGAATGATGAATTGTGAATTATGAATAAGGATTCATTCAACATTAAAAATTATAGAAATTATGAACAAAGACAATATCATTTTAACCAAGTCCTTCGATTTTGCTCTGCAAATTATTGAGCTCTATAAGCAAATGAAAGCTCAAAATGAGTATGTGCTATCCTAACCAGTGTTAAGAAGTGGTACCAGCATAGGCGCGAATGTTGAGGAGGCTACGGCAGGAATAAGCAAGCGTGATTTTACACATAAAATGGCCATTTCATCAAAGGAAGCTCGTGAGACAAAATATTGGTTAAGGCTTATCCAACATAGTCGAATTGTGGATGTAGAAACATCAAATCTGTTGGTTCAAGTAGAAGAATTAATCAGAATCCTTACGTCTATTGTCAAAACGTCCCAAGTCTCGATTAAATGAATTGTGAGCTATGAATATTGAATTATGAATTATAGGTTGTATTAAACATTCAGCATTAAAAATTCAACATTAGAAATTCATCATTAAAAACTAAAAAAAAGATGTTAAACAAAATATTATCAATTTCACTTCAAAACAGATTGCTCATTTTATTGGGAGCAGTTGCATTAAGTGTATTGGGTGTGTATTATGCACGAACCATGAACGTGGATGTATTCCCGGACCTTACAGCGCCAACGGTAACCATTCTTACCGAAGCGCACGGAATGGAATCTGAAGAAGTAGAAAAATTAGTAACCTATCAATTGGAGACTGCCTTAAACGGTTCGCCAAATGTGAGACGAATCCGTTCGTCATCAGCAGCTGGAATTTCCATTGTTTGGGTAGAATTTGAATGGGGAACCGATATTTATCGAGCACGCCAAATTGTTAGTGAACGTATCCCGATGGTAAGGGAGAATTTACCCGAAGGCATCGGGGCACCAACAATGGCACCGATTTCATCCATTATGGGCGAAATTATGTTGTTGGGCGTAACGTCCGATAGTTTATCGCCAATGGAATTACGAACCTTATCAGATTGGACAATTCGCCCACGAATAAAAGCGATTGGCGGCATTGCAAATGTAGTAGTCATCGGTGGGGATTATAAGCAATACCAAGTATTTGCCAATCCTGAAAAGATGAAACACTACGATGTGAGTCTTTCAGAATTAGTAGAACACGTAAAAGAAGCAAACTCAAGCGCACCTGGTGGCGTGATTAATCAATATGGAAATCAATACATCATAAAGGGTAGTGGTAGAGCGTATGCATTAGAAGATTTACAGGAGGCTGTTTTAAAACAAGTCAATGGACAAACCATAAAAATCAAGGATGTGGCGACCGTGCAAATTGGAGCTGCGGATAAAATTGGAGATGGGTCATTAAATGCAAAACCAGCAGTTATTTTAACCATTTCAAAACAACCCGATGTCAACACATTGGAATTAACAGACCGATTGGATGAAGCGATTGCCGATTTGGAAAAAACTTTACCTAAAGGTGTCAACATTAAAAATCACATTTTTAGACAGTCAGATTTTATAGATGCATCCATCAGTAACTTAAATTGGACCTTACTGGAAGGCGCATTCTTTGTAATGATTATCCTGTTCATCTTTTTAATGAATTGGAGAACGACGGTAATTTCCTTGTTGGCTATTCCTATTTCATTATTGGTGTCCATCATCATTTTAAAATGGTTGGGGTATACCATAAATACGATGAGTTTGGGAGGTATGGCAATTGCCATTGGTGCATTGGTGGATGACGCCATTATAGATGTGGAAAACGTCTATAAACGCTTGCGCGAAAATATTAGAAAACCAAAATCAGAACGTCGATCGACCACTACGGTTGTACGAGACGCTTCCGTAGAAATACGAAGCTCTATCATTATCGCAACGCTTATTATTATTGTCTCATTTGTGCCCCTATTCTTTTTAAGCGGTATGGAAGGACGTTTGCTGCAACCTTTGGGTATTGCGTTTGTAACTTCGGTTTTAACCTCTTTGATTGTTGCGGTAACCGTAACCCCAATTTTATGTTCTTATTTATTGAACAACGAGAAGCTTCTAAACAAGCAAGCTGAAGGCACAAAAGTGGAACGTTGGTTACAGAAACATTATGGCAGCCTCTTGGAACGTGCCACAAATATTCCTAAAACCATTATTGGTGTAACCGTCATTGCATTTATCATAAGTCTTTTGGTGCTAACCCAATTGGGAAGAAGCTTTTTGCCTGAATTTAATGAAGGTTCTTTGGTAATAAGTGTGGTTGGACCACCGGGAATGTCTTTAGAAGAGAGCAATAAAACAGGAAAATTGATAGAAGAAATTTTATTGGATTTACCTGAAGTGGAAGTCGTTACTCGACGACAAGGCCGTGCCGAATTAGACGAACATGCACAAGGTGTAAATGCTTCAGAAATTGATGTGCCATTTATTTTAAAAAACAAAACCAAGGAAGAATTTTTTGAAGAAGTTCGAAGTAAATTGAGCATCGCACCTGGTGTAAATATTACATTAGGGCAGCCTATCGCTCACCGTATTGACCACATGCTTTCGGGGACACGTGCCAATATTGCAATTAAAATATTTGGTTCAGATTTACAACGCTTGTTTGAAGTAGGTAAAAGCGTAGAGCAGAACATCAAAGATATTGATGGACTGGCAGATGTTGCGGTCGACCAGCAAATTGAAGTACCACAAATACGCATCAAACCCAAACGCCAAATTCTATCGGCTTATGGAATGACTGTAGGCAATTTAATGGAACAAGTAGATATTGCTTTTGCAGGCGAAGAAGCAGGCGAGATTTATGAAGGACAACACTATTTTGATTTGGTGGTTCGCTACGAAAAACCGTTTCGAGATAATATTGAAACCATCGGAAACACTTTAATCAGTTTACCAAATGGTGGGCAAACCATATTGGGTGAATTGGTAACCATTCAATCCGTGAGTAGTCCAAACACCATCAATCGTGAGGATGTACAACGTAAAATAGTAGTGGCCGCCAATGTACAAGGCCGGGATTTACGTGGTGCAGTAAACGAAATCAAGGAAGTGGTTGCCAGCAATGTGAATATGCCAGAAGGCTACCGTGTACAATATGGCGGACAATTTGAAAGTGAGTCGAAAGCTTCAAAATTACTTATGATAACGGCTATCATTGCCATTGCCATTATTTTTCTATTACTGTATTATGAATTTAAAGATGTAAAATTGGCTTTTGTTGTATTAATCAATTTACCGTTAGCTCTAATCGGCGGAATCTTGATTGTGTATTTCACATCGGGAGTCATCAGTATAGCAGCAACCATAGGATTTATTAGTCTCTTTGGAATTACCACGCGTAACGGTATTTTATTGGTATCACGCTATGAAGATTTAAGAAAGGAAGGCATGCAAGGGTTTCAATTGATAAAAACAGGCGCTTTAGATAGATTGAATCCAATCTTGATGACAGCCTTTACAACAGGCTTGGCATTAATCCCATTAGCCTTAAAAGGTGGCGAACCAGGTAGTGAGATTCAAAGTCCAATGGCGGTAGTTATTTTGGGAGGTTTGCTATCGGCTACGATATTGAACTTAGTTGTCATTCCTTGTGTATATCAATTGGTGATTAAAAAACGAGAAAAAAGCTATGGTTGATGGAGTGATGGATGTAAAATCTGTGGAAGGGGCTTAGTGTCAATAAACTTTAACAAATACCCTTTACCGCTGACATTTTACATACGATGCAAAAGAAAGCGTCCAGTAGATGAATTTATTTACTCATTCGGGATTTGATTTATTACAGAGGAACTCGATTCACGATCACATGGGCTTTATTCACAAAACCTCTATTTTAACTAATGGAGTTCATGAATCTCAAAAGGGGAGGTTTGTATACTCATACTTATTAATACTAAGCATTTTTAAATAAAAAAACTGAATACAACACGTCCAAAGAATGCCGTATTCTATTGAAGTGGTTTAAACTTTTTCTTATTGCTGCAAATTCATTTTATTTTACCTTGATCTCGACTTTTTTTCATACCGTAGCTAAGGCTATGCTACTCTAAAAAGGCTTCTTCAAGATAAAAAATCTATAATTTTCGCTACAAAACAAAAAGTTTAAATCACTTCATTCAGTTTTTGCTATTATAGCACTGAGATCTGTTATTAAATCACATGATCTTAGAAGCTTATTGCTTTATTAACTGGCCTCTAATTTCTCCAGACGGAAATAGGGCAGTATGTATATTCACATAATATAGATTCGCCATAAGATCTGCTTCTTGAACAGCATTTAAAACCGGACTCGTTAGACTCATTGGAGAGTCAAAAGAATCTAAGGGGAATACAACACCTCCACTAACACCAACAGCACCTAAATGTATGTGACCATTCACTGCGACTACGCCTGTATGCGTTCCGGTAAGCACAAATATTTTTGTGTCCGTATTATAGACAAGTGTTGCAGTTCCTGTTCCTGTAGAGCCCGTGGCAGGAACTGTGCTGTTGCCATCAAGAACCGAGACAAAAGTAACCATAGAATCTGGTGTTGAATTAGAATCATCATCGCTGCTACAGGAAACCAATCCTATTAAGAAGACTGAAAGGACAATGCATTTGAAAAGATTTTTCATTTGAATTAATTTTAAGATTAAAGACTCCGTTAAATTTTACGATATTAAAACCCCTCGTTATAATATATAACAACTTGGATACTGGAAATCCTGAAAAATTATTAAAATAATTGAATAATACTTCTTATTTTAACAGGGTAAGCAATAGTTTAGGTTTCTATTTCTTGAAATTATAGAGCTCACGAAATCGAAGATTCAGCGAAGCTAATCTTGAATGAGATTGGCAGAATGCAAATCTTTTGATAAGATTCACGAATACCGATTTAATAAAATAAAAGGTTAATGAGTGAGTGACGAAAGGAGCGTAGCGGAAAGGGATTTATAGTTACCTTTATTATTTCAATAGGATCTTATTAAGACTTATAACATCCAAAAATTAGCTTATATGTTACAAAATATTTTATTAGAACGCGAAATATACGCATCAGAAGAACATAAAATGATGCAAAAAATGATTCAGGATTTCATCAACAACGAAATTATTGATCAAACAGATGCATGGGAAAAAAATGGGATGGTAAGCCGAGACATCTGGGAACGTGCCGGGGAATTAGGTTTGCTATGCATCGATATGCCTGAAAAGTATGGTGGCACTGGTTTAGATTTTAGCTTTAGCGCCTTATTCATTGAAGAATTGGCAAAAAAAGGGGTTAGTGGCCCCGGTTTTTCGTTGCATTCAGATATTATTGCACCATATCTCTTAAAGTATGGTACCGAAGCTCAAAAGCAAAAATATCTACCTATCATGGCTACCGGAAAACTAATCACATCCCTTGGTATGACCGAGCCAAACTGTGGCAGTGATCTTAAAGCTATTAAAACAACCGCGGTAGATAAAGGTGACCATTATGTGGTAAACGGACAAAAAACCTTTATCACAAATGGCTATATGAGTGATATGTCCATAGTAGCCGTAAAAACCAATACTGCAACGGATAAAGAAGGTGTGTCTTTATTGATTATGGAAAGTGATTCTAAAGGTTTTGAAAAGGGAATCCCTTTCAAGAAAATAGGTATGAAAGCTCAAGATACCTGTGAATTATTTTTTGATAATGTAAAAGTTCCAAAAGAAAATTTATTAGGAGAAGAAGGATTAGGTTTTAAAATTATGATGACAGAATTGGCTAGAGAGCGTTTAACAGTAGCGCTCAATGCTATTGGTGGGGCAGAAGGTGCCATAGAAAATACTATTGAATACACCTCTAAAAGAATTGCTTTTAAGCAACCCATTGCCGGATTCCAAAACACCCAATTTAAATTGGCCGAATGTGCTGCTCAATTACAAGTGCATCAGGCTTTTTTAGATCGTTGTACAAAGTTATTATCTAGTCATCAGCTAACCGCTGAAAGCGCCTCAATAGCGAAGTATTCAGCAACAGAAATGCACAATAAAGTCGTCGATGAATG
This sequence comes from Changchengzhania lutea, assembly GCF_006974145.1. Taxonomy (NCBI): domain Bacteria; kingdom Pseudomonadati; phylum Bacteroidota; class Flavobacteriia; order Flavobacteriales; family Flavobacteriaceae; genus Changchengzhania; species Changchengzhania lutea. The sequence goes on along the minus strand of NZ_CP039456.1, from coordinate 3,640,962 downwards.
CCTGCAGTTATTTGGTGGTTATGGTTATATGTGGGATTACCCAATTGCCCGCATGTATGCAGATAATAGGGTCGCCAGAATTTATGCTGGAACCAATGAGATCATGAAATTATTGATCGCCCGCGGTTTGTTTAAAGAATTGTTTCAAAAAATGAAACGAGCAAGAAAGGAGCATCATCACCCAGGGGAATGATTAATTGCGAACAGCATGTGACTCCCGATACCGAAAATGAGTTGGGATTTGTTCAGATTAGGCAGTTTTTGAAAGGCATAGCATCGCTACGCATAAAAAAAGTAACGAAATATGGGCGAATTTCAGCCATTTTTTAGGAAATAGAAAAAGTCAAGATGAGTTCATAGACTAATTCGTGCTTTGTTAACCACAAAGCCCTTATTTATAAATGACTTTAACTACAACGGTTGTGTCTTTATTTAGGATAAAACTGGCATTTTTAAAGTTTGGTCGATTACTCAATCCAAAATCATCGTAATTTAAGAAACCGACACCTTCATCTGGCAATGGCAACATGAATTTTTTATCTATTTTTCCATTGTTATTTTCATCGTGCAATATTGTGACAGCGTATACACCTTGTGGCAAATTATTAAATGTGAATTCTGATTTTTTATCAATAATACTTGCACTTTCTTTTCTATAATATTTTCTAAATTTTTGATCTGGTATAGAACCGCCTTTATTATATAGAGCAAATATGATAGTGCCATCAGAGTTTTCTAAATCTTCGGTTTTTATTGTTAATGCATAAGAATCTGTTTTAGTGTTGGTTGTGAATATGCCAAACAGTAGCATACTTAAAATGACTATTTTTTCCATAATAATTTATTAAATTTAACTAAGCCTATAAGTGAAAAAGTTAATGTGAGCAATTGCACCAATGCTGTGTTGATAATATTTTTAGTTTACGTCTTTTTATAACTCCAAACCTTTAAACCATTCATGACAAATGCATATATCAGTTTTTTTATCAGCAGTGGAATGAAATCAATAAAACCAGAACTTTTTAGCTGATTTCTTTAAGCCTTGTGTTGTGAAAAATTACACAGTTTTTTAACTTCATCTAAAACATGATTAATCCTTTTTTCTGATAATCCAATACTTTTCATTTTATGGGAAGCGTTAATTAGCTCCTTGACCAAAACAAGATCTTTATCAATAAGTTGGTGTTTTTCTTTTTTACTTAATGTTGTTAACGTGGTAACAGGATATAAAGCCAAGGAATCAATATTTGCTTTTAAACCGTTGTTTTTTGGGTAATCCCAACTCAACATGGTTAATCCAACACATTTCCCATAATTCAAGGCATCCTCAGTAAATCTGGTATTAGTGACCAACCAACCTTGTTTTAAATGTGTTTTATTTTTTAAATTTGTGTTCCATTGTTTTTGTATATCTAAAAATCTGGAATTAATATATAAAGGTACTTTTACATTGCTTGAAGCTTTAGCATCCGAATGAAACTTACATTCTATAGCATACACGTTTCCTTCTTTTTCTGCCAATACATCGATTTCGTGGGTTATACATTCACCATTTAAAATAACGCTGACTTTAGTTTTATATCCTTTTTCCTTTAATAAAGCTCCAACTAATCGCTCAAAAGGATAACCTGTAGGGCCTAAATTAAATATGGCACGTTTTAAACTGTAGCGTGATGCAGATATCTTGTTGTATTTTTTTAATATGGAAAAGGCTTTCTTATAAATTTCATTTGAAGATATTCCATCATAAATAGAGGGTTGCATTTGAGTAATAATGGCATCCACCTCTTTTTTAGTTGCACCACAAGATTGAAGCGACTGTTTTAATTTTTGAATTAAAAATGGCTCTATTTCTTCGGTGCTTTTCTTTACGAATATTTCATGTTTCAACATAATTTATTGTTTTAAAATTTTAAGATTTCGGTCATTATACCAAAACGCACCATAGATAATTGGTGTTCAAAATAAATATTGTAATAATCCATGCCATGACAAAACTGGACAAATAACCCAATATCTTCTAAAAATTTGGGATGATAGTAAAAGGTAACACTTGCATTAAATCGATCTAAATCAAAAATGTCCAAATCATTATAATTATCTAACATTAGCGTTGCTTCAGCTTTTAAAGAAAAAATTGCTCTATCGCTATGAGAATCCCTTAAAGGAAACTTAAACGATGTAAATGTGTTATGCCAACGCAATCCACTATACTTGCCTTTCAATTCTTGTAACATCCAACTTTTAGGATGAATTTCAATCGAGCTTTTTAAAGTTTTAATTGCTTTCAACCTATTACTATATCCTGTTTTAAGAAAACCGAATTCAAAAAAATTAGTTGCAAAATTCCCTGATTTTAAGTTGATTGTGTTGTCTTCATTATAAAAACTACCATCTTGTCCATTAGAATGATGAGCTACTTTACCGAATAATACCAAGTAATTTAGTGCGTCTGTTTTATTAGCTAAATAATAAAATGAAATTTGCGGAATATAACTTGGTGTACGAACAGGATAGGATTCTTCATTATACATCCTGATAATAATCTGTGGTGTTAATAAGGCTAATATTTTTGAATCTTTTCGTTCTCTTATAACAAATGATGGATTTACCTTGGCTTCAAACATTAAGGGTTCTATATTTCCAATATCTGTCGGGAATGTGATGTAACTATCGCTTTGATTGATTAAAGCTACTTTATACAAATCCAGTTGTGGAAGTGTATCTATATTTTTTTGCGAAAAAGCAAATTGTACAGACCATAAAAACAAAAACAAGATGCAAGCTTTTGTTTTCATTTATTTGAGTTTCTTATTTATATTGAAAAATACTACAAGTGAGAAACTTAAAGTAACCAGCATTCTAAAAATCATGGCATTTATTGTTTTAGCTTCGTGAACTCCGCCATTGTTAACATAAAACAGCAAAGCTATAAAAGCAACAATTAAGATACCTAAAGCTGTAATTAACAACCAAAACGTCCACTTTGCTCTTTTTAAAAATCCATATACAGCAAATAAATATAAAATACTGCAAATAAAGTTTGCCCAAACTATAAGCAAGACATAGTTACCTTCTTTGGCTCTAATGCCAAACCAATCGAAAATGACAGAGCTACTTAAAAATAAAGTAAGCAATGCAAACAGTGCTAAAATAATAGCACTTACAGTATTGATAATCTTTTTAGTTTTCATTTTGTATTAGTTTATTGTTTTGTTCACCTAACCACCATTTTGGTTTGACTTGTTTTTTAACTAGTCCGAATTTTTTTATGGAATGCGATTCAATATGAGTAATTACATCTTCCACAGAATCTGTTACAAAAAGTAGTTTCATATCATCTGGACTGATACTTTCATTTTCTGCCATTAAATGAATATGTTGACACAATTCCTTATGATATTCTGAATCGAAAATAACTACAGGAAAATCTTGAATGATTTTCGTTTGTATTAAGGTTAAAGCTTCAAAGAGTTCATCGAGCGTACCTATGCCTCCAGGCATGACCACAAAAGCATATGAATATTTCACCAAAATAACTTTTCGAAGAAAAAAGTACGGAATGTTGATCCATTTATGCAGATACGGATTTGGTTTTTGTTCAAAAGGTAAAATAATATTGCAACCAACCGATTTTCCTCCAGCTTGAAAAGCACCTTTATTGGCAGCTTCCATAATGCCTGGACCACCACCTGTCATCACTGTAAATCCTGTTTTGGCTAAGGCAGCTCCAATTTTTTCGGCATTTTTATAATGTTCGGAATCTTTTGTAAATCGTGCTGAACCAAAAACAGTCACACAAGGCCCAATAAAATGCATTTTCCTAAAGGCTTTTATAAAATTAAAAAACACTTTAAAAGCAAAGGTCAATTCCTTAAAACGAGATAAAGGACCTCTAACAAACAAGGACTCGTCTTTAGAAAGTATTATTTTTTTAACAGTTTTCATTAAGTTGTCTTTTTATAACTCCAAACCGCTAAACCATTCATTATAAGTGCATACAGAAGTGTCTTTAATAACAGTGGAAGTATATCCATAAATCCAGAACCTTTAAGCATCACCATTCGCATCACTTCTACATAATACTTTATAGGGTTGAATTCTGTAACTATTTGTGCCCATCTAGGCATACTTTCAATAGGTGTAAATAAACCACTCATTAAAATAAAAATGACTACAAAAAACCAAGCAATAAACATGGCTTGTTGTTGCGTGTCCGTAAAATTTGAAATGAATAACCCTATTCCTAAAATCACTAAAATATAAATGGAGGTGTATAAATACATGAGTACTAAACTACCAAGCATGGGCACATTAAAAATTAATCTTGCCAGTATTAATCCAACCGTTAATAAACCCATTCCAATAACCCAAAACGGAAAAAGCTTCCCAATAATAAACTGACTTTTCTTAATTGGTGTCACATTGATTTGCTCTAAGGTGCCAATTTCTTTTTCTCGAACAATATTCATTCCTGAAAGAAATAAGGTAATCATAGAAACCAATAACACGAGAATACCTGGTACCATAAAGGTTTTATAATTCAAGGTTTCGTTATACCAGAATAAAGGAATAGTGTCAATATTTGTGGGCTGTACTAGTTTGTCTGAAGGTTGTAATAAATCTACTTTTAAATGTTGATTAAAACGCTGAATTATTTGAGTAACATATACATTTTCAACACCAGCTGCTGCACCATCAATAGCATTAATGGTAACACCTAAATCGATGTATTTTTCTTTTTGTAAATCACGTTCAAAATAATGAGGAATTTCTAAAACAACATCCACTTCGCCTTTTAACATGGCTGAACTTGCTAACGCTTCCGAAGGAAAATCTGTTAAGACATCAAAATAAGTGGACGCATTAAATTTTTCTACTAATGCTCTTGATGTCGATGTATGGTCATTATCTATATAACCGAATTTGATGTGTTTTACTTCGAATGTAGCAGCATTGGATAATATTACCAATTGGAGTAGTGGTAATACAAAAATGATAGGAAGCATCCCTTTATTTCTAAATATTTGCTTGAACTCTTTTTGTATGATGTATAGAATTGTTTTCATATCATTTCCCACGAAAGTGGGAATTTCTTTTTAATTTTAAAATACCTACAAGGTTTTAAAAACCTTGCAGGATGACTTACTTTTTTACTCCAATCGTATTTTATATTTCTTTACACTCAATGCAATAAAAAACACCGTCATTCCCAATAAAATAAGGGTTTCTTTCCATATAAATTGTAATCCTACACCCTTGAGCATGATGCCTTTAATGATAATGATAAACCACTTTGCTGGAATGATATGGCTAATGATTTGTAAAGGCATAGGCATGCTTGAAATAGGAAAAATGAATCCAGATAATAATATCACAGGAAGCATCAATCCCATTAATGAAATCATCATGGCGGTTTGTTGCGATTCTGAAATGGTTGAGATTAAAATCCCTAAGGCTAAAGCACTAATTATAAAAAGAATACTCTCTAAAGCCAATAAAAACAAGCTACCTTGAACCGGCATATTAAAAATGAAAATGCTTAAAATAACGATGACAACAGCGTTGATGATGGATAGGAAAATATATGGAAACACTTTTCCTATAATGACCTGAAATGGTTTTAGCGGCGACACCAGGAGAATTTCCATAGTACCCAATTCCTTTTCCCTTGTAATGGAAATAGAGGTCATCATGGCAGAAACCAACATGAGAATAATGGTCATAACACCAGGCACAAACATATACACGCTTTTTAATTCTGGATTATAGACCATTCGTGTTTCTGGAACTATTTGATAGGCTATTGTAATATCCTTGTTTAATTCTTTTTGATACTTCTGAAGAATGGCATTTACGTAATTACTAATAGTATTTGCTGTATTTGGATCTGTAGCATCTGTAATAATCTGTACAGTTGCTTTATGCTCTTTAATTAGGTTTTTGCTGAAGTCTTTTTCAAAATTTAGAACTGCTTTAACCTGTCCTTTTTTAAACACCGAAGCTATATCTGCTTCACGAGTTACCATTTGTTTTATCGTGAAATATTTTGAAGCTGAAATTTTATTAATAATTTCTTCTGTAGTGGCATCTTTTGAATGATCCAGAATAGCAATATCCACATTATTGATTTCATTGGTGATAGCGAAACCAAACAGTAAAATTTGAGCAATTGGCATTCCGAAGAGAATAAACAACGAGCGTTTATCCCTAAAGATGTGGTAGAATTCTTTTTTTATAAAGCCTATAAAACGTTTCATACTTTATTCCTGCGTAGGCAGGAATCTTTTTAATTTTATTTCTTTCTTATGTCTCCCGCAAATCTCACAGATTCTCGTAGACCTCATTTTGTTTCCCGCAGATTGCGCTGATTTTCGCAGATTCTTATCTTTATTATTTCTGCATCATTCTGCGCTATCTGCGGGATTAATTTTCTACAAGCCATTTACTTTTCTAAAAATGCCTTTTGATATGTTACCTACATTGAAATTGACTAAAACCCCTAATTTCAAATTTGAAAGCTTTAAATAGGTTAATACCTGTTTATGATGTACTTCTGCTAAATTTTCTACTGATTTAATCTCAATTAATACTTTATCATTTACCAATAAATCCAATCGAAAACCTAATTCCATTTTATTGCCTTCATAAAATACGGGTAATGGCACTTGCCTTTTTACATCTAACCCTTGTTGTTGCAATTCGAAGAGCAACACAGTTTCATAAACAGATTCCAACAAACCTGGGCCTAATTCACTATATACTTTAAAGATTGCACCTCGAATGATATAGGATATGTCGTTTTCTGATAGTATATTCATAATTCTAATTTTTTGTTTCCCGCATATTTTTGCAGATTTTTATTTTATTGTCTGCGAAAATCCGCGAAATCTGCGGGATATTTTTTATGGTGATGGGTTTCTCGCTAATTTTAAAAACACATCATTCATATTTGCTGCCTTAAACTGTTCTTTAAGTTTTTTAGGCGTATCTAAAGCTTCTATTTTACCGTCAACCATAATAGAAACACGATCACAGTATTCGGCTTCATCCATATAGTGAGTAGTTACAAAAACAGTAGTTCCTTGGTTGGCTGCTTTGTAAATCATTTCCCAAAACTGACGTCTGGTAATTGGATCCACACCTCCTGTTGGTTCGTCTAAAAACACAATTTTAGGATCGTGAATTAAGGACACAGAAAAAGATAATTTCTGCTTCCAGCCCAATGGTAAAGCACCAACCAGTGTATTAGTAACTTTTTCAAGTCCCAATTCTTCAATTAAAACTGCTGATTTTTCTTTTATTAGTTTTCTCGATAAACCATAAATTCCACCAAAAAAAGTAATATTTTCCTTAACGGTTAAATCGTCATACATAGCAAATTTCTGACTCATATAACCAATGTTCTTCTTAATGTCTTCAGCATTGGTAAACACATCAAATCCTGCAACCTTGGCTTTACCAGATGTTGGATTAGAAATGCCTATCAGCATTTTCATTGCTGTGGTTTTTCCTGCTCCATTTGCACCTAAAAACCCAAATATCTCGCCTTTTTCAACGTCGAAAGTAATGGTATTTACAGCTGTAAATTCACCAAACATTTTGGTTAATCCTTCTACTTGTATGACTTTGTTGTTGTTCATTTTTGTTATTTATGCCTACAAGGTTTTGGAAACCTCGCAGGATATTTTAAAAACCTTGCAGGCTATTTTGCTAATTCCATAAAGGTGTCTTCAATAGTTGCAATTGTTTTTTCAATGTCTATATTCAATACGTTTTTAGTTTCTAAATATCTTATTAGATCATCAGGGTTAAAATCTGTTCTACGGTCTGTATAATGCACAAACTCGCCAAAAGGATAGACGCTATAATTAAATTCATATGCATTTAAACTATTTATTAATTGATACATATTGTTTGCGCTTACATTATAAATTGGCTTCGGATAGTGCTTTACAATCGCTTCAGGTGTATCAATCTGAAGTATTTTTCCATCTTGAATCAGTGCAATTCTATCACACAAAGCAGCTTCGTCCATATAAGGTGTCGACACCAAAATGGTAATCCCTTTTTGTTGCAAGCGTTTTAGCATGTCCCAGAACTCTTTTCTCGACACAGGATCCACACCAGTTGTTGGTTCATCTAAAAACAACACTTTGGGTTTGTGGATTAAAGCACAGCTCAAAGCCAATTTTTGCTTCATACCACCGGAAAGTTTTCCTGCTCTACGGTCTTTAAAAGGTTCAATCTGTACGTAAATATCTTTTATTAAATCGTAGTTTGCTTCAATGGTTGTTCCGAAAATAGTAGCAAAGAAATTTAGATTTTCTTCAACAGTTAAATCTTGATATAATGAGAATTTCCCAGGCATATAGCCAACACTGTTTCGTATTTTTTTATAATCTGTAACCACATCAAAATCAGCTACAGTTGCACGGCCTTCATTAGCAAATAAAAGCGTTGTTAAAATCCTAAAGAGTGTTGTTTTACCTGCACCATCAGGACCAATGAGTCCAAAGAGTTCGCCTTCTTTTACCTCAAAAGAAATATCCTGTAAAGCATTTACGTTTTTATAGGATTTTGATATGTTAGAAACTGTAATACTCATTTATTCGAAATAAGTATGATAAGCATTAACATTTTCCTCAATACTGCGTTTTAAGTTTGAAGCATCTTCCACCGTTTTAGCTTCAGAAAGTGCTTCAATTTTTTCCATTAATGGCAAAAGCCATACGTGTAAATTATCGTGTGAAGCACCTTTCATTGTGCAATTTTTTATCACATAGTTTTTGTCATCATTCAGCTGTTCTGCCAATTTATGAAATGCATCTAATGTGCTGGTTGTTTGTGTTTCGATGCTGTTTTGCATTTTTAATATGCCTTCATTGGTTTCTGCATTGGCTTGCCATTTATTGCCATCGTTTAATTGGATTTCGCTTGCCCAAGCATTGGCATAGACCTTAGATGCTTCCTGATGGTCGTTATGGGTTTCAGCAGATTGTTCAGCTTTTTCCATTTTTGTCTCTTGATTTTTACTGTCTTTACAGCTTACTAAAGCCAATAGGCTGAATGTGAAAATTACATATTTCATAGTTTTAAGTTTTAGTGATTATTTATTGTCTGAATTGTTTATCCATAGTTCTGCTGGCATTCCTATTTTAAGACTACCATCGTTTTTTACATCAATTTTTACTGCATAAACCAGAGCAACACGCTCTTCTTTGGTTTGAATAATTTTTGGTGTAAATTCGGCTTCCGAAGCAATCCAACTAATTTTGCCTTTATAAGATTTCATAGCCTCTACATCATCAATTTTTACAGTAACTTGTTGTCCTATTTTAATAGTGGCCAGTTGTGTTTCGCTAACATAAACGCGCAGTTGCATCGTATTTAAATCGGCAATTTTGTAAAGTGGTTTGCCAAAAGCTGTAATTTCATTTGGTTCTGCGTATTTGGTTAAAACTGTTCCATTTACAGGATTTATGATTTTACTTTTCTGGATTTGGTCGTCAATTTGTTTGAGCTGCACATCAATAGATTTCAATTCATTAACAACTGGTGCATTTTGTATTTCTACACTTCTAATTTGGTTTTTTATAACATCTATTTCGCCAGAAATATCATCTAATTGTTTTTGTGTTCCTGCGTTGTCTTTTATTAAATTTTCAGTTCGAGTTTTGTTGGTGTTTGCTGTTTTTAACTTGGCATTCAACACATTAATTTGAGACAATACACCTTTAGATTTTGAGTTAATCACAGCTTTAGACACCATTAATTGTTCTCGTTTTAATGCTAATGGAATGGTATCGATATAGCCTATAAATTGTTCTTTTTCAAGTGTGTTGCCTTCGTTAACATCAAACTGCATTAATTTTCCGTTATTTTCAGCTGAAATGGTAATTTCTGTCGCTTCAAAATTGCCGTAACCATCTGCTTTTCCGCTATCATTTCCACAGGAAAATAGAGTCGTAGCTATAATGCTTAATCCTAATATATAATTGTAATTTTTCATGTTTTATTTTTTTTGTTTCTCTTTGTTTTCCGCAGATTTCGCAGATTAACACAGATTTTTTTCTAATTTTTTTTATTCTTTTTATCTGCGTGCATCTGTGAAATCTGCGGGAAATATTTTATTGTCCGTTAATAACGTTGTAATTTGCTTTTGCAAGTTGTAATTGGATGTTATGTTTAACCAAAGTGTTTTCATCTTCGTATAAATTGGTCAGTTCTGTTATATATGCCGAAGCTGTTATCACCCCATTTTTAAGTTGCGAGTCTGCCGATTTAAGCACGTCTTTCCTAAGGTTTATAATCTCTAAATCTGATTCAATAAAGCCTTCAATTTTATAAATTTCCTTTTGTTGCTGATTCAGTTCTATGTTAGTATTCAACTTGAAGGTTTCGGTCTCTGTATCCACAATATCTTTATTAATGGCCAAGGATTCGCGTTGTTTTTTGTTGGAATTCCAATCGAATACATTCCAATTTAATTTGATGCCAACGGTATAAAAAGTTTGAAATGAATTATCGAGCATATTTAGTCCTGGATTACCATAACCACCAGTTGCAAAACCGAGTAGTTTTGGCGAATTTTGTTTGGCTATTAAAGCTTCATTACTTTCTATTTCATCCCTTTTAAGTTGAAATAATTCCAATTCTGGTCTGTTTAATTCGGTTTTTAATGGTGTTTCAACCAAAGGGTTTCGAAAGATTGTCGAATCATCCAAAGATTGACCAATAATACTCGAAAGCGTTGCTATTAAAGATGCCTTATTACTTTTTACTTCCCTAAATTGTTGATTTAGTTTTAAAAGTTCAGCCTCAAGAACCTTATCGGATGAAGGTAAAATCACGCCATATGTAATGCCTGATTGTACTTCGCCCAATTTTGCTTGTAACTGTGCTTGTTTTGCTTCTAACAATACATTGGTTTCCTGCGATAATAAAATTGAAAAGTATAATTGGTTAATCTTTTGTTTTAATTGATACAGATTGACATCAACCTGTTTTTGTTTGGTTCTGATTTCAGCGGTTTTTACGTTTAAAGTAGCATCTGTTGCACCTCCATTATAAATAAGTTGGTTAACAGAAAGTGTTGCACGATATTGGTCTTTATTTAAAGATTCTATATTAGAATTTGGAATAGGAATTTCAATCACATCAGATTGATAGGTAGCTTGAGCATCCAAATTAAATTGTGGCAATTTGGCATTGGAAATAACGTCTGTATCCAATTTATTTTGTGCTTCAAAGAGTTGTGATTGTTTTGCTAAAGGATAATTTTTAGCTACTAAACTGTAGCATTCTTCCAGTGTGATACTTTGTTGTGCTACACTTGGAAGCGTTGTTAGGATTATTAGAATAATTATGAAGCGTTTCATTTTAATGTTTCTTTATAGAATTAATAATAAAGTCTGCGACTTCAGTTTTACGATTTTCCATAAGTTGTTTGTAGGTTTTATCATTTACGTTTGTAAATGCCATGATTAAAGGCTTTGCAACAAATGGAAAAACATTAAGTGCCAAAATATTGATAAATAATTGTTCGGCACTTATTGGCTTTATAATGCCTTTTTCAACTTCGAGAGCAACCTGTTTTTTAAATTTTTCAAGATTAGGAAATCCTTTGTTTTCTTTAAGTTTTAAAATAAACGCTGGATTTCTATTGAGTTCCTGAATGATAAAATTCGGCAAATAAGGATGCTTTATAATAAATGCAATATAGTTTGATGTGAAATTTTTTATTTTATCTTCAATGGAAGAATCATCATTTAAAATGGCATTTAGTTGAGGCGCTAATAATGAGAATGCGTTTTTAAAAACAGCTTCAAAAAGTAGTTGCTTACTTCTGTAATAGTAATGAAGCATGGCTTTGTTAATTCCTGCTTTATCTGCTATTTCTTGCATACGTGCACCGTCCATTCCTTTGGATTGAAATACATTTTTTGCGGCATCCAATATTTGGCCTTCGGTGTTATCGTCTTTTGCTTTCTTCATATCAACTATACGGTTTAACCATTTGGTTAACAAATGTACAAAAAATAATCAAACGTACTACAGTTTGATTATTTTAGAATAGTTATTTATTTAATTTACTCGTTATCAATTTAATAACTACTAACCCAAAAGCTCCACCAATAACTGATACCAAGATATTTATTGTGAATAAAGAGCCATCAAAATTTCCATCTGTCATAATTGACCAAGGATCGAATCCTAATCTTCCGAAAGATTTTATTATTAAAATACTTCCAAAAACACCAATTAACGTATTTCCTGTAAAGCCAAAAGAATATTTTTCCCTAAAATATCCAAGTAGGTTCGCAGCAATAATTCCTGTAAGAATACTGATTAAGGAAATTAACGTTGCTGTCATAATAGGATCTTTATACTAATGTCCATAATCCATTTTATCTATTTTTCCTCCCATTAATCTTTTTTGGATAATCATGTAAACAAAAAGAAGGATAAAGCCAATAATTCCCCAAGTTAAAGCTACAGATAAACCATATTCTGATGCAGAAGTATTATATATTGTTAAAGGCTCATTAATTTCATTAATAGAAGGCAATATTACTGGAAATAATGATGCTAATGATGATGTAATTCCTCCTAAGATTAACAAGGTTGACAACGCAAAACTATAGATGTCTTTTTTTATTTTTTTAATAAAGAATAATCCAAATAATCCGATAAAATAAATAATAGGAAATACTATTAAATATGGTTTGTCAATAAAATTATCTAAAGAATTGGGATTAACTATTTGCCATACTATTAAAGAAAATATTGTAAGTACCGTTAGCACAATATTTAACTTAAAAATGACACTTTTAAGTTTATTATTTATTGATGAATTGGTTTTTAAAATCACCCAATTAGCACCATGAATAGCTAAAGTAACAACAGATATTAAACCTATAATAATTGTAAACCAATCTATAACTCCAGGTGTTTTGCTTAATGGACTAAAACTACTATCCCATAATGGTAAGAAAAAATAATGTCCTTCATAAACAGACACTCCATTTTCAACACCACCTAAATTTACACCTCTAACTATATTACCCAAAGCAATACCAAAAAATAAGGCCAATAATAAACTAGAAACCCCAAAAGACTTATCCCAAATATCTTTCCACATTTGATACTTAAATTGGCTTCTAAATTCTAGCCCAATAGCTCTAAAAATAATTAACCACAAGACTATTATTAATGGTAAGTAGAAACCACTAAAAACAGATGCGTAGAAAGTTGGAAAAGCCATGAAAAGCATTCCTCCACCAGCAACTAACCAAACCTCATTAGAATCCCAAAATAAACCTGCGGATTTTGCAATTACTTCTTTATCTTTTTCCTTTTTTGCAAAAAACAAATGAATTATTCCTGTTCCAAAATCATAACCATCTAAAATAAAAAATACAGCTAAAACAATAGCTATTATTATGTACCAGAATATTTCCATAATTTAATGTGTTTGAGGTTTTGGACCTTCGTTAATAGTTTTACCAACTAAGACTAAAAATAATAAACCTAGTAACATATATAAAGCAACAAAACCAAGTAAAGTAAATAATGTATTACCTGATGAAACTGTTGGAGAAATCCCATCGCTTGTTTTTAATAAACCGTAAACGAGATAAGGTTGTCTTCCTAATTCTGCTGTATACCAACCAGTAATGTTTGCTATATACGGAAACGGAACTAAAAACATAATTATCCAAAGTAATGGTTTTAATTTGTACAATTTTTTTTGCCATAAAAAGAAAAATGCTAATGCCATTATGCCAATAAATATTGTGCCTAAACCAACCATTATATGATAGGAATAGTAAAGTGCAGGAATATTATCTGGCAATTCTTCTTTTTTAAATTGATCCATTCCTGGGATTTGTTTATCCCATTCTTGATAGGTTAAAAAACTTAATATATTTGGTACGGCAATTTTATTGTCTAATTTTTTTTCAACCATATTTGGTTGACCAATAAGTACAATTTCAGCTCCAGCGTTTTCTGTTTCAAAAATTCCTTCCATCGCAGCAAAAGATGCTGGTTGGTATTTTGCAACATTTTTAGCATTCCAATCCCCTGTAGGAAAAGCTAATAAAATACTAGAAATTAATCCAAAAACTACACCTGTTTTTAAAAATAATTTTCCGTGTTCAGTATGTTTATTTCTTAAAATATAAAAAGCGCCTATACTTGCTACAACAAAAGAAGATGTTACAACAGACGCTAATTGATTATGCAAAAAAGCAGGTAGAAGCCAAGGGTTACTAAACAGTGCCGAAAAGTTTTGCAACACGTATTTACCATTATCTAAAATTTCATAACCTACCGGATGTTGCATCCAAGCATTAGTTGCTAAAATAAACCAACCACTTGCCCAAGACCCTAAAAACACTAAAAACCCTGTTAAGAAGTGTAGTTTTTGTCCCATTAATTTTTCACCAAAAATAAATAGCGCTAAAAACGAGGATTCTAAAAAGAAAGAGAACATGCCTTCCATAGCAAGCGTTTGACCAATAATACCACCTGTTAGTTCCGAAAATTTTGCCCAATTGGTACCAAATTGAAATTCCATAGGAATTCCTGTTATTACTCCCATTGTAAAATTAATAGCAAAAATTTTCATAAAAAATTTTGCTGCATTATTATATTTTTCAATTTTATTTCTTAAATATTTCCACTTAAAATAGACTATCAATAATGATAATCCCATTGTTAATTGTGGAAATATATAGTGAAATGTGATAGTAAATGCAAATTGCAATCTATCGTAAAAGAGCATGTCTTCCATATCCGAATTTTTAGGCTATAAAAATTAAAAGCCTCAGTAAATACCAAGTAACTTTTATTACAAACAGAGCCTCAAATTGAGGCTATTTTTAAAATTGAATTATTTTACTTTGAACTGATTTAAACTTTTTTGAATAGTAAAAAAGGGGTGCCAATATTTGCGTTACTACACGTAAAATATTTAAAATCAACCTAATATGTGCAGTGTGCTAGACAAAGATACGATAGAAATGGAAATAATTCCACACATACCATTACCAAAACGAGGATTTCCACCAACGGTTTTCACTTAGTTGAGATAGTGAATGCTATACTTTACTCGATAATCGAGATTTAAATGCTCCGAGACTTGCCTCGAAATCAAAAATATTTTTCCTATATAATGCCTCGTGGGCTTGTCCCGAGTAGTTTACTAGTTAAAAACAGGTGTCCAAATTTTATTTCTCATTGAAAAACAATAGAAATCTTTTGAATAAACACTTTTTATGCGAAATCGAAGAATGAGATTCATGAATTCCTAATTTAATAAAATATGAGATAATGAATACGACGTAGGAGGGAAGCGTAATGTGTGTGGAATGGGATTAAGAAAACTATTTATAAATCTAGAATTGAATTTATTTTATCATCATCAGGAATATTGCTTACATCAGAAGATAATTTGTTCTCTCTTTTTTCAACTATATATTTGTTTTCATCAGTTACCACTCCGCATGTTGGATTGGATATGGTGTATATATAAGTAGGCATTCTGGAAGGAGACTTTTGTCCTACAAAGTATACACACATGAAGCCCAAATTCATCAAAAAATCATGTATCTTTAAGGTTCATTTTTTAAGCTAAAATCACATTCGATCTATGAAGTATCCCCAATTTATGTCCTGCCTGCTTGTCGTACTATTCTTTGGTTGCAATGAGGTCAATCCTAAGGGCGAAAAAGAGGTGCGTAAGTTTGTAAAACAATGGAACGATGCCCATACACAAATAAAGTCACCTTACCTAGAACGCGACTATATGGATGTAGTAATCTATTACGGAAAAGAGCGCACCAGAAACCAAGTGCAGCAGGATAAGAATTTGCTGTTTCAAAAATTTCCAGATTATACACAACGTATTTTAAATGATCAACTTGTCATCACGAAAGAGGCAGGAAGCTATTTAGTCGAGTTCACCAAACACGTCAACTACAACGGAATAGAAGCAGATTACACCTCGTATCTTTCAGTGATTACTAGAAATGGTGCTTTCAAAATACTACGAGAAGGCGTTGCTAAAAATGCTAAAGATCTTGATGCTCCCATTTTTCCCAGTGCTCGCGAAAGTGATGCTATAATCTCTAATAACAGGCAACTGTTTGGCGATTTTAATGGCGACGGTCTATCAGACTATGCTTCTGTGATCTCTCCAGAAATAACCTCCGCTACAAAAACGGATACCCTAAATAGTGATGCGGTACAATGCGAAGGCGGATGCAACAGCGTAATCGTCTTTAGTAATAAGGACCTAAAACCCATCACTATCGAAGGTGCGTACCAATCACAATTAGAAAATCTCAAAGACCTTAATAGCGACGGCGCAGACGAAATTGGCTTTTGGGACATAAAACCTACGACCAAGAGCCTCTATGTTTTTAGTGCATCAAATGGTAGGTTGCTTAGCAAGCCTATTGTAATTAATACCACTGTTCATAAAAACCTCAACCTTATTGACGTTATAAAAAAAACAGGCCCCAATAAAATTACAGTAACACGTAGTGCACAAGTCAACGGGAAGTGGGTCTTAAAGAGCGAAGTGATTACGTTGGACTAAGCGGATAATTAAACTTTTAAAATATCTTCTAAATAGGGTAAATAGTAAAGCTTTTATTTTGGTGTTGCCAAGCGATGGATAATTACCCGTGCATTTCTATTTTATTTTTTGGAACTCGTGAATGCTTCGTATTTGTGTGTAAAAATTTTGTAATATTCAATCGAATATATTAAATTGCATCAATAGTATGATTATTTAAACAAAAAAACACATGTCTACAATTAGAAAAACAATAACATTTACAGAAAAACAAGATAAGTGGATAAAATCACGAATTACTATTGGAGAATTTACTAATGATAGTGAATATCTTCGTGATTTGGTTAGACGTGACCAAGCAAAAAATGCCAAATTTTCCGTTCTTAAAGCAGCCATAACAGAAGGTATGGAAAGTGGCATTAGCCATAAATCTGTTCCTGATATTATGAAAGAAGTCGAAGAACGAATGCGAGCAGATGGGCGTTTATAAAGTATCTGGAAAAGCCGAAAGTGATCTTACCAAAATGTACGAATATGGAATTGAAGCGTTTGGATTAAAACAAGCGAAAACATATCTATTGGGAATACACGATATCTTTCAAATTCTATCAGATAACATTAATCTTGGACGCGATGCTTCAGAATTTGTATGGTCTTTAAAAAGGTTTTCTTATAAATCTCACACTATTTTTTATTTGGCTACAGATATTGATATTTTGATTGTTCGTGTGCTAAATCAAAGTATGTATTATGAAAAGAATTTATATTTATAGGTTTTTCTTTACATGATTACAATAAAACTAACATTTTTAATGTTACAAAGACATTTTATATAATGTCTGATTATAATTTCAAATCTGTACTATAATGTTCCGT
Organism: Changchengzhania lutea; assembly: GCF_006974145.1. Lineage (NCBI taxonomy): Bacteria > Pseudomonadati > Bacteroidota > Flavobacteriia > Flavobacteriales > Flavobacteriaceae > Changchengzhania > Changchengzhania lutea. The sequence goes on along the minus strand of NZ_CP039456.1, from coordinate 3,623,498 downwards.
GTTATGTAACTTGAGCTTTGGTTAAAAGCGAAAGTTGTTACTATAGTTTCTAAAAAAAAATTATTCCAAAAAGTTTCTTCTACAATGTTAATGGAACACTCTTTATGTGACGACGTAGGAGGGAAGCATAATGTGTGTGAAATGGGAATTACCTATTTTATAATTTTGCTAAAACTTCCAATTTTTTAAAAACAATAACCTTATACATAGCACTAACTGGGACTTTATTATTTTCAATTAACAAATACGTTCTTGTTGCCTTTGTAACTCTACTCAAATTGGAAATATATGATTTATGTGTGCGTTTGAAATTTTCAGATAATAATGTGTTGATATTAATAAGCGTTTCGGAGATCAAGTACATTCTTGAATCTGTAAAAATTTTCAAATAATTTCCAAAACTCTGAATATACAGAATTGATTTAAATGGAATATTAACGGGCATTCCATCATATTTTATTTGAAGTTCTTCACTTCCACTATTTTTTTTAGGTTGAGTTATTTTTGAAGCTGAAACTTTGTTTATTGCTTTCAAAAAACGTTCAATTTTTATAGGTTTCAACAAATAATCTACAACACCATAATTATAACTTTCTAATGCATACTCAGAATAAGCCGTAGTTAAAATAACTTTAGGTGGTTTTATCATAGAACGCAAAATTTCCATGCCATTAAGTTCAGGCATTTCTATATCAAGAAAAATGAGATCAACTTCATTTTGCTGAGTGAAATTGATAAATTCATGTGGATTCCCTGTGCTTAATACTAATTCAAAGTTGTCAATTTTAGAACAATAATCTTCTAACACTTTACGTGCTAGTATTTCATCATCTACGATACCAATTTTAATCATTATCTATTTTTTTTTAGTATTGAAACTGTTAAATCAATAGATAAATTTACATGATATACTTTTTCTTTATCATTAATTTCTAATAAGTGAGAATTAGGATATAATAGATTCAAACGTCTTCTCACGTTTTCAAGACCCAGCCCTTTTCTTTTCGATGCAGAATCCATGGGAGGTTTTGAATTAACTACACAAAAATGAAGGGCGGTTTTTTTTATAGCCACAGAAATATCAATTTTACTCTGTTCATTAGTACTTTGGGCACCATGTTTAACAGCATTTTCAACAAATGGGATTAGTAACATTGGAGCAATCCTTAAGTCCAACCAGTCTCCTCCAATTAAAAATTCAACATTACAACGTTTACTCAATCTTTTTTCTTCAAGTAATAAATAATTTTCTATAAATTCAAGCTCTTCTTTTAATAAAACGGTATCTTTTTTAGAACTCTCTAATTGATACCTCATTAGTTCTGAGAGCTGCATTACAAGATCAGGTGTTTCTGGCGATTGCTGTCTGGAAAGTGAATAAATACTATTTAATGAGTTAAATAAAAAATGAGGATTCACTTGCTCTTTCAAATAGTTAAGCTCCATCTCTTTTTGTAATTTTTCTTTCTCAACATTTTCTCTTTGGATGATCATATTTCTTCTTAAAAAAAAAGCAGCCATACCGGTTCCAGTCGTATAAATAAAAAAGAAAAAGAATTTGGAAACATCATGCCAACCTTTCACATTTGCTTTTAAATAAGCGCCAAGAAATATGCTAGCAATGAGTAGTATTCCATATAAAAAATATCTTCTCTTATCTAAGAAAAAAGGAATGAAAACAAAATGATTTATCCAAACGATACCCATAATATAAGCTGCATAACTAAGTCCCCATAAATAAAAAGAATAATTAGTGTCAAATCGATCTCTAATTAACCATCCACTCAATATTTCAAGTATCAATACCAATAAAAAGGCTCCTATGTTAATGAGTATTGTATTCTTCAAAGACTTTTTAATCATAAACTCTTTTAGTAAATATCTAACAAAGATACTATCTATACATACAAATTTCCATGATTTTTATACAAAAGCCTTATATCAATGACGAAATGACTTTATCATTTAATTGTTGTGTTTATCCTATTTAAGGTATTAAACAATGATTATAATATATTTTTATCCAACATTTAATTATGGGTGTCGAACTTTTATATAATAAAGATTACCATAAAAAATAGTAATTAACAAGTCGTTACCAAACATTTATAAATAATAAAAACTATGAAAAACAAAACAGGACTCCTACTTTTAATTCTTCTTATAATAACAAATAGTAGCTTTGCCCAACAAAGTGATCCCCAAGCACCCGAGGCTACATCTGCCGAAGTCAGGCTCTTGTCCAGGGATCTTTCTGAACTCAAAGACCCCTTTATCGATGCAACACCAACCGATAGAAAAGACGGTATCCTCGTGGGCGAATTAGGCATCGATGGTGGCAATAAAGCGATGATTATTAAGCTGGCCCAGGAGATCGCCGACAATAAACATGGTCCTTTCGATAGCTTTCTTATTGCCCATAAGGGTAAGCTCATCTTTGAATCCTATTATTCACGTGGTCGCATCAACCTGCCTCATTACCAAGCGTCAGCGACTAAAACCTATACTGGCTTTGCGCTTGGCCGCGCTATACAGTTGGGGTATCTCACCATGGCCGATTTAGACAAACCTCTAGTTAGTTTTCTCAAAGACCTAGACCCGACAAAATTTGTTGCCGGTGTAGAAAAAATCACCCTACACCACGCGCTCACGATGACTTCTGGTATCCGCATCACTAAAGAACAGGAAGAAGAATTCAAGAAAAATCCAAGCCTGTTAAAAGGTCAAGGGAAAGTTCAGGCCATTCTCGAGCATAGCACGCCTATTACCATAGCGTCTCAAAGTTTTAAATATGGGGGCGGTCCAGAGTTGGTAATGCAAGTTATTGACGCCGTGGTACCGGGATCGGCTAAAGACTTTATTAAAAAAGAACTCCTCGATAAATTGGGCATCACTAATTATGGCTGGCGGACTGATAATGTTACCGGCCTGCCAGAATCTGGTTGGCGCTCGAGCATGACATCGCGCGATATGGTCAAATGGGGCACTTTGGCCGTTAACAAAGGTAAATGGAATGGAGAACAGCTGGTTCCGGAAGCGTTTATCGACAGAGCAACTAGTAGGATCCTCTATACTGGCGATGATGATCCCTTCGGCGGCGGCAAAGATGTCTCTGATTATGGTTATGGTTATTTCTGGTGGAATGCGGAATTGAAATCCGGCAATAAAAGTTATTTCAGCACATCTGCTCAGGGCGGTCACGGCCAGTTTATCATTCTAATCGAGGAACTTGACTTGATGGTTGTGGTTACTGCTCATGATACAAAACCTAGCACCCTGCAAAAAACGGCAGAGAGGATCTTACCCGCTTTTATTCAAAATTCTATTCAAACTATGAACGGAAAAAGTGATAGCCAGGATAAATTCCCAGTCCTCGAAGGCCCTTATTTTGGAGAAAAGCCACCGGGTTCAACCCCTGAAATTTTTGCTCCTGGAATTATTTCATTAAATGGAAGAACTGAGTATGGCATTTCGTTTTCTCCTAAATTAGATGAAGTATATTTTTCAGCTAAAAATAAAATAAGCGGAGACGCAGCTATTTATTTCTCAAAACTCGAAGGAAAAAAATGGACACCTATTAAAAAAGCAAATTTCACTAAAGGTAAAAAAGATACCGAAATGCAACCCTTTGTTAGTTTTAGTGGTAAAAAGATTTATTTCACAGCTCATAACTCAGACTTAACGGACAGTAAAATTTGGTATGTAAACCGTTTGGAGGATTCCTGGGGCGATGCAATACAACTTGATTCACCTATAAATGATGATGAAGTTTTTCATGCGAGTCCAGCAAAAAATGGAGATCTATTTTATTTTAATCTATCAAAAATGAAACTGTATTATGCACCCAACAAAAACGATGAATTTCCCGAAGTACAGGAAGTTGAAATTGAATTTGGGTTTCACGGTTTTATTGCCCCATCTCAAGATTTTTTAGTGGTAGATGCTCGAAATAAAGATGACAAAAGAAAAGACAATGATCTTTATGTCTATTTTAAGAAGCAAGACGGAACATGGACAAAACCAATTAACCTTGGAAAAGAAGTAAATTCTAACTTTAATGAATCTGTCCCGAGTATCACTCCAGATGGTAAATATTTGTTTTTTAGTCGAAAAACCGAAGAAGGTGGATTAAAAAACTTTTATTGGGTGAGTACAGAAGTTATCCATAAGTTAAAAAAGGCTTATTTTAAGAAGGAGTAAAATACTTTTAGTACACATGATTTTGAGACTAATTGCACATAGGTTTGGTAATAAACATTTCAAAAATTTAAACAATGAGAAATAACAACTTTATAATTGCAGTACTTGTATTTGCACTATTTTTAAATGCTTGCAATACCAAAAATCAGAAATCAAAAGACAATGATTCACCAACTATAGAAACCGCCTATTTTGGAGAAAAGCCACCGGGATTAATTCCTGTAGCGTTTGCTCCTGACATTGTTTCTCCAGAAGGGCTTTTTGAAGGTGGTACGTTTTCACCAGATATGAAGGAGTACTATTTCTCTAGGAAAAATGGAAAATATGAAAAACGTACATTTTTTGTTATTCGATATGAAAATAATAGTTGGGGGAACGAATCTGAGACCGATATAAAATGGCCAAGCTTCTCTGAGGATGGTAATATGATATACGGTGGAAAGGAATATAGGGAACGAACCGACACTGGTTGGTCGCAACTCAAAAGTCTTGGAGAATTCTTGAAAGACCAAGCACACGGTATCTCGCTTTCATCTAATGGAACCTATTATTTTGGTTTTCGAGAAAAGGAAGGCAGGGGATATGGTTCTATCCGTTATTCACGTCTCATAGACGGCAAACGTGAAAAGCCAGTAAAAATGAGCAAGGAGATTAACACAGGAAAATATATTGCCCATCCCTTCATTGCTCCGGATGAATCCTATTTAATGTGGGATGCTGAGAGAGAAGGGGGATATGGTGGTAGTGACTGTTATATTAGTTTCAGGCAGCAAGATGGTTCATGGGGAGCAGCAATTAACATGGGCGATAAGATAAACACATCATCAAATGAAAGTAGCCCAAGTGTGACACACGATGGCAATTATTTATTTTTTTCGAGGGGAGACTGGGAGGTTAAAGAAGATGGAATTACTAATTGGGTAGGAAAAACTTATTGGGTGGATGCTCAGGTTATTGAGAATCTCAGACCAAACAATAAACCATAAAACAAAATGAGGTTACTGGCCATCAAAAGCTTTGATTTTTAGGTTATTGTCAAATAGAGTTAGAATGTAAAAACGGCCTCATAAAATTTTGGTTAAAACAATAGGAAAAAAGAGCGTCCATATTTTAGGGGTTTAGTAATACACTTTCTTAAGAGTATCAATTATGCAAGGGATATCAAAGCAATGTTAATGAGTTACAATGTTTCCTAAAATATAGCGAATGAACCGTAAATTGTTTCCAAAATTATATGCAGCCTTGAATTTTTGTTTCTTTTGTTTCAAGACAAAAGATAAAGAAACATTAAAAGAAATCTTCTATTAAAAGATTAAATATAACAAGTGCATAGAATTTTATTTTTCTTAAAATTTATACTCTTGTGGTAATCCACGAGAATCTCGTAAATTTTTTTATTACGTACATTTCCTCGAGTACGCGATTTTTAATAAGAGCAAAAAGGTTAGCTTTTATTTTGGCGTTGGCAAGCGTTGGATAATTGTGTGTAAAATAAATTGCCAGAGCAATTTGATTTTATAAAACAATCGGGCGCTTGGTAGGTCGAGTAACCGGGGCGGATTACTCCGCCCAAGTCCTCTAAGAACCGTACTTGCGACTTTCACCGCATACGGCTCAAGCTCTCTAAAGGCGACTATTGATCACCCAGCAAATCTTACCGATAAATCCTGATATGGCTGTTTTTTCTAGGTTTTCTTGCCGACCAAATTACTCTTCTGCAATGAAAGTATTTATCCCATTGAGGATCGAACGGGTTGGCATTACCTCTAATCAACCTATGTCGGACAACTTTAGTCCGATTAGCTTTAATTAGTTGAAACTCATTACCTTTCTTATCCTTCCCCGAAAAGACCCAGTTACTGGTAGAGTTAGATTTAAAGTACTTGCCTTTAATCCATATCCCTCCTTTGTTTGGATGTCTCCTCTTGGCCCATTTCCAAATAGTATTCCAAACATAACAATCAAGGCTGTTGAACTGTTTATTAGCCGAGATATGTCTATGATAGTTACACCATCCTCTAATAATAGGGTTGAGTTGTTGGATAAGTTCTACAGGTTGAGAAGCCTTGTTTTTATTGACAACTAACTTGATTTTAGCTTTTACTGATTTACAGCTATCTTTTGATGGCTTTATTCGATTCATTTGCTTTCCTTTGTTAAAAATTTTATTACAATTTTCTCGTAAAAGAGAACCCGATGGAAGTCAGCTTGTTTGCACAATAAGGTATATACCTCTATCCAACTCATTACAAACTGGCATTTGCTTTTTCCATCATCCCATACCTGCATATCCATAGGCTAATCTTACGGTTTGCTTTCCCAATCAATGATTGGGAGATATACAGGCTTACCACGTTCCACTCAAATAACAAGATGGGTTAGGCTCTGTCTCCACACCGATGGAGCAACACCCATGTATGGTAATAGCCGAAATACCATAGCTTGTCCATCTACCTTTTGGTCACAGCGTATCATCAATTTTCGCTGTCTGATAAATTACGATGCTTATCAACAGTTCACATGTGTTAACCCTACCATCTAAGTCAGTTCCCGATTGAGTATTGCTGTCAATCTGTAAGGACTTCACAGTCTTTGTCAAGAAACATTGTCCCGATAGCTTTACACCCAGAAATTGCTCTCCACGCATATATTGGTAGACTACTTGTGATGGAACACAAGGTTTAATCAACTTGTTTAAAGAACGTTAAACAGTTATTTGAGCGACTTCGTGTCGCACCGGCTATTTTACATAACAACAAATTATAGATACAAATATTTTAAAAAAATCTGCGAAGCAAACCGCTTATTAGTTTAATGACCCAAGTTCTAATTATTCTAATGAAAACAAATTCTGGGATATTTTACATAATACTACATTATAGCTATCAAATGGAAACAACTGCTTAAACAACATAATGAACATTTGTACTATAATGTTCCGTGTTATGTAACTTGAGCTTTGGCTAAAAGCGAAAGTATTTCTAAAGTTCTAAAAAAATTTATTCTAAAAATTTTCTTTACGATGTTAATGGAACACTTTTTATGCGACGACGTAGGAGGGAAGCGTAATATGTGTGGAATGGATTAGTTGAAATATTTTTCTTATCTTTAAATTATTGATTGTTTGACACAATTAAAATCTCCCCTTTAAAAGAAACACCTTAGCGTATTTTAATAGTTACAATCCATTTGTAATGGTTCTGTAAATTTAAACCCGTTTATGAATTTTACCTTATAAACTTTAAAATAAATTATGAACACATGAAAAACTTAATAAAATTTATTAATAAGGCTATAAAAATTGATGTCTTTGAAAAAAAACAACTGTTTTTATATATAAGTCTAGCTCTAATTGTTAATCCTTTATTTTCTCAAGATTTTACTGAAGAATGTGTCAATGCTATTGCTAATAACCATAGTTCAATGGTTGTAAAAAAAATATTAGCTAAAGAAATTCCTAACTCAAATAGTTCAATTCCATTCAATAATAGTTCTTTAAGGAATTCCAATATTGCTCTAAGTGGAGTTACAGAAAAGTACATTTCAATGAGGGAGAAAGATGCTATTGCTGATTTCACGTTAAGAACCACATTTGATGTTTTGAGTGGCTCATTATCCTTAGCCACTATAGGAACTGGTCCTCTTGCACCTATCATAAACAAAGGTGTTAGTTATGTTGCAGATAAGTCATTAGAACATGTAGCTGATATGGCTGAAGATGAAATGAAAAGGTCCTCTGGTAAGTTTTTAAAGCATGGGATAAAAAATTATTTAAGAGATAACGGTATTGAGAGTATAAAAGATAAAAATCCGAAGGTTGTAGTTGAGACATTGCAAGCCAATGGCTATTTCCCAGGTATTGAAATTGATGATTCATTAGATGAAAATGGACAGAAAATAGTTATGGGAGCAATGATTAATGAATTATCCAAAACGGATGAAATCACATTAAATATTTTGGCTGAACAAGGTGAAAATATAGAAAATATAGAACAAGACGTTATCAACTTAAAAGCCTTAGGACAGCAGGGCAAACTCACACTTTTTTCAGCCATTTTGTTTACTTAAAAACACACTTAATTATCTGATATTTAGTTAGATAGCTGTTGTTTTTCATTTTAAATTATTGTATATTATACTGATAATCAATAATTTAAGTGTTTTAAAAACAATGAACAAATTCAAGTCTATATTCAGTAAGATAAACGATCCTAGAAGCGATATAAACAAGCTTCATAACTTAGAAGACATCCTTCTTATTGGTATAATTAGTGTGATTTGTGCGGCAGATTCATGGAAAGATATGGAAACTTATGCCAAAGCAAAAGTAGATTTTTTGCGTTCATTTCTTGATTTGCCAAATGGTACGCCCTCTGATGACACCTTTAACCGAGTGTTCTCTTCCATTGATTCAGAACAATTTGAAACCTGTTTTATAGATTGGGTCTCTAATTTGATTGATATAACGGCTGGCGAGGTTATTCCCATTGATGGTAAAACCTTGAGAGGTGCTAAATCTAATGGTAAGAAATCCCCTTTTCACATGGTAAGTGCTTGGGCAAGCAAAAACAATATGGTTTTAGGACAGGTCAAGGTTTCTGAAAAATCCAATGAAATTACGGCCATACCAAAACTACTGGAACTAATTACTGTAAAAGGATGTGTAGTTACCATTGATGCCATGGGCTGTCAAAAGGCTATTGCAGAAACTATTATTAAACAAGAAGCAGATTACATCTTAGCTGTAAAAGAAAACCAAAAGCAATTGCATCAAGATATTCTAGACGAATTTCGCTTTGGCAAGACTATAGATAGCCATACCGATGAAGATCTGGGACACGGCAGGATAGAAACACGAAAATGTAGTGTTATCAATGACTTTAAATTTATTGAAGACCAAGATAAATGGACAGGGCTGGAAAGTATAGTAAAAGTAGAAAGTATTAGAGAATTTAAAAACTCCGACAAGCCAACAGAAACAGCTACAAGATATTATATATCAAGTGTGAAAACAGATGCAAAAGCACTACAGAAAATGATACGCTTACATTGGGGAATTGAAAACAAACTACATTGGGTACTCGATGTGGCTTTCTCTGAAGACGCCTCAAGAAAAAGAGCTGGTAATGCTGCCCAAAATTTCTCTATACTAAGCAAAATTGCACTAAACTTGCTAAGAAAAGATAAACAAACCAAGCAAGGACTAAAAGGAAAAAGGCTAAAAGCGGCTTACGATAACAACTATCTTATTAAGATCTTAGGAATAAAAGTGTGAGTTTGCCCTGCTTAGGACAGAGCTTATGGAACGCTGTTCAAGTAAATGACCAAAGAATTTCAAGAATAGCTAGTAACATGACTTCTATTAAAAATAATCTACAAAATCAAATTGATAGAAATAGTTCTGACATATTGGCGAATAGTTCCGATATTCAATATTTACAAGAATTTATGTATGGTAAGATGTCTTCTAAAGAAAGAATGCATGCCATCAATAATGGGTTTTTTGATATGGATCCAGATAAACGAGAAGAGATTAAGGAGCAATTGGAAATGGAAATTGCAAGAGAGCAAATTATTCAAGATATGGGTATGTATTTAAATTCTGCGAGTGATATCCTAAATATTGCATCGAATCTGGGTTTTGATTCTCCACTTTTGGATGATGTAGGAAAGCTTGTTCAAGCAGGAGATCATATACTAAAGGGAGTTGCAGCTTTAAGTTCTCCGATGGGATATTTAAGTGCAGCCTCATCCTTTAGTAATGTACTTTCAATTGGTAAGCCCGATGCAGGAGCAACCAGACATAAGCAAATCATGAAAACTCTTGGTAAGATTTTAAAAAATCAACATGAGATGAAAATGCAATTAAACCGAATGGAACAAAATCAATTACAAATTTTGGAAGGACAAAAAGTCATATTTGACGAAATAGTAAAACTTGGAGAACAAATTAAAAAAAACCATAATGAATTATTACACGAACTTAGAAGAATACGGGAAGACATTTATATTAGTAGAGAAGGTATAACAGAATTAATTAGACGTAATTATAAACTTTGTTATGCACCATTAGAAGACGCTGGAGGTACCTTTGATAAACTTAATTATAAAAAGTTGAATAGACACTTTAGAAAATGGAATAAACCAACTTCTAATAACATACTTCCATGTACAAATGGTCTAAATAGTACGATTTCATTTGGTGGTGGAGTTTCAAGTAATGCCTTTAAAATGAACTTTGACATGCAAGGAGAGGATAGAGACAAGATAAGCGAATTTTTAAATGGTTATTGGTCTTTACAAGTTTCTGTTATGTCTCAAATTCTTGAAGAAGAGCAGATTGGTTTTAATAAATTTTTCTTAATGTCATTAAATCCAAATTATAGGATTTCAAATATAGAGCAAGTTTATAATAGTGATATTGAATATATAACACCGGAACGATTATCCCAATTAGAAGAAATCATAAATTCTGGCAATAAAAGCATATTTAAGGACTATTATAGTCCAATTCAAACTTTAGAAATTGCAAAACTATTTAAAGAATATTTCGTTTTCTACGAAACAGTGGCTGATGATGGAAAATCCTTGAAAAAAGTAAAGGAACTTGCGGGTTATAATGAAGAAAATGGAGCTTTAGGTCATACTTTATCAAGAATGATACTACATCTAGATATTCTAATTTTTCAACAAAATTTAATTTCGGGGTCTGCTTTATTACCTCATTATTATAATATACTACTTAGCGAAAATGAAGCTTTAAAGTCTAATATCCTCAAATTGTTTAGACTAAATTCTAGATTAAAATCAAATTTTATCAAGTATGTAGTTTTAAAACAACTTAAAAAAAATAATACTACATCAAGAATGTATCATTTTAGCATTAACTCTCCAGAAACAGAGGATTCATGGTTATTGTTAAAATCTTTGGGTAGTATCCCTAATTCAAAATTTGTCTGGAAAGATAATGACTATCTAAAGCTTAACAAATTAGGGATAAATCAAAACTGGTTTCTTAAATTAATGAATAAACACAATGATTTACCAGATGATATTTTGTTACAGTTACCAACATTGATTGAAATTGAAACTGGGCACTTATCGTATACAAATGAAATTTTCGAAGCTATAGAAATGAGAAATACGTTACTCGACAATTATTATGGCATGAACATTAATAAATATTTTAATAGACAAGAACGACAACTTTTAACACAAACATTAATATCAAATTGAAAATATGAAAACAAAAATTTTATTATTATTTATTGCAATTCCTACTCTGACCTTTTCTCAAGTGCAAATACTTAGAAACGTACCTCCAATTACGGGAAGTGGTAATAGTTTTTTTGCCAAAGATTTATCGCCTGTTACTTTTAATACGATGAAAATTTTCGGTATTGTAAGAGCAGGAGGTACATGGAGAATAAATAAAAGCAAACTCGATATAATAAATGAAGGGAGTATATTTGTTTATCAGACGAGTAAAACTTATTCCAAAGAAGAGATTAATGATGAATTTAAAAACCAAAATACTAAAATAGATTCACTAACGTCAAGATTTTCAAAAACAGAAACTGAAATAAAACAATTAATATCAAAATCTCTACAATCCTTTGATTTGAGCGAATCTATTAAATCTGAAATGATAAAAGCATTAGACAGCTCTTTAAATGATTTAGTTACTAGAAAAGTTGATCGTGCAATTATTATAAAATCGGAAGTTATAAAGAGCCAAATAATTAATGAATTAGCTGAAGATCCTACTTTTATTTCTAGTATAAAAAAAGCAATTGAAAATTAGTATTAACCTGATAGAATTTTATTTATGGTATGACGTAGGAGGGAAGCATAATATGTGTGGAATGGGAAATTAATACAAGTTTTGAAAGTATTATTTTGTAGATTTGTAGATATAGATAATTTAGAAGTGAATAAGGATATTTTAAAAAGATTATTTAGAAGTATTGATGGAAAACCTGACGATGATATTGTCAAGGTTGCATATGATATTGTTAAAGATGAAGAAAACAAAGGTCATCATCTATTATCAAAACAACTAAAAGCTATTTTAGATCAAAATGTTACTACTTCCAAGAAACTTGATAATCAATTAAAGGATATTTTTTCTAATACTAGTAGAAAACATAATAACAAAGATTTCCCTTTAGCTGTTCAAATTCCGAGAGATGAATTGCGACATCACATGGTTTTATCGGAAGAAATTGAAAGTAAATTTTCTAGAATTGAAAAGGAGTTTGTAGCAAGAGAAAGACTTGCTAATCATGGATTAAAACCTAAACAAAAAATTCTTTTTTTTGGACCTCCTGGTTGTGGTAAAAGTATGGGAGCAGAGAGATTAGCTTGGAATATTGGTTTACCTTTTTATAAAGTCAGATTTGAGGCTGTAATTTCTTCTTATTTAGGAGAGTCTCTAATAAATTTAAAAAAACTTTTTGATGGTGTAAACTCCTTTCCTTGTGTTTTACTATTAGACGAATTTGACATTATAGCAAAGTCTAGAAATTATGGGCATGATGTTGGGGAAATGCATAGATTAGTAAATATGGTGTTATTTTTATTAGAAGAATATAATGCTCCTGGTTTACTTATTGCTACAACAAATTTAGAAACATCATTAGATAAAGCTGTTTTCAGACGTTTTGATGAAGTTGTAGAAATTAAAAAACCTAAAGAAGAGGAAATTTTAAAGTTGCTTCAAATGACATTATCATCAACTAAAATTTCTAATCAAGTTAATTTAGTAGATTACGTTAATCAACTTTTAGGGTTTTCTTCGGCTGAAATAGTTAAAATAGCCCAAAATGTAAAGAAACTATCTGTCATAAATAATATAGATAAAATTGATAAAAAAAGCTTTGACAAGATTATCAATGAAACTATAAGATTTAATGAAAATAAGTAATAACTATTTATGGCATTAGATCATCTTTCTCTTCCACACAGAATAACTGGATTATACAATTCCCCTTATGGGCCTGGTAAAAGGGCTGTTGTAGTACCTCCTAGTCCTGAAACTCTAACTAACATTGAAAACAGAGAAGTTCATGGTAATTCTCTAGAAGAGAAAACATCTGTAATTACAGGAGAATGGACAAATGCTTTTGAAGAAAGAAAAGAACTAGGTCTACCAAATATTCCAGAATCTATTCCATTGTTTTTGCAAGTTGATCCAAAAATATTTAATCCAGATAGTTTAAAATCTTTTGGTATTGAAATAATATCTGAAGAGGATGATGGGTTTTTAATAGGTGCTTCTGCTGATTTAAATTTAAGTACGTTAAAAGATAAAATAGATAAATTTTTAAAAGAAGAAGGGAAATTTAGGAATACTGCTTCTCAATTGTGGGATATAGTTACTGGCAAACAATGGAGGTTAGATCACATTTTGTCTAAATCATTATTGAAAAAATGGGATGAAATAGATGATTCAGAAATTTTTGTTTTAGACATTGCTATTGCTTGTTTTATACATGTTCCAGCTTATCCAAATAGAGGTAATGAGGAAGAAATATCAGAAGAACAATTTGAAGAAAAAGTTTCACGCTGGGAAGAAAAAAAGCAAAAGGCTCAAATTGATTGGGATGATGTTGCTTTAAAAAGACAAGACGAGTTAGAAAAATTTATTAATGAACATAAAGGAGAACTAATAAGTAGCTATGTTGATTCTGCAGATAGTTTTTCTTGTAGAATAGAGATTTCAGGGTTAGGACTTAAAGATCTAGTGTTAAATTACCCATATTTATTTGAAGTTGAAGAATATGATAATTTAAAGCAAAGCATAAGTATTGATGATGAATTAAAAGAACTCGGTAAGTTAGAAATTAATGGTCCAGAATATGATGATCCAAATGTATGTGTGATTGACAGTGGAATTCAAGAAAACCATGTCTTACTAGAAAAGGCAATAGATAATGATCATTCTATTTCATACGTAAAAAACAAAGAAAACATAGTTAGTGATTTAGTAGTTGGTGGAGGTCACGGTACAAGAGTTGCTGGAGCTGTATTATATCCTAAACTTCCTACAGCTAGAGAGATTAAATTAAATAGTTGGATTCAAAACGCAAGAGTATTAGACGCTAACAATATTATGCAACCGAATCTTTATCCTCCAGATTTGATGAAAGATATTATTGAGCATTATAATGAAAGTTATGGTACTCGAATTTTTAATATGTCAATTACATCAAGAAAAGGACATATTACAACAAGAATGTCTAAATGGGCTGAATCTATAGATAGACAGAGTTGGGAAAGGGATATTGTATTTGTAATACCGACTGGAAATCTCAAAAAAAAGCAGATAGAGAATTACGTTAATAACGGAACCGACTATGCAGATTATTTATTACTTCGCAAATCTAGAATATCAAATCCATCACAAAGTTTATTCTCCTTAACCGTTGGTTCAATATGTAATGGAGAATATGAAGATGATGACCTTAAATCTTTTGGTGAAATTGAATTTCCGTCTGCATTCACTAGAACTGGTTTAGGTATTTGGGATTCTATTAAGCCTGAATTAGTTGAATATGGAGGAGATTATGTCATAGAAAAAATTGGAGCAAATAGAATAGCTTCTCAAAAACAAGAATCTTCAATTCATCTTGTGAGAAGCACATTAAACGGCGGACCAGCGACAAGTATTGATGGTATTGGAACATCTTTTTCCGCTCCTAAAGTATCTGGAATTTTAGCTGAATTGCAAAGATTGTTTCCAGAAGAGTCAACATTACTTTATAAAGCCTTAATTATTCAATCTGCAAGATGGCCAAGTAGAATTTTTAATGGAGTAGCAAGGTTAAGTTTCTTAAGACTTTATGGATATGGCTTACCTAACCTTGAACGAGCTACTACAAATACGGATTATAGGGTTACTCTTGTTAATTCACTGAATATCTCTCCAAAGGAAGCTGATATTTACGAAGTGAAATTACCTGAAAGTATGAGAAGAGTAGGAGACTCTTTTGATATTTTAGTAGAGGTAACATTAACATTTAAAGCAATACCAAGAAGAACTCGGGTAGGATTTAGATCGTACCTTTCTGGTTGGGTAGATTGGCATTCTTCTAAATTAGGGGAAAGTACAGATGCATTTGAAAAAAGGTTAATTGCAGGAGATTATAATTTAGAAGATGAAGAAGATGATATTAATCAAGAAAACATACCTTGGACTATCCAATCACGTTCAAATGGAGGAGTGAATAACGTTAAGCTAAATAGTAATACTGTTCAAAAAGATTGGGCTATCTTAAAATCTAACAAGTTAACAGAGAACTTCTGTATCGGAATAGTTGGTCATACTGGTTGGGATAAGGATTTAAAAAGTGAAATGCCATATTCAATAGCTGTTAGTTTTGAAGCAATTAATAAAGATATCGAATTGTATAATGAGATAAGAATTGAGAATGCAATTGAAATTCAAGTTGACGTTTAATATTATGTAAAATAGAATCTCGATTTAAACTTGGCCTCATAAAATTTTGGTAAAACAATAAGGTGAAGTGAGCGTCCATATTTTAGGGGTTTAGTAATACAGTTTCTTAAGAGTTTCAGTTATACAAAGGGATTTCGAAGCAATGTTAATGAGTTACAATGTTTCCTAAAATATAGCGAACGAGCCGTAAATTGTTTCCAAAAGTTTATGCAGCCTTGAATTTTTGTTTCTTTTGTTTCAAGACAAAAGATAATGAAATATAAAAAAAAGATAAATTGAAATTCTACAGTTAACAAGTGTATAGAAATTTTTAAGCTAGGGATTTAGGCGAGGGAAAATTTTATACTCTTGTGGCAATCCACGAGAATCTCGTAAAATTTTTTATTACGTACATTTTATCGAATACGCGATTTTTAATAAGAGCAAAAAGGTTAGCTTTTATTTTGGCGTTGGCAAGCGATGGATAATTGTGTGTAAAATAAATTGCCTGAGCAATTTGATTTTATAAAACAATCGAGCGCTTGGTAGGTCGAGTAACCGGGGCGGATTACTCCGCCCAAGTCCTCTAAGAACCGTACTTGCGACTTTCACCGCATACGGCTCAAGCTCTCTAAAGGCGACTATTGATCACCCAGCAAATCTTACCGATAAATCCTGATATGGCTGTTTTTTCTAGGTTTTCTTGCCGACCAAATTACTCTTCTGCAATGAAAGTATTTATCCCATTGAGGATCGAACGGGTTGGCATTACCTCTAATCAACCTATGTCGGACAACTTTAGTCCGATTAGCTTTAATTAGTTGAAACTCATTACCTTTCTTATCCTTCCCCGAAAAGACCCAGTTACTGGTAGAGTTAGATTTAAAGTACTTGCCTTTAATCCATATCCCTCCTTTGTTTGGATGTCTCCTCTTGGCCCATTTCCAAATAGTATTCCAAACATAACAATCAAGGCTGTTGAACTGTTTATTGGCCGAGATATGTCTATGATAGTTACACCATCCTCTAATAATAGGGTTGAGTTGTTGGATAAGTTCTACAGGGTGAGAAGCCTTGTTTTTATTGACAACTAACTTGATTTTAGCTTTTACTGATCTACAGCTATCTTTTGAAGGCTTTATTAGTAAAGTGCCATTAGTATATTTCCTAATATGTTGTCCTAAGAAGTTAAACCCTTTGTTAATATGGATGATATCTGTTTTCTCTTCAGATAGTCGGAGTCCTCTGTTTGTCAGGAATTTTTCAATAACTGGCAGAACTGTATTTGTGAGTATCTCTTCACTATCCCCAGTGACAATAAAATCATCTGCATACCTCACTAAATGAACCTTGTGCTTGTTGTTCCTTTTGTTACCATTTTTATCCAGCCTAATATTTAAAGCTTCGTTAATTGCAACTTGAAGTCCGTCAAGCGTCATATTTGCAAGGGCAGGAGAAATAATACCACCTTGTGGAGTTCCTTCTTTGGTAGGAAATAAACGTTTGTTGTCAATAAAGCCAGCCTTAAGCCATTGTTTAAGTACCATTTTGTCTATAAGAATGTTACCTAACATCCAACTGTGACTAATATGGTCAAAGCATCCTTTAATGTCTGCTTCCAATATCCATGTTGCACTGTTACTTTTTGATAGATGAATAAAACATCTTGCAATGGCATCAGCACAACCTCTTTTAGGACGAAAACCATATGAACAGGCATCCGCTTTAGTCTCGGAAACAGGATTAAGAGCCATTAGGTACAGTGCCTGCATAGCTCTATCATACATAGTAGGAATACCAAGAGCGCGTTTCTTTCCATTTTTCTTGGGTATAAGCACCCTTTTTAATGGCATAGATTTGTACCCTTTTCTTACTAATGATTTGGCAGCTTTTAGCTTCCGTAATGGAGTGTTCCATAACACACCATCAATACCTGTGGTATTTTTACCTTTATTTTCGGTTACTCTTTTTACTGCTAGTAATTTAGCATGAAAAGAGTGGGTTAGCATCCACTGCAAAGACTTAGCTTTGTTGTATCTACCTTCCTTTATAGCCTTTACGATACGTTGTTGTAATAATTTAACACTGTGATATACCTTATTCCAGTCAATAAACTGCCAAGCTACACAAAGTGTCTCAGGTGCACATCTTACAATTGTTCGATTCATTTGCTTTCCTTTGTTAAAAATTTTATTACAATTTTCTCGTAAAAGAGAACCCGATGGAAGTCAGCTTGTTTGCACAATAAGGTATATACCTCTATCCAACTCATTACAAACTGGCATTTGCTTTTTCCATCATCCCATACCTGCATATCCATAGGCTAATCTTACGGTTTGCTTTCCCAATCAATGATTGGGAGATATACAGGCTTACCACGTTCCGCTCAAATAACAAGATGGGTTAGGCTCTGTCTCCACACCGATGGAGCAACATCCATGTATGGTAATAGCCGAAATACCATAGCTTGTCCATCTACCTTTTGGTCACAGCGTATCATCAATTTTCGCTGTCTGATAAATTACGATGCTTATCAACAGTTCACATGTGTTAACCCTACCATCTAAGTCAGTTCCCGATTGAGTATTGCTGTCAATCTGTAAGGACTTCACAGTCTTTGTCAAGAAACATTGTCCCGATAGCTTTACACCCAGAAATTGCTCTCCACGCATATATTGGTAGACTACTTGTGATGGAACACAAGGTTTAATCAACTTGTTTAAAGAACGTTAAACAGTTATTTGAGCGACTTCGTGTCGCACCGGCTATTTTACATAACAACAAATTATAGATACATAATGTTTTAAAAAACTCTGCGAAGCAAACCGCTTATTAGTTTAATGACCCAAGTACAAAGGTTTCTTATGAAGAACTACACATTCTGGGATATTTTACATAATACTACATTATAGCTATCAAATGGAAACAACTGCTTAAACAACATAATGAACATTTGTACTATAATTTATAGTATGTAATTAAGTTTTTTTACCGTATCTTTGAAGTCTGTTTAGTAAAATTAGCACCGAGGAAATCGCATTCCACTTGAGGTGCTTTTTTTATGTCTTTTAGTTACTCATGTATATAAGGAAGTATATTATGTGTTCTTTAATGAAAAAGAACCAATTCACTACTGGTGTAGCACCTGAACTGGTCTCAGTTCAAACAGAACCTTCCTTTCGCCTTGTAAATTCAACTGAATTTCCTTCGTTGGTTTTATGTCTTGAATTTTAAGGGCATTTAAAATTCGCTTTATCCTGAACAAAAAAAGACGTAACCCAGATGGGTACGCCTTTTTATAGTGCTTTAAGTCTGTCATTTTAATCTATTTAGTAATATCGCATTCCAAAGTTAATTAAATTGTTTTTACCTCAAAGAAAATGTTAAAGTTTTCGATGAACTGTCAATCATTTTGACACTCCCCTACCGAGGTAGGTTCACTAATGATAGCTTTTAAAGCTTATTTTTATCTCCAGGAGAACAGATCCTAGAAAAAATTGATAGCAATTTTATCTAAAATACACCTCTTTCCTTAATAATAGAATCAAGCTGATTCACATCGGTTATTAAAGACAAAGAGCCGTTCATATCAAAAAGATTGACAAATCCGTCCACACTAAAACTATAATGAACTGATTTTGGAAGCTCAACAACATACTTTCCTGTGGCACTTGTCAAGACTGATAAAAAGATGCTCAATGGTGTTGATGTAGCATAATCGTATAGATGAAAAAACAATAACGTGTTTGCAATGGGAACGTTTGCCGAATTGTGCAAAACACCATACAAACGTGTCGTGCCTTTTTTATCATCATTAATGAGCAAATCCTTTTCATCAAACGATATATTTCTACCTGAAAGATTGTAATGCTTCTTATCGATATCGGAAAAGGAAATCGATTGATTATTGGCAAGAACCTCAAGAGGTGACATGTTTGGAATAAGATAATGTTTGGCACCGTCCTGAACGCCCAGAATGAAATTCTTTTCGGTGATACCGACCGAGTGGATGCCATTATTTTCAAGTAAATCCAAAAAAACAAAGTCATTGCCGTTGTAATAGACCAGTTTCATATTATCTAAAATTTAGTTTTGAATAGTATTTCTTATCGAGAAATTTTGCAAGGTCATTTAAGAGCGTTCTACCCTTTGCGTAAACTTCAAAATAAAGCCGTGCTATGATATCAAATTCCTTTTGGGTGACATATTGAAGTACCTCAAAAGCTTCTTTATCATTTTCCGACCATCTACGAGGGTCAAACCAACCGTATGATGTTCCTAAGTGATGAGATAGTTCAACCGCTTTACGGTTAAGCTCTGCACGACTGGAAGCATTAACGCCAATCTTATCCATAACCTTATTTGCATCTGCTGTATCGTCAGTTCCCTTACCTTTCAAAATCTTTTTTGTTAAAGGAATAAGAGCTAAAACAAGCGGAATGGCTATAATGAGCCACCAAAACTTTTTTAATGTGGTAAATATTGATTTCATAATTTTATCGTTTAATGTTGTTTCTTCTATTGTTTCTTTCGCCTTTAAAAATTGTGATAAAAACAACTAGAAGTAAAAAAAAAAGACCGCCATAAGCCAAAAGATGCACGAAAAACGGAACTTTAGTATTTTCCTTTATACGTTGCCATTTGACGGCATATAATTTGTCCTCCGCATAGCCACTTCTTACCGTATCAACAACATAGCGATTATCGTTGGTATTAAAAATTTTAGAATACTTTTGACGTATGAAATAATCGATAATAGCTTTGCGATGACTTGTATAAGTTGCATGACCCAAATTAGAACCCGTGGCAGTGGTCTTCCTTTTAGTCGGTTGACGCATGCCAAAAAGGTTCTTATTTTGTTTGAAAACCGCACTCGTAAACTTTCCCGTCTCATGTAATGCCTGCGCATACAACAATTTCGTACTTATATTATAGTAACCATTGAGATTCTTATAGAACCAAATAAGTAACCATATCTTGACTTGTAGGTACATTTGTTACAGCTTTTTAAGGTTAGACTTCTTTAGGTCGATGTTCTCGAACTGCTCTACTGCAAATTCCACGACCTTTACGATTGCCATTACGACAGCTCCGTATTTAATTGCCATCTTTAAGATGTTGATAATTGATTTCATAATATTGGATTTAAAAAGGGCTTATCTGTCAATAAACCCTTTTGGTTAAAATAAAATTGATTAATTGTTTGAACGAATAAACGTTCCACAGTAGCCACCGTTAGGCGCTTTTGGATTTACAACCATGGACAATTTCTCTATGACTACTTTGCCCGTACTCTTTTGCATACTCCCCCAAAAGAATGTTTCCTCACCTGTGTTCTTGTTTACGACAGTACAGGCTATGTGACCCATCCAACCAGATTCTTTCACGGTACTTTTAGTAGTGGTTACACATGAAATATTCATGAGGTCTTTTTTTCGGATAAACCAACCATTTGTAATGTATTGATTGTTTCCTTTGTTCGGTCCCGACTTGGGTATATAGGTAGAAAAAGTTGCACCCGATTTCTTGGTGTAACTCTTTCCGTCTACTTTAGTAGTCCTAGCCATTAACGTTTACCTCCCTTCTTTTTAAACAACCACATTATGAGTACAGTTGTTCCTATCAAGGCTACCACACCACCGATGATTTTCATCATGTTCTTTTTGAACCAAGCCTTGGTGAATGCTTTTTTTGCATCCTGAACAGGAGCTGAATCAGTAAGCCTCTTAACCGTAGGTTGTAGAGCCGTTCCAATTTTTGTACCTATTCTAGAAGCTGCCGCATTTCTAGCATCTTGAGCAGCAACGGCTGCATCATACTCGCGCTGTTCATCTCTTGCATCTCGGGCAGCGAGACCAGCACCAGAACCTAAGATGCCACCAGTGGCGACATTTGCACCTTTTCTTAGTAGGTTACCAAAAAAAGTACCCCCTTTTTTCTTTTTGAATAATTTCTTGAAAAAACCCATAATTAAATTTTGTTTACGTCTCTTAAGACTAGATTAACTTGGTTGTTTGCAAAAATTTCCAAATCTGATACGCCAACCAAGGATAAAGCAGTATTAGTAATTTGACTTATTGAACCCGCTCGAAGTAATCCTATATCCGCAGATATAGCTCTGATTTCCAAATAAGAATACTCAACAATCTGTGAACCTTCATCCGTTGGATAGGTCAATCTAAGCTTGTCAAAAGCGCCTATAATAACAGCCTCATCAAACGCAATGACCTCATAGGTTCTATTCTTTTGACCGTTAAGGAATACTTTCTCGGTCAAGAAAATGCGTTCAATAGCTTGGATTGGCATTTCAATCCCGTGAATTTCATAAGTCTTAAGCGCATCCAATCCATCAAGAGTAATTACAATTGACTCATTTTCACCAAGTGGAATTGAACCGACATTACCAATTTCACACATGACCGTGGTCTTAGTTGCACTGGTAATAATTTTTCCCTCGCCAAATACAGACGATGCCATAAATGCAGACAATGAAATATTTGTAGCGATTTCCTCGTTACTGCCATTGCTACGCTCGATATGGGCAGTAATTTTTTCGTTTGCGATAGAAGCATATGCCAAATCGACTACGAAAACCAGAGCACCAATACTTTTGGTGACCCTTAAAATTGGTGTCTTTACTACACCCGTTGCATTATAAATTTCCATAAATTTGAAATGTGTTTAGTTATAATTGTGAACTCTAATTAAACACAAAAAAAAAGGCGCATGTGAGAAATGCGCCTTTTTGATACCATATGATACAATATGAGACTATTTTTTTTCTGGAATCACAAAATAATGCTTGTAATGTGCCATTGTCAATTTGCCACTTGGTGGCTGATAGTGAATCATCATATCTGACATATAACGCTTAGCGGTAGATATATTGACGTTCAATATACTAGCCAACTCTTTTGAAGTAAGTATCGGGTTGCTCATATTCTTTTGGGTTAAGTTCAGGTGTTTGCATTCTATCTAAAGACTCTTTTACCAGTTTTCGGTAATCCTTGTACTCATGGTAATAGACATATAACATGTGCACTAACAGTACGGTGACAATTATAAGTGACATTACTATAATCATGATTATAATTTCCATAGCTCTAAAGATTTGGGTTAATTAAAGTTTTGAAATTAATGCACGAATGATTCAAGGGAATGACTTCATTCCAATAGGAACAGAAAATATTGTCAATCGAGTGAATTTCAACGTGTCTTTGATGCACACATAATTGGCATCTTTTTTTAGGTAATTCTGTGTGTGTTTGTGAACTCATTTTTGTAAGATTTTATATATGATTTGTAAAAATTCGGGCAAATTGGCAAAACGAAAAATAGAATTTCACCACAGCCCTTGAAACGAGTGGTTTCAATGCCCTTTTTTTGGCTGTTTTTTTTGGAGCACGGTTAACAAATATGTTAATCTGACGCCGACTATCATAGGTCGGCGTTTTGCCTTTTTTGGGGTCAAACATTTTTTAAGAGATTTATTGCCTCTTTTATGTTCTCTAATTCGCATTTTAAAGCATAATTTTCATCGTTTTTTTGCTCTAATTCATCTTTATAGGATTTATAAAATTCGTGTTGCTCGAGAGCGTACTCAATCGCCTTTGTCTTGGTTGAAATAAATCGATTGTTTTCGATGATTTCAGAAAGCTTATTTTCTGCTTTTACTGATAATTTTCTAATTGTTATTGCCATAATTTTTAAGTTTTAAGTGTTTTTGATAGCATCATTTATAATGATCGTGCTTTGGCCATTCAAAGCTCTTTTGGTTTTGCAATCATTTTTATCTCGAGACCCTGGAAACCGGAGTTGATTTTGCAATCATTATTTCTTGTAAAAAATATAAACGTAGAAACCCTTATTGGTTTCATCCCTCTTTGTGAAAGTTGCCATATTGATGTTGACCCAATATTTTCTACTGCTTATATCTTTGAACTTTTTTTCCAAGGAAAGAAAGTAGGTGTACCTTTTTCTTCCGTCGGAGAAAAGGAGATACACCTTGTAATCTCTATAGGATTTCCTATACTCGTAAAGTTTTTCGTCATACCAAGTCATCATTTTACAGTTTGATATTCAACTTTGATTTCATTGATACGTTCATCACCTATGATATCATAGATGCTCATTTGATAGTTTTCTTTCATAATCCTAATTGTTTTAAATATTCGTTTACTTTCTCGTTTTCATAGACCTTTTGCTGTAGTTCCAAGTCTTTGCTTGTATTGAGGTTAAAGAGTTCCTTTATCTTTTTTCTCATGCGTGAACGTTGCACTTTTTGTGTTTCCATAGAAGAACCCTCAAAGCTTTCGACTATGGATAACAAGGTCGTTAAATCATGTCCAGAACGGATGCAATTTTGAATGAGCTCAAAAATGATATGGTCAGTAGGAGAGAGGTTAGGGGCTCTTAATCTTGGTTGTTTCTCGATATATGTGGTGAGACTGAACACGACAAAACGCCTTAAATCCTCTTGGGGAATCAACAGGTATTCCCGTAAGGTCTTAAATCTTGGAAATATCTTAAATTTTTCAAGACGTCTTTTATGGTCATAATTCTTAATGGTAGCTTCAATCCTCGCTAGATTGGAAATCTTATGCGCATAATCATCAAAGAGATAGGTATTATAGAATTCTGCAGATTTAGAAATCAGTTCCCAATGTTTAAAATAAAGCTTTAGAAAAGGTAATGAGGGTTTTGCATAATTTCGTTTATTGAAACTCAAACCAAGATTTTCACCTTCAGAGATTAGATGTGCGTATTTGCTTTTGTCACCTGACATCGTAACCAGATATTTTAGAACCTGATGGAAAATTTGAGGACTGTCAACGTAGTGATTGATACATATGTCGATGTCTGATGCGTAACCATCTAAAAAGACATCGTAAGAGCACCTGAACACATTAAAATACATGAACTCGTTATAGAGATTCATAACGGTATCTTTCGTGATGCCTTGGAAGTAATTATGTTTGAGAAGTTTTGACGATACAGTAAGATTGATGAATCTTGTAGGAACTTTTTTTTGGGTTTCCTCGTTATAAATGGGTATTTCCGATACGGAGATACGAACCGTTATACCGTTTTTCGATATAATAATCGGTTTGGGCGGATGCTTAACGTCCTGAAATTCACCGTTATCCAAAGTTATTCTTTCAACCTCACCAGTAGCTTCATAAACTATGTAAGTGGCTGACAGCAATCTATCATCAATCACGTTACAGCTATCTAAGGGAATCTTAAGGCTCAAAGAGTCCGTTAAGGCAATATTGATTGGTATATAATGGGTTAACGTTTCTGTTAACTTAGGCTTATTTTTAATGTTGGTCATTAACTGTAATTAGTTATGACTCAAAGCATTGATAATCAACTTTGTACTATAATGTTCCGTGTTATGTAACTTGAGCTTTGGCTAAAAGCGAAAGTATTTCTATAGTTTCTTCAAAAAATTTATATCTAAAAGTTTCTTCTACTAAAGTTAATGGAACACTTTTTATGCGACGACGTAGGAGGGAAGCGTAATGTGTGTGAAATGGATTAATATTTAAATTGTTGAAAAATACTTAATCAAATTAATTCGAAAACCTTACTTATTAGGATTAAATATGATATTTTTATTTTTTTATAATTCACATTAAAGATTATTAATATATGCCAATTAGAGTTGTTGAACTTTTTGCTGGAGTAGGAGGATTTAGAATAGGGTTAGAAGGGTATCCAAGAAGAGATGACGCTAATTATAATGTTGTATGGAGTAACCAATGGGAACCGAGTACCAAAACGCAACACGCAAATATGGTATATGAGAATCGTTGGCCAAATGCAAATCATTGTGGTGAAAACATTGAAGATGTAATAGAAAACAAATTTGATGAGATACCAAATCATGATTTATTAGTTGGTGGATTTCCTTGTCAAGATTATTCTGTTGCAACAACTTTAAAAAACTCTAAAGGTTTAATTGGAAAAAAAGGAGTTTTATGGTGGAGTATTGAAGCTATATTACGCAGAAAAGCAGAAAATAGACCACGATATCTTATGCTAGAGAATGTTGATAGACTACTAAAGTCTCCATCAAAACAAAGAGGTAGAGATTTTGCAGTTATGTTAGCTTCCTTAAATAACCTTGGTTATGCAGTAGAATGGAGAGTTATAAATGCTGCAGAATATGGAATGCCACAAAGACGAAGAAGAGTTTTCTTTTTAGCTTATCGTAACGATACTGAAATATATAATAGAATTTTAGAAACTGAAAACAGAGAAGATTGGTTAGATTCTGATGGAATCATCGCAACTGCTTTTCCAGTTCGCGAGATAAGTGAACAAATCAAAAGAGGTAATGTAGAAGGTGATTTAATTAATATTTCAGAAGAATTTAATTTAGGAGAAAAAAATAGTCCATTTGAGAATTGTGGTTTAATGATTAATGGAGAGTTTATTACTGTAAAAACTAAACCATATTATAATGGACTAAAGCAAACTCTTGGTAGTAAGTTAATTAATACAGAAGAAGTTCCCGAAGAATTTTTTATAGAAAATGAAGATATACATAGGCCTAGAGGTTGGAATTATCTAAAAGGAGCAAAAAAGGAGATAAGAAGGACTAGAGAAGGTTTTGAATATAATTATGGTGAAGGAAGAATGATTTTTCCGGATGCATTGGATAATGCTTCTAGAACAATAATAACTGGAGAAGGAGGGAAGTCTCCATCTAGATTTAAGCATGTTGTAGAACAAAATGGAAGATTAAGAAGACTGACACCAAAAGAGCTTGAGCGTCTAAACATGTTTCCAGATAACCACACTGAATTAGATGGAATAACAGACACTAAAAGAGCTTTTTTTATGGGAAATGCACTAGTTGTTGGAATAGTTAGAAAATTAGGAGAAGAATTAAGCGAAAGAATTAACGTAGATGTAAACCAAGAGCAATTTGCATAAAGAATTACCATACGATAAAAAAGATCCTATATCAATTGAAAATTATGCCAAAGGATTATTAAATAAATCATTAAGAAATTTATACGGCAAAGATTTAGAAAATGCATATTCTGGAAAAGGAAAACTAGGACAGTTAGTCGAATTCTTATATTTTGGATATAAACCAAACTCCAATCCTGAACCTGATTTTCCAGAAGCTGGTGTTGAATTAAAAACAACTCCAATAAAAAAAAACTCAAAAGGGCTTGTTTCTAAAGAGCGATTAGTTTTCAACATTATAGACTTTAATGAGGAGTATAAATATACTTTTAGAGAAAGTAGCTTTTGGAAAAAAAACAGTCTTTTACTTCTGCTTTTTTATTTATATGAAAATGATAAAATAGATATTGATTACATTTTTAAAATCGCTAGACTTTGGCGTTTTCCTCTAACAGACTTAAAAATTATAAAAGACGATTGGATTACTATTGTTAGTAAAATTAAATCAGGTAAAGCTCATGAAATCTCCGAAGGAGACACATTATATCTTGGTGCTTGCACAAAAGGTTCTACAGCAGCAAAATCAAAAAGAACTCAACCGTTTTCGAATAAGAAAGCACAACAAAGAGCATTTTCCTTAAAATCAAAGTATCTAAATTTTATTATTTCCAAAAGCTTGAAAGGAGATTATAATTTAACGAAGTTAGACAATGAATATCTACAGTTTTTAGAAGATGATAGTGATGTCTTCAAAGAACCTAAAACTGGCTATGGAAACTTATTTGATGACCACGAAGCAATAATTAAGGATATATCTGACTACAAAAAAGGTCAAACTTTTGAAGATGTCATTATAGAAAAATTTTCTAAATATTATGGTTATTCAGAGCAACAATTAATAGATCATTTTAAGCTCGAAATTAATTTAAGAGCAAAGAATAAAAATTATGTGTTTGCAAAATCTATTTTGGGAATTAATAAAGACAAAATTGAAGAATTTGAAAAAGCGGAAATAGAATTAAAAACTATTAAGCTTGAAGCAACAGGAACTTTAAAAGAAAGTATGTCTTTTGCACAGATAAAGTATAAAGAAATCATCAATGAAGTCTGGGAAGAATCTTATTGGTATAATAAACTCACAAAACGCTTTTTCTTTGTAGTATTTCAGAAAGATGAAAAGAACATTGCGAGACTTAAAAAAGTAATGTTTTGGACAATGTCTACTAAAGATTTAGAAATAGCAGAAAAGTTTTGGAAGCACACTAAAACAAACATTCAAAATGGTAATTATGATAATTTCTGGAAATTAAAAGATCATAAAATATGCCATGTAAGACCAAAAGGAGTAAATGCAAAAGATTTGATGGAAACACCACAAGGGACATTAGAAAAAAAGAAATGTTATTGGCTTAATAGTAGATACATTCTAAAACAAATAAGTAAATGATTATTACTGTAAATAGACCAATTTCTGGTTGGGAAATTAGAATATTGGATAATGGAACCGCTGGAAGAAACAAGCCTAATCCAAATAAATTAAATTTTTTGGCAAACGATAGGACTTGTAAGATAGATGGATGTAGTAATCCGATAAGAATCAATAGAACTTCGGGCTTATGTGATACGCATGTTGAACATGAACATGATTTACTGTTAGAATTAAGAAATAATGGTATTTTAATAGGAGCACCTTCTCACAAAGATATAATTGATGCACTAATTAATTGGTCCTCCTCAAGAAATTTTGGTTTATTACCTTTCTTTTCAAGTCTATCATTTAATACTCTCGGTAATGTGCCAGACGTTTCTACTTTGGCAGGAAAAACTGTTCATACAGGAATTACACCAACTACTATAGATTTGATTTTTGATGAACTAATAAAGGTTATTAATAATTTTTTTCCACTAAATAATAATTCATCTTATCAGCCATTGCAAACTTCAAAAGGAGAAATACCTGCAATAGTTTTGGCTTTCACATTTGCTGGACTTTTGATCTGTGAAGAATCAAATAGAGGAGATAGGTGGTTTTCTAGAATAATTAGGAAAGATGAATCTAAAACAACTCAATTAGGTGCAGCTATGCCAATTGCTTACTTCGCAACTAGAATTTTCCCTTGGGGAGTTGAAATGAATAGTTCAGCAAGGAATCTTACTAGATAGAGTATTATATACAAAACTATCATATAATTTTAATAAAAACTCAATACGCATCTGCTCTTGAGAGTTCATTACAATAGAACAAAACGAACACAAACACACTTGTTTGTATACTATATTTCATAAAATATAGTATAATAAGTTGCATATCTAATAATTATGTAGTATTTTGGATGACTCGTAATATAATTATATAGTATAATGAAAGATTCTCCTAGAAGAGCAAGATTTGAAAAAGTAGCGGCAAATAGAGTCGCTAACATATTAAAAGGACTAGAAAGTCTAGAAAAATGCTCAAATAAAAACAATTATGAATATAATTCGAATGATATAAGGAAAATGGAAAAAGCTTTAAGAGATAAAGTAAGTGATGTATTGAAATCTTTTAATAAAGAGCTTGATAAAGGGAAAAATAATGAATTTAAATTTTAGGGTATAATTATGAAAGAACTTTTTTGGAGAATTTTCAATGCTAATTCAGAAGATGAACTAACTACAATAATTAATAGTAAAGCGATTTTTAAAGATAGAAATAATTGGAAACCATATGGTGGTATTGAAGGGAATTTCGGAACCTTTGAAGCACAACAAAATAATGCCATACCTGCTTTAGTTGAAAAAATCACAAATTCAATTGATGCTACATTAATAAAAGAATGTAGAATTTCTGGCATTGATCCAAAATCTAAAGAAGCACCAAAAACAATGATAGAAGCTGTTGAGAAGTTCTATCAAGTACCCAATGGAGAAATAAGTGAATTAGGTCCAGTTAAAAGAAGAGAACTAGCTGAAAATATTCAAATTATAGCTTCCGGAGACCAAAAAACACCATCGATTTTGATATATGATGCTGGAGAAGGTCAAGTCCCAAAAGAGTTTGAAAACACATTCCTTTCTTTACATAGAGGTAATAAAGCCAATATTCATTTTGTACAAGGAAAATACAATATGGGTTCAACTGGAGCAGTTGTTTTTTGTGGTGAAAAAAAATATCAACTTATAGGTTCAAAAAGAGATAGCAATTTATGTAATGGAAATGCTAATGAATTCGGTTTTACACTTGTTAGAAGACACCCATTAGATAATTACGATATCGATAATAATGTCACAACTACTTGGTATGAATACTTTTGCCCAGATCAAAATATAGCTTCTTTTTCTATTGATACTTTAGACCTTGGTTTATTAAATAGAAATTTTCAGTTCGGAACCATTGTAAAAATGTATTCTTATCAGTTACCTACCGGTTCTAAAGGAGATATATCTACAGATTTATATAGAGATTTGAATCAGTATTTATATCATTTACCAATACCAATTACGGTCTATGAAAAAAGAGAGCATTATAAAGTAAAAAATGTAAATAAAGTTGTAGTTGGAAACAGAACTAGAATAGTCAATAACGCGAAGGAAAATGTAGAAAAGAATATTCGATTTGATTTAAATTCAAGTTTAGGAAACTTTAGTATCCCAATAGATGTTATTATTTTCAATTCAAATGTAGATCATAGAGAGTTTATAAAAAACAAATCCATTATTTACACTCAAAACGGACAAGTTCATGGATTTGGAGGTCAATCCTTTATTTCACAAGATTTAGGATTTCCATTAATTAAAAAACACACTCTAGTACATGTTGATTGCACTAATATTCCAACGGAAATTAGACAAGATCTTTTCATGTCAAACAGAACTCATTTACGCGAGGGTCCAAAAACTGAAACTTTGAAAAGTGAAATCGTATCTCTTTTAAAATCCAGTACAGAATTAAGAAAGCTGAATAATGAACGTAAAGATTCTTTATTAAGAGATAGTAAAACTGACAAAGATTTACTAGAAACATTTTTATCAAATTTACCAGTAGACAAAGATGTTGTCAACTTATTAAAAAAGAATGGGTCTTTAGATTTTCTAAAATTAAGTGGGAGTAAAGTTAATGGTAAACAACAATCGAAAAAAGATGTTCAAAGGAAACTAGATAGGTTCCCATCAATTTTTAAACTTAATTTAAAGGAACAAAAAAATGGTAAAATTTACAAAACAATACCTTTAAATTCTAATGGGAACATCACAATTGAAACCGATGTTGAAGATGATTACTTATTTAGACCAGTAGAAAAGGGCAAATTTGAAATTCAAGTTTTACAAAAGAAAAAGAAAACAGATATTCCAGTGAACCCAGTTTTAAACCTTTTTCCAAATGATGTTACTGATATTCTAACAATAAATAAAGAAGGTCCAACAGATGGAACAATTAAACTGTTAATTAAACCGAATGAACAAGCTCAAATTGGAGATGAAGTAGAAATAAAAGCCAAATTAAGTGCTCCAGGTCAAGATTTTGAATGCATTTTTAATGTTAAAGTTGATGAGAAAATAAGTAAGCCAAAAACAAAAGAAAAGAAAGCAACTGAAACCTTTCCTAATCTTCCAACGCCAAAAAAAGCTTATAAAAAACCAACAGACGAGAATAGTTTATCATGGGATAATGATAACTTGAAATGGAATGGTCATGATATTGTGAAAGTTATTAGAAGTGAAGATAATAATGAAATGGTTGTTGAAGGTATAATAATTAACATGGACTCCTATGTATTGTTAAATTTCATATCAAAGAATAGTATAAAAACGGAAAAAGAAATAAAATTTATAAAAGATAAGTACTTTCTATCTATATACTTACATTCATTATTCTTATTTAGTATTATGCAAAAAATGCAGAAGGATGACAAGAAGCTGAATGAAATTGAGATGGAAGATTTTGTTTCAAATTTAATCAAACCATATGCTAACTTTTTACTTTATGAAAATTATCAAATGGAGAAGCATGCTTTTGTTGAATAATTATTTAAAAAAGTATTCTATTTATTTTACGGTTTTGACCTAAAATAATTCCTACAATATTTTGTAAATTTAAACTCTGTTTTAAGTAGAAGGATTATAAACAATAAGATAGCCTTAAATGAATAATGAAATTGTATCAATATTGCACTTATCAGATTTGCATAGAAGTAGGGCAAACCCATTAAATAACGCAGCACTTCTTTCTTCTTTAATTATTGATATTGATAGAATAAAAGGAGAGACTCCATCAATTAAAAAACCAGATATTATTATTGTAAGTGGCGATATTATTCGCGGATCACATCATATTGATGCTGATGCTTCTAATGATGAAATAAATGAACAATATAATGAAGCATTTGAGTTTTTGAATAGTATTACCAATAAGCTCCTTGATGGCGATAAAAGTCGCATCATTATTATACCAGGAAATCATGATGTATCCTGGAGTATATCAAAAGAGAGTATGGAGAAGGTTGAGACTGCAAATGTCCTTAATGAAACTGGAAATGTAAAATCGTCTGTTCTTGAAGATTCAATAAATACTCATTCAAATATCAAATGGAATTGGGATGATTTAAGCTTTTACGAAGTTACTGATATTGAATTATATGCTAATCGGTTAAAAGCATTTTGTGATTTTTACTCAAGATTTTATGAAGGGAATAGAAGTTACTCTTTACGACCAAATGAGCAATTTGACATATTTGACATACCCAAATTTAATATTGCAATTGTTGGTTTCAATAGTTGTTACAATAATGACCATTTAAATAAGGCTGGCGCTATACATCCAGAATGTATTGGCAATGCAATAATGAATTCTAGGAAATATAAAAAGCAGAATCGGAAATTAATAGCTGTATGGCATCATAACACTAAAGGAACACCTTATTGCAATGATTACATGGAAAATAGTTTTATTAAAAACCTTATTGATTCAAATTTTATACTTGGTTTTCATGGGCATCAACACAAGACAGAGATTATTAGAGAAGAGAAAAATATTATAGAAGAGAAAAAAATGCTAATTTTTAGCACAGGTACTCTTTGCGCAGGTGAATGGGAATTACCTGTTGGCCAAAGTCGTCAATATAATTTTGTCACTATAGAAGAATTAGATAAAGAACTTAACGTAGTAATACATAATAGATTACAAACAGCAGCTTCGTCATTAGAATTACCTGTTTGGACAAAAGGTAATATTGATAATACTAATAATAGTTATTTTGAATATAAAATAAATTATCAAAAAGTAGGTGCAAGTTTGGATCAAAAATTAGCGGAAATAGATACGTTGGTTTTAGAAAATAATTATGAGAATGCTTTAATCCTTCTTACTAAATTAGATACAAGTGATGTCTTTGTTCGAAAATATACTTTAAAGTGCCTTGTCGAATTGGAGGATAGCACGGGAATATTGAAGTATTTTAGTAACCCAATAAATGAAGAAGAGTCCATACATGTTTTGAATGCGGCATTTGAATTAAAGGATAGAGTAACTATCGGTAAATTATTGGTTCAGCCTATTATAGAAAATTCTACTGATCCAAGTGTAATTATTACTAAAAATAAAGCTAAAAGCTTAATATAATGAGTGAAGGAGTTGATAAACTAGCATTTCAGGTTGAGATAAAAAGAGTATTGGAAATTTTATCCAATGATATTTATGATTCGCCCTATGCGCTTTTAAGAGAGAATATTCAAAATGCATATGATGCTATTTTGATGAGAATCGCAATTGATACATCGGAAGGTTTTATCCCAAAAATTGAAGTTACATTGAAAGATGGAATTGTTACAATTTCTGATAATGGTATTGGTATGGATAGAGAAGTAGTGGCAAATAACTTTTGGAAAGCAGGTTCTAGTGGTAAAAATAATGAAGCTGCAAAAAAAGCTGGTGTTGTTGGAACTTTTGGAATAGGGGCAATGGCAAATTTTGGAGTTTGCACCTCATTAAGAGTAATAACGCATTCAATTGAAGGTAACGAGACAATAGAAACTTATGCAGAAAGAGAATCATTATCAATATCAGAAAAATGTATTGAAATAAAAACTAGTGATGAAACTAGAGAACCAGGAACAACTGTTATTGCCGTTTTAGACAATAGCAATTCTATGAATGAACAAGGAGCTTTAAATTATTTAAGTTCTTACATACAATATGTAAAAGTGCCTATTTTGATTAATAATAAAGTTGCTAGTCAAAAAGAATATTTATCAATATTTAGATTGCCAGAAACAACAATTTTAGACACTTACAAAGGCAAAATAAATCAAGGTAATTTAATTGGTGATTTAATTATTGAAGTTAACAAAACTGGATATGTATCAATTAAATTAGACAAAATAGTGTTTCAAAATACGCCCTTAATGGGAGATATTTCTTTGTTGCAAGGAAGAGGAAGCGTTATGGGGTTAAGAAACTATTTTGGTCTTGCCCAAATCCCAGTTAGTAGTATATTTAATTTTGGTGGGATTGTGAACTTATCTATCTTACACCCAACAGCTGGCAGAGAAGCTTTGAGCAGAGAAAGTATTTCAATAGTAACTCAAATCATTAATGTTATTGAACAGATTACTGCTACAGAATTAAGTAAATTGTCAAGTTCAGATTTAAATCCTAATTTCTTAAACTATATTACTAGGTTTAATAGGTTTGATTTAGCTGGTAAAATTAAAGTAGAGGTTAAACCATTTAACGAAATGATAGCTCTTGAAGAAATAACAACAAAAATTCATGATAGAGACACATATTTTTATGGTGGTAGAGATCCACAAACAATATTAGCATTCGCAAATGAGAACTCAAGCCTAATACATTTAAGTCAATCTAATCCTAGAAGAAATATACAGAATAAATTAATCAAACAAAAAGGCATAACTGAAGTACCAGATAGTCCAAGAAGGCTTAAAGTATTTAATAGGACAGAATTGAGTCTTCCAGAAGCGTCGTTAATTTTAAGAATTACTAATGTATTGAGTGATGACTACCTTATTCCGGACAACAAAGTATTTATTGCAGAAATTAGCCATCAAGTACCAAGTATGGTAGAAATTAATGGGTCAACATTAGAAGTATACTTATCTAGAGAATCTGGAGCAGTACAACAAGTTTTGAAAGCTTACGAGACTGCACATGAGATTTATAATGGATTTGTAAAGGATTTTGTTAGAAATCATCTTTATCAAAAATTTGCTCAATATGTTCCGTCTTCTACAAGACAAGGAGCCGAAGCATTACATAAAATTTTGATGAAGAATAAAGAACTCTATAAATATGAATATTCTGATTTAGGAGATGTTGAATCTTTAATAAGTGAATGGGTTTCAGAAAAAATAGAATTTTCTGAATTATTAAAGCAATCTTCTAGCATAATAAGAACGCATTCACAATCTGTTCGTCTTAACCAAATTGGTAACGTAGAACAAGAGGTACCAAGTATAACCGCTGCCAGTTCTGCTGAAGAAAAACCAAAACTTGATATTTACGGAGCATTACCTTCTTTGGATAGGTCGGATGATATTACAAATATGAAAATACTTAAAACTGCCGAATCTTATGATCATTTGAATAATTTTAAAATGTTTATTGGAATTTCTGACAGAGTATTTAAAAAACATTTAGATTTCTTTTTAGAACCTCATACAACAAAAGTTATTTGGGGAATGCATAGGATTGTATATATATTTACTCATGCTTCTAATAGAATATCGTTATATTATGATATAGAATTGAAGCAAAAGTTAAGTGCAGAATCTACTGGTGGAATTGCAGTTCCTACAACAACAATTCGTACTAAAAACAGGATTTTTGTACCTGTTATACATGAATTGATAGACTTTTTTGATATTACAGAAGGAACAAAAGAATTTTATGTTAGACATGATTTAATTACAGATTTTTCATCTTAATATTTTATTTGTTATGTAAAATAGAACCTCGATGTTTACCTTGGCCTCATAAAATTTTGGTAAAACAATAAGGTGAAGTGAGCGTGTATATTTTAGGGGTTTAGTAATACAGTTTCTTTAGAGTTTTAATTATACAAGGGATTTCAAAGCAATGTTAATAGTTACAATGTTTCCTAAAATATAGCGAATGAACCGTTAATTGTTTCCAAAATTATATGCAGCCTTGAATTTTTGTTTCTTTTGTTTCAAGACAAAAGACAATGAAACTTTAAAAAGAAAACTTCAATTAGTAGATTAAATATAACAAGTGCATGGAATTTTATTTTTCTTAAAATTTATGCTCTTGTGGCAAGTTGACGAGAATCGCTTAAAATTTTTTATTACGTACATTTTATCGAATACGCGATTT
Source organism: Changchengzhania lutea (assembly GCF_006974145.1). NCBI lineage: Bacteria > Pseudomonadati > Bacteroidota > Flavobacteriia > Flavobacteriales > Flavobacteriaceae > Changchengzhania > Changchengzhania lutea. The sequence goes on along the minus strand of NZ_CP039456.1, from coordinate 3,587,604 downwards.
TTAATAAGCGCAAAAAGGTTAGCTTTTATTTTGGCGTTGGCAAGCGATGGATAATTGTGTGTAAAATAAATTGCCAGAGCAATTTGATTTTATAAAACAATCGAGCGCTTGGTAGCGGCTATTTTACATAACAACAAATTATAGATACAAATGTTTTAAAAAACTCTGCGAAGCAAACCGATTAATAGTTTAATGACCCAAGTTCCAATTATTCTAATGAAAACGAATGCTTCTGGGATATTTTACATAATACTACATTATAGCTATCAAATGGATAACCACTCTTATTAACTAAACAATACATTTGTACTATAATTTATATTATGTCAAATAGAATATTTTTAACTCTTTAGACTACAACTCTTTAGATCTGAATGATTAAGCCAGTTATTGAAGCTAAAAATAAGTTATCAAAATTCTTCTGCTAAAATAGTATTAACAATTTTAGATGGATTTTTAATTTTAGGATCTTTTTCATTAACAATATCTAAATCTCCTTTCCCTTCAATCTTAAACTCTTCAGATTCATCCTTATTGTAATTTGGGAAAACACAAAGTGTGAATGTTATCATAATTTATTTAATAGCGTTAAATCCGTAATTTGATTATACCTTTGTTTGGGGAGCTGTTAAAAAGGCGCTTCCTTATATCACGCTATTTGTTGGCGCAATATATTTGCTCGATTATTTTTTCGGAATTAATAAAGCATTAGTTCATCTTACCGAAGTGCTTCCTAGCTATGGTGTTTTAGTTTTCTTTTTTGTTTCTGAAATAGTATTAGGTCTTATTCCTCCAGAGATATTCATCGCCTGGTCTAGTAAAATGAATTCTCCTTGGCTATTTCTTAGCTACTTGGCTGTTTTGTCTTACGTGGGTGGCTTAATTTCATACTGGATTGGAATATACATTACCAATTTACCTAAGGTCCACGATTATATTGTAAATAAACTTCAAAAACAACTCAAAAATTCAAAAAAATGGGGTGGTTTCCTAATTATGGTTGGTGCGATTCTTCCACTTCCATTTTCAATGGCCTGCATGACTGCTGGTATTATCGAATTTCCTTTTAAAAATGTCGTGCTTTATGGTTCCTTGCGCCTTGTAAGATATGCCGTTTATGGGTTTATTATATTTAGTGCTTTATAGTAATTAGTTTTTAAATCCAATAGAATATTCCATTTTCTGTCCTATTTTTGACGAAAATAAGATTCCCATGTCATTTCTTAATATTTTCAGGATTGTTGCCTTGTTAGAAGGCCTTTCATATATCCTTTTATTGTTTATCGCGACTCCTATTAAATATCTTTCTCAAGACCCTCAGTATGTCAAAATGCTAGGGATGCCCCATGGCTTGCTCTTTATGGCGTATATTATTTTAGCTTTTATGATAGCAAAGGAATTAAATTGGTCAAGGAAAACATTATTCGTAGCTCTGGCAGCATCCATCATTCCGTTCGGAACATTTTATGTGGATAATAAATATTTAAAACCCAAAGAATCATGAGCAAATTTCAGCATTATCTACATGATTATTTAGTTGCAAACGGCACGCCTGAAAACGTTGCAGTGTACATAAACATGTTGGCCTTGCTTGTCATCATGCTTATGGGCATATTAGTGATCGATTTTTTAATTAGAAAAATCTTAATTGGTGCATTTACAAATTTTGCCACACGTACTAAAACTAATTTTGATGACTTTCTTATTTCCAATAAAGTACCAAGAAATATCGCTCATATTATCCCACTCTTAATTGCGTTGGAATTTTTCCCTATTGTTTTTAGGGACTTTCTCTATTTTGAAAACATTGTTGAAAAAGGCTTACAGATTTTCGCCATAATTTTAACACTGTGGATTGTTAGAAGTCTATTAAATACTTTAAAAGATTATTTAAAAACGCTTCCCAGCTTAAGGGACAAGCCCATTGATAGTTATATCCAGGTTTTTATGATTTTTGCATGGCTTGGTGGTTTTCTCTCTGCCGTAGCCATTGTCACCGGAACCTCGCTTACCTCATTTTTAACGGCGATGGGAGCAGCTTCGGCCATAATTATCCTTATTTTTAAAGATACTATTTTGGGTTTCGTGGCCAGTATCCAGGTCTCTATAAATGATATGGTTCGCATTGGCGATTGGATTACTTTTGAAAAATATGGCGCTGATGGTGATGTTATTGAAATCAATTTAGCCACCGTGAAAGTTCAAAATTTTGATAAGACCATAACCACTATTCCCACCTATGCCTTGATTTCTGATTCCTTTAAGAATTGGCGTGGTATGATGGATTCAGATGGTCGCCGTATTAAACGAGCCTTATTTATCAAACAGGACAGTGTCATCTATTTGACTCAGGATGCTGTCGATGATTTGAAAAGAATACAGCTTATTTCAAGCTATTTAGAAAGCAGACAGTCTGATATTCTAGATTATAACAACGCCAATGCCATTGATAAATCCTTATTGCTCAACGGAAGAAACCTCACCAATATGGGCGTGTTTAGAAAGTATATTGATACTTATTTAAAAAATCATTCTGCCATTAATAAAGATATGATGATCATGGCGCGGCAATTAGCACCAACCAATCAAGGCATTCCTTTGGAAATCTATGCCTTTAGTAGTGATAAACGCTGGGAAAATTATGAATATATCATGTCGGATATATTTGATCATCTTATTGCGGCACTCCCCTATTTTGGTTTGGAAATTTTCGAACTGCCGAGCAGTTCTAATTTTAAAGCCAATGTGCCACCTAATTAATCACTGGTTTTTGTGATATCGCATCATTTAATCTTACGATATAAAAGCCTGATGAAAACGTGTTTAAATCGATCTCGACTTCACTTAAGCTATTATAGTCCTTATTATAGAGTTCTCCAAGCAAGGAGAATAAACTTTTAATATCTTTTGAAACGTGTGACTGGAAGCAATAATAAACCTGTCAGTTTGAGTGGTAGGAGTAATTGAAGTAAAGTCCCAAATATCCTGTGATTGAGAATTTATTGTGATTAGAAATAACAATATTGGAAGCGCAATTTTAAAGGTTTTCATAGCAAGGTGGTTGATTAAAACGAAAAAATGGATTTAGTTAAAAGTACTAAATCCATTTAAAGTCATGGTAATGAAATCGTTAAGACTTATATATTATCGACTAACCAGTCCCCGACTTCTTTTGTACCGTATGATTTTCCACCGTTAGCTAAATCTTCTGTAACCATGCCTGCTTCTAAGGACTTATTAACCACATCCCGAATGACCTGACCTTCTTCCTTCAAATCGAATGCTGTTTCAAACATCATGGCTGCTGATAATACGGTTGCTAAAGGGTTTGCTATGTTTAAACCTGTTGCCTGTGGATACGACCCATGAATGGGTTCAAATAATTGATTATTTGTTCCTACAGACGCCGATGGCATTAAACCCATAGATCCCGAAATTACAGACGCTTCATCTGTTAAAATATCTCCAAAAAGGTTTTCAGTAATTAACACATCATAGCTATTGGGCCATTGTACCAAGCGCATCGCCACGGCATCAACAAATTCGTAACTCACTTCAACTTCTGGATAATCTTTCTCCATCGCTTGTACCGTTTCACGCCATAGTCTGGAGGTTTCCAAAACATTGGCTTTATCAACACAGCATAATTTTTTAGAACGCGTCATCGCTAATTCAAATCCTTTTTTAGCTAAACGCTGTACTTCGGCTCTTGTATAAACACAGTTGTCATAAGCCGTTTCACCACTATCTCTCCTCCCCTTTTCCCCAAAGTAAATTCCTCCAGTTAATTCACGTAAAAACACCAAATCTGTGCCTTCAATACGCTCTCTTTTTAGAGGTGACTTATCAATTAACGAAGGAAACGTAAAGGTTGGCCTAATATTAGCAAACAAGCCTAATTTTTTACGCATTTTTAGAAGCCCTTGTTCTGGTCTCACTTGGGCACTAGGATCATTATCGTATTTCGGGTGACCAATGGCTCCAAATAATACAGCGTCAGCATTCATGCATATCTCATGCGTCTCATCCGGATAAGGTGCACCAACGGCATCTATAGCTGCAGCACCCGTTAAGGCTGGTGTCCATGTAATCTCATGTCCAAATTTTTTAGCCACGGCGTCACTAACTTTAACGGCTTGTTCTATAACTTCTGGTCCAATACCATCTCCTGCTAAAAGTGCTATTTTTAATTTCATCTATTTGTAATCTAGTTTATTATAATATTTAACATCTTCTCAGTAGCCTTTATTGCAGATACCGTTTGATCGGAATCCAAGCCACGGGTTTTAAATTCTTTTTCTATACTTTTCCAAGTGATAATGGTTTCGCACAAGGCGTCAGAACGACTGCCAGGAGGAATACGAACGGCATAGTCGATTAAATCTGGTAATACCATATTTTTCGTTATAAAAATACTTCTAATGGCATTCATAAAAGCATCAAACTGCCCATCACCCTGCTCATGTTCTTCAAACATTTCATTATTGATTGAGACGGAAACAGTAGTAGAAGGTTTTAATCCTTTTGAATGTGTAAGTACGTAGGAGTTAACCTTTACCTTTTCTTCATAAGTTCTATCCAAAACATCCGAAATAATATAGGGCAAATCCTCTTTGGTAACCACCTGTTTTTTATCGCCTAAATCAATAATTTTTTGAGTGACCTTTTTTAAGTCGGCATCATTGAGTTGCAAACCGAGTTCCTGCAAGTTCTTTTGAATATTGGCCTTCCCAGAGGATTTTCCTAAAGCATATTTTCGGGTTCTACCGAATCGCTCGGGTAATAAATCGCTAAAATATAGATTTTTTTTGTTGTCACCATCTGCATGAATCCCAGCAGTTTGAGTAAACACATTGGCACCAATAATAGGTTTATTCGCTGGAATCAAAACACCAGAAAACGTCTCTACCAACTTACTAACGGTATAGAGCATTTTTTCATTTACACCAATTTTAAGGTGCGGTAAAAAATCATTGATGACCGCAATAGTGCTAGCCATAGGTGCATTTCCAGCACGCTCACCCATCCCATTGATGGTTAAGTGTAAACCATCTGCTCCGGCTTTTAATGCTTCCATAACATTCGAAACGCCAAGATCATAGTCGTTATGCGCATGGAAATCGAAATGCAAACTAGAGTGTTTATTTTTTATTTCTGAAACAAATTCAAAAGACTCTTTAGGAGTCATAATGCCTAAAGTGTCTGGAAGCATAATACGCTTCACAGCTTGTCCAGACAAAAAGTCTAAAAATTCGAAAACATAGTCTTTAGAATTTCGCATGCCATTACTCCAATCTTCCAAATAAATATTGGTGTCAATATTACTTTCTTGCGCTAAATGAATAGCTTCTGAAATATCTTTAAAATGCTGATTTGGAGTCTTTTTAAGCTGATGAGTTAAATGATTTAATGAGCCTTTAGTCAATAAATTTTGAACTTTTGCCCCAGCATCTACCATCCATTTTATTGAAACGCCATTATCTACAAAACTCAACACTTCAATAGCATTGATATAATTATTTTCTGTTGCCCAATTCGTAATGCCCTTTACTGCTTGAAATTCACCTTCAGATACTCTGGCTGAAGCAATTTCAATGCGGTCAACTTTTAATTCCTCTAATAGCAGTTTGGCAATGGTTAATTTTTCTGAAGCAGAAAAAGACACACCCGAGGTTTGCTCACCATCGCGCAATGTCGTGTCCATTATTTCAATATGTTTTGAAGTCATTATAGCAATAGCTTGCTTGCAAATGTTTCTATATCGCCTTTAATATTTTGTAAATAATCAATATCATCAAAACCATTCAGCATATTATCTTTCTTATATGTGTTTATATCAAAACTCTCTTGATCACCAGTAGATAGAATCGTAATGGTTTGATTAGGTAGATTGATTTCAATTTCGGTATTTGGATCATTATAAATGGCCTCAAATATTTTCTCAGAAAACGCATCAGTTACCTGCACTGGTAATACGCCAATATTTAAGCAGTTATTTCGGAAAATATCTGCAAAAAAACTGGAAACCACACAACGAAATCCATAATCATACACTGCCCAAGCGGCATGTTCTCTCGAAGATCCTGAACCGAAATTTTTTCCTCCTACCAAAATTTTACCACTATATATTGGATTATTCAATACGAAATTTTCTTTTGGTGAATTATCAGGATTGTAACGCCAATCCCTGAATAAATTATCGCCAAAATTTTTACGCTCTGTCGCTTTAAGAAAACGTGCTGGAATAATTTGATCGGTATCTACATTTTCTAAAGGTAGAGGCACCGCTGTACTTGTGAGGATATGAAATTTATCGTAAGCCATTTTTAATTTGCTTTTGGCCTTTAGCTTTTGGCTATTGGCATATTTTATTATTAAGTTTTAGCTAATAGCTATTTTCAAAGTAAGTCTCTTGGATCTGTCACCACACCTGTTACCGCAGCAGCGGCGGCTACTAAGGGACTAGCAAGCAAGGTTCTAGAACCTGGGCCTTGTCTTCCTTCAAAGTTTCTATTAGAGGTACTCACAGCATATTTACCAGCAGGGACTTTATCATCATTCATTGCTAGACAAGCCGAACAACCCGGTTGTCTTAGTGCAAAACCTGCTTCTGTAATAATATCTAAAATACCTTCTTCTATAATTTTTGCTTCTACTTCATGAGACCCTGGAACCAACCAAGCTGTCACATTATCCGCTTTTTTCTTCCCTTTAACAATGGATGCAAAGGCTCTAAAATCTTCAATTCTCCCATTGGTACAGCTGCCTAAAAATACATAATCCACTTGTTTGCCAATCATGCTGTCATTTTCATGATAGCCCATGTAATCCAATGATTTTTTGTAAGTAGCTTCACCTCCTTTAGCTTTCCCTGCTTCAGGAATATTTTTAGAAATGCCCATACCCATGCCTGGATTTGTACCGTAAGTAATCATTGGTTCAATATCGCTGGCGTCAAAATGTAGCTCTTTATCAAATGTTGCATCTTTATCAGTCTTTAGAGTAGACCAATATACCACCGCTTTATCCCAAGCTTCACCAGTTAGCGATAACGGACGTCCTTTTAAGTAATTAAAGGTAGTTTCGTCTGGAGCGATCATGCCTCCACGTGCGCCCATCTCGATAGAGAGGTTACAAACTGTCATCCGGCCTTCCATACTCATGTTTTCAAATACATTTCCAGCATATTCAACAAAATAGCCAGTAGCACCAGATGTCGAAAGCTTCGATATGATATATAAAGCAACGTCTTTTGACGTCACACCTTTTCCTAAAAGGCCGTTGACATTAATGCGCATTTTTTTAGGTTTGGGCTGCATGATACATTGTGTAGCCAAAACCATTTCAACCTCAGAAGTCCCAATACCAAAGGCAATAGCTCCAAACGCACCATGCGTAGAGGTGTGTGAATCACCACAAACTATGGTGGCACCAGGAAAAGTAATTCCATTTTCAGGGCCAACAACATGGACTATCCCATTTTTTTGATGGCCCAAACCCCAATGGCTAATGCCATATTCGTTTGAATTATCTTCTAACGCTTTTAACTGTTTTGCAGATAAGGGATCTACTACTGGAAGGTGCTGGTTTATAGTAGGTGTATTATGATCTGCTGTAGCAAACGTACGCTCAGGATAAAGAACACCAAGGCCACGGCTCTTTAGACCTAAAAACGCCACAGGACTTGTGACTTCATGGATAAAGTGACGGTCTATAAAAAACACATCTGGACCATCTTCAATTTTTTTCACAACATGCGCATCCCAAACTTTATCAAACAATGTATGACTCATAAATAAGCTGAATTTAAATTTTAAACTATGATGCACCAAAAAAGCAGTAGCATTTTACATCATAATACTTCACAAATTTATAAAAAACAGCATTTTTTTGAAGTTAATTCAAAGTTTAAGATGCTTTGCTTAGAAACTTTTATAAAATTACTAACAGATACGAGTTTTAATGAATTTAATGCAACAGAATTATGAAATTGCTTATAATTTTTAAACAGGCTATTTTTACTATTTAATCCAACCGATCTTTTACAAATTCGATGTGGTTTTTTCCATGTGGTTTCGCTTTGCCATCATCTCCTAAATTAACCATAACGATGTTGGAAATAGTAATAATGGTTTCCCTAGTCATCTTATTTCTCACTTCACTGCTCAGTACGATTGAAGCTTTTCCAAATTTTACGATTTCTATACCGATTTCAATAATATCTCCTTGTTTAGCACTCGATTTAAAATCTATTTCACTCATGTATTTTGTAACAACACGCTGATTTTCTAATTGAATGATGGTATATAAAGCCGCTTCTTCATCAATCCATTCTAATAAACGGCCACCAAATAATGTTCCATTTGGATTTAAATCTTCAGGTTTTACCCATTTTCTAGTGTGAAATCTCATAACTATAATAATGTTTGTTGTGAATTGTCATTTGGGATGGTTAACGCATAGCCTAATTCAGAATTAAGTTTTCTTATAAAATAGGCTGATAAAAGCGGAGACTCTTTTTCAATGTTTTGATGAATAAAAAAGTCAATTTCTTTTATCCCTTGATCTTTCCATGTTTTTAAACGCGCAACCCAATCATCCAAACGCGTGTAATCCGATGGGTGATTTGCTCCTACATATCTAATGAAAGCTGTTGAATTTGTTAAACACATATGCATTAAACCCCGTCTTCCTGCTGTATCGACAATTACGTTGGATATGTTATTTGATTCTAAAAGTTGATATAATTCATTGGCTACAGAGTCGTCATTGTACCAATTTGTGTGTCTGAATTCAATGGCTAGTGGGAATTCTTTTGGCCAGTTTTCGACAAAAGCAATAACCCTGTCAAAATCCTTTGGAGCAAAATTACTGTGCATTTGAAGAAAAATAGTACCTAATTTATCTTTTAAATTCGAAGCATTATTTAAATAGTTTTGAACAACTTCATTCGTCCCATTCAATCGTTTCCAATGACTAATTTCTTGATTTAATTTAGGAAAGAACTTGAACCCTTCTGGGGTTTTATCGTACCATGTTGCAAATTGATCAGAAGGGAAAATTCTGTAAAAAGTAGCATTTAATTCAATAGAATTAAATTGTCTTGAATAATACGCCAATTCGTCCTTCGTGCCTCTGGGATAAAATCCTTTTAGGTCTGCCCGATTCCATTTAGCACATCCTACGTATATTTCTGGTAAATTATCGTCCTTTACCAAATTCAATACTCGCTTTGTATCTGGGTGATCCTGAGGTAAAGTAAAGTCAACAGTTTCTGGATTATCTACGCTTCCAAATTTCATATGAATATTTTTAAAATAAAGATAGTATTATTTATTGTTAATAATATAGTTGATAATTATAGTTGGTCATCGACATACGTGCTTCATTTATATATATTTTTAGTAAAAACCATACATTATGAACACGAGACAGTTTAGCTTAAAGAGTATTAGACCGGAAATTCCTAGCGCCACCATTAATGATTATATGAGTAGCGATGAACGATTTCAAAACTTAGTGTTGCGCCCCATCATTAAATTTCAGAATGACTTATTGGTTGAGGCTTTTAAAAATTATATTGTAAAGCATAAATCCGTTTTCCATAATTTAACTTTGGAAAAACGTCTGGTTTATATTGAAAATTCAATTCAAAGAGATATGAAATTTCGAAATTCTTTAAAGGGTATGATTATGGGACAATTTACCGTTGAAGAATATCTGCTATATATCGAAAATTCATCAGCTTTGAATAAGCGGATGATGAATATTGTAAAAGAACGTTTACTGAGTAATGTTCAGCTTTTTGTAAAACCCGAATTGCTTAAAGCAGTTTAATCTTTAAGCGTTGACATCCCATTCAAATCAGTTGTTAAGACATCGCTCATATAATTGAAATATGGGCGAATAGCCTGAAAAGCTTTATCGACTACCTGTATAAAATCTTCATCAAAAACGTCCTTATCAGTGAATTTTTTGGTGAATATGAATTGTTTTCGTTTTATTAAATCGATAGATTTATGGTTTTTATCAAAACCTCTGGGCGCCGTTTTTAATTCATCGCCAACAAAACCACCCCAAATACTTTTAAAATTCTCGTTATCTAAAATAGCTCTAATCTCTTCGTCATCCATTTCGAACTCTTTTCTAATTCTGTGTAGGTCTTCTTTTGCTGGCTCCCAAAAACCGGTCGCAATAAAACTTTCATTGTTGGGTTGCAGGTGTAAATAATAACCACCTCTTAGTCTTGGTTTTATTCTGTGGAATGATCCACCAAAGTGTGTTTTATAGGGTGCTTTATTTTTAGAGAACCGCACATCCCTGTAAATTCTGAACAACTTGAGTTTGTCCAGTTCATCGTGCTTGTTTAAATTATTATAAACAGCCTGATAAACCAATTTTACTTCATTTTCGAGGGCTTTGAATTCGCTTTTGTTATCATTAAACCATTCCCTATTATTATTTTTTTCTAACTTTTTTAGAAAATTGAAAACTGACTTTGGTACGGTTTCTTTCATATTAAAGATCTTATATTTATAAAGTATGTAAAATACAAAAAGTCCCAATTAAATTGGGACTTTTTAAATGCAATTAACTCTATTTTATTTTCTTTTCATGTATGTTTTAACTTCAATCTGATCAGCTTCCTGATTATAGTATTCCACAACAAAGTTCCCTTCCTTGTCAAAATACCCAATGCCAGCATGGGATTTTCCGTTTACAATATAATACCCATCAGATTTGGTGCTTAAAGCATTTCCGAAGCTTTCAAATTCGTCAGCTTCTGTATTATAATTAATATCAAAACCTCTGTTAGTTGGTTTGAATAAGTATTTCTCGTCATTAAGACTAAAATAACTTTCTTTAGTAATCGCATCATATTCTGAGTCTCCATCATTGTCAACAAGCACCAGTTTTTCAACTTTTGCACTTGATTTTACGCGATCCTGATTTACCTTTTCTTTTTGGCTTTTATCCAATTCTACTTCAGAAGTTTCTCTAGTGATAACTTTAACCTTTCTTTCAGTGGTTTTTTCATCGTCCTTAACCTTAACAGTCTTAGTTTCAGTTTCTTCCTTTACCTCTGTAGGTTTTTCCTGTGCAACCACATTACCAGCAATTAGTAATGCAAATACATATAATAAATGCTTCATAATTTTAAATTTTAACTATTTATACTTAATTTATTTTTTCAAAATGAACTCATCTTGACTTTTTGTGTTTAACCGAAAATGAGATGAAATTTATCCAGATTAGGCACTTTTTGAAAGTCATAGCATCGCTACGGATAAAAAAAGTAACGAAATATGGTCAGATTTCGGCCATTTTTTAGGAAATAGAAAAAGTCAAGATGAGTTCAATATATCCTAAATGCTAATTATCATCGTTAGCTTCTTCTCTGGCCTCTTCAATTTCATCTTGTAAATCTTCAGCAGCATCTTTTACGTCATCAGAAGCATCTTCTAAATCTTCACCCATGTCTTCCATAGCTTCTTCAATTTTCTCGTCAGGCGTTTTTTCATCTCTACAACCTGTAAAAACTGTTGAAAGTGTAAATAAGAATACGAATGTTACTATTATTTTTTTCATAATTTTATGTTTAATACATCTATGGCAAATTTAAGGGAAATAAAAAAGAGGCCCTAGCTCATTCCAACTAAATGCGTGCTCAAATCACCATAGTATATTATTTGTGGTCTGATTTCCAGAGAACTAGATTGCCTTTATAAAGATTAAAACGGGAAATACGGCCTTTTGGGTCGCTACTGAAACTCTACACTATGAAGTATTAAACCAGATGCTGGAGCTATATAATTCATTTGCTCATCGTAGTTAGGAAGTAGGCTTTCTTCAATACTTTTTATGGTGATGTTCCCTTTGCCTAAATCGATTAAGGTGCCCATCATAAGTCGGATTTGATTGCGCATAAAGCCCTTGCCCTTCACCCTAAGGAAGTAGGTGTCCTTAGGGAAATAACTCGCTGTATATACCGTGTTTTCTACCAATTCGCAGCATAAGACTTCACGTTGATAGATTCCGTTATCCGTCGGGCGAAAGCAATAGGCTTTAAAATTATGAGTCCCTTCAAATAATTTCGCACCCTTTTTCATAAGCGCTATATCTAAATCATCCAGAATCGTTGTCATAATGGGCGCACAAAAGGGATGGCACTTTTCGCCATGTGTAAATAAATATAAATATTCTTTAATTTTTGAACTTTGAATAATATTAAAACCGGCATCCACTTCCACGATATCCAAAGCACGAATATCCTGTGGCAAATTATGATTAAATAATGCTAAAAAGTCTTTTAAATCCACAATGGGCGCTCTTAAAAATAATTCGAACGCCGCCGATTCTGCGGACACCATAGCATCGGTTCTGCCGGAACTTAAACTTTTAAAATACTTGCCCTCAAGAATAAAATTCAATGTTCTGTCAACCATAAGATGTACGGTTTTTACATTAGGTTGCTTTTGCCACCCGTGAAAACGGTAGCCTAAATATTGAATTTTTATAAGGTAAAAGTATTTCTTCATAACTATTTTAAAGATTCGGAAAGTATGATATTTTATTATTATAGCAAAAAATTATACCTTGTATACATTATTAACCAACCTAACACGCTTTATTATGAATACTACACCTTCAAACAAACCACCAATTTGGTTTTGGATCATTAGCGTCATTGCTCTTATCTGGAACTTAATGGGCGTTAATGCCTACCTACAACAAGCTTTTGATACGGACAGCTTTCGTGCTATGTACAGTGAGGAGCAATTAAATATGGTCGCTAATACACCGGCATGGGTAACTGCGGCATTTGCAATTGCTGTATTTAGTGGGGCATTGGCTGGCATTGCCTTGCTCATTAGAAAAAAATGGGCCACAACTTTATGGCTTATTTCATTAGTTGCCGTGATTTTTCAAATGGGTTACGTATTAACTAATGGATACGAGTCCAGTATGGTAATGACCATCATGATTATTGTATTTGCCATTCTATTTCTTTTATTTTCTAGGCACGCCAATGCTAAAGGTTGGCTATCTTAAATAATTAAAACGAAGCATTATATGAAAACATAGTGTTTCGTTTTTTATTTATGGCGTTTTTTTAAAACAGATGCAATATCATTTAAGGTGAACCCTTTAGCTTGTAACAATATTAAATAATGAAACAGCAAATCAGCACTTTCATCTAAAAACAAATCATCATTATTGTCCTTCGACTCAATCACAACTTCAACGGCCTCTTCGCCTACTTTCTGAGCTATTTTATTAATACCTTTTTTAAATAAGGAAGCCACATAAGACTCTTCTGAATCTGCATTCTCTTTTCTGTTTTTTATAACATCTTCGAGCTGAGAGAGAAAACCATAATTCACCGTATTTGATTCATTCCAACAAGTGTCTGTGCCTTTATGACAGGTTGGGCCTACTGGATTGACTTGAATTAATAAAGTGTCATTGTCACAGTCGTTCTTTATACTGACTAGGTTTAAAAAATTACCGCTTTCTTCGCCTTTGGTCCATAAGCGCTGTTTACTTCTACTAAAAAAAGTAACTTGTTTTGTCTCTATCGTTTTCGAGTAGGCTTCTTCATTCATATAACCCAACATCAACACATTATTGGTGATGGCATCTTGAATGATTGCGGGTACCAACGCCCCCTCTAACTCCTCCCAAGGGGGAGAAATAACACCTGTATTTATTTCGTTTTTCATGTTTAAATATTTAATTCAATGTTAGTCCATCCTTTAAGAACTAGGGGCTAATCGCACTTCGATATGATTTGCTTTTAATTCTTTTTTTAATTCTGAAATTGGTATTTCACCAAAATGAAATACGCTGGCAGCTAATGCAGCATCTGCTTTACCAATTTTAAATGTATCAATAAAATGTTGAACGTTACCCGCACCTCCTGATGCTATAATTGGAATGTTCAATAGTTCTGACAATTGGGACAAAGCTTTATTGGCAAAACCATTTTTAGTACCATCGTGATTCATGGACGTGAATAAAATTTCACCGGCACCGCGTTGCTCCACTTCTTTTGCCCATTCAAACAAATCAAGATCTGTTGGAATGCTACCGCCCGCTATATGCACTTTCCAGTTTCCATCAACTTGTTTTGCATCGATGGCGACCACGATACATTGGCTTCCAAATTTATTGGCCAATTCATTTACCAAATCAGGTCTTTTTATGGCAGATGAATTAATAGATACCTTATCTGCGCCGCATTGTAAAAGCGCATCAACATCTTCGACACTGGAAATGCCGCCGCCTACAGTAAATGGAATGTTGACCTGTTCAGCCACATGTAAAACCATATCCAAAGTCGTAGCACGGCCTTCCAAAGTGGCAGAGATGTCCAAAAAGACCAATTCGTCCGCGCCTATATCGGCGTATTGTTTTGCCAGTTCCACTGGGTCACCAGCATCACGTAAATCAATAAAATTAACGCCTTTCACGGTACGACCATTTTTTATATCTAAGCAGGGGATGATTCGTTTTGTTAGCATCTACACAAATTTCTCCAATTCTTTTAAACTAATTCTATTTTCATAAATAGCTTTCCCAATAATCACGCCTTCACAACCAATGTCCTTTAAAATAGGTAGTTCTTGAATAGAGGAAATACCACCAGAAGCTATCAGTTTAATAGACTGACCGCTACTACTGTTAGAACATTCTGAGATAATATTTTTGTATAAATCTACAGATGGTCCTTCTAGCATGCCATCTTTGGAAATATCAGTACAAATGACGTACTGGATGCTCTTCTTTTGATATTTCTTTATAAACGGAATCAACTCTTCTTTACTCTGCTCTAACCATCCGCTTATGGACACTTTACCATCGTCACTATCGGCACCTAAAATAATTTTAGCGGCGCCATATTTAGAAATCCATCCTTCAAACGTTTGTGGGTCTTTTACGGCGATACTGCCACCAGTAATTTGCCTTGCGCCAGAATTAAATGCAATGTGCAAATCTTCATTTGTTTTTAATCCACCACCAAAATCAATCTTGAGCATTGTTTTAGAGGCAATCTGTTCTAAAACCTTAAAATTCACAATGTGTTGCGCTTTAGCTCCATCTAAGTCCACCAGATGCAAATATTCAATACCTGAGGCCTCAAAGGCTTTAGCAATTTCTAACGGACTTTCACTATATATTTTTTTAGTGCCATAATCGCCTTTGGTTAAACGCACACATTTTCCGTCAATAATATCTATGGCTGGTATAATTCTCATCCTCTCCCTAACCCTCTCCAAAAGAGAGGGAATTTATTTGTTATAAATTTAAAAAATTCCTTAAAATTTGTGCTCCTGCAATACTACTCTTTTCTGGATGAAATTGAACGCCATAAAAGTTATCATGTTGTAAGGCTGAAGCATAATTTACCTGATAATCTGTTGTGGCTATGGCTTGGTCGCAAAGTTCGGCATAATAGCTATGTACCAAATACATATATTCATTTTCTTTGATGCCCTTAAATAAATCGGATTTTAAATCCTTTATGACATTCCATCCCATATGAGGAACTTTCACATCGCTTGAAAACCTTTTTACTTCCGTATCAAAGACGCCAAGACCTTTCGTATCGCCTTCTTCTGTAGTATTACATAATAATTGCATGCCTAAACAAATGCCCAATACAGGTTGCTTTAAGGTGGGAACCAATTGATCGAGACCACTTTCTTTCAACATCTTCATGGCAGAGTTTGCTTCACCTACGCCGGGAAAGATAATTTTATCTGCAGCTGATATTTCATCTGGATTGTTGGACAATACCGCGTCATAACCCAATCGTTTAAAAGCAAATTGGATACTTTTTATGTTGCCAGCGCCGTAATTAATAATGACTAAAGAAGAAGCCCCTTCTAGCTTCCCCAAAGGGGAAGGACGCTTACTCAAACCTATAGATTTACTCATTTTTTTTAAATTTCATTAAAATTTCAATTTGCATTTTAAACAAATCTTGAAATTCCCCCTTTGGGGGCTAGGGGGCTTATAGCATGCCTTTCGTTGAAGGCAGGATCATTTTTTCAACATCGCGTTTTACGGCCATTTTAATTGCTTTTGCGAAGGCTTTAAATATGGCTTCAATTTTATGGTGCTCATTGGTGCCTTCTGCTTTGATGTTTAGATTACATTTTGCTCCGTCTGTGAATGATTTAAAAAAATGATAAAACATTTCAGTAGGCATTTTACCAATCATTTCACGTTTAAAATCGACTTCCCAGACCAGCCAATTTCTACCTCCAAAATCAATGGCAACTTGAGACAAGCAATCGTCCATTGGCAAGCAAAAGCCATAACGTTCAATGCCCAATTTATTGCCTAAAACCGTATTGAATAATTCGCCTAAAGCAATGGCTGTATCCTCTATAGTGTGATGCTCATCGACATCCAGATCGCCATCTACTTTTATAGTTAGGTCTAACTGACCGTGACGTGCAATTTGATCCAACATATGATCGAAAAATGCTAATCCCGTATCCATCTGACTTTTTCCGGTGCCATCTAAATTCAGGTCAATGGCAATTTTTGTTTCATTTGTATTTCTAACAATACGACCTGTTCTTTCTTTAGTTTTTAAAAAAGCATAGATGTTCTCCCAATCATTAGATTCTAAAGCAATAAAACTATCTAATGCTTCGCGCTTAACCGTTATTTCATTGGTGCCCAAGTGTGTATCGTCGTTTATGAAAACACCCTTTGCACCTAAGTTTTTCGCCAACTCTATATCGGTTAATCGATCGCCAATAACAAATGAGTTTTCTAAATCATAATCATCAGAGAAATATTTTGTCAATAAACCTGTATTCGGCTTTCTTGTTGGCGCATTGTCTTTTGCAAATGTTCTGTCAATAAACTGTTCTTTGAAGTCGATGCCTTGATCTTTAAAACACTTAATGATAAAATTATGAATGGGCCAGAAATCAGTTTCAGGGAAATCTGTAGTCCCTAATCCATCTTGATTAGTAATCATAACCATTTCAAAATCTAATTCTCTAGCAATTTTCCCCAAATATTCGAATACTTTTGGGTAGAACCCCAACTTATCCAACGAGTCAATTTGCTCATCTGCAGGTTCTTTAATTATTGTGCCATCTCTATCAATAAAAAGTACGCGTTTCATTATATAGACTTTAAGGTTTTTATTAGTTTTTTATTCTCATCTGAAGTGCCAATCGTTAATCTTAAGCAATTATTGCATCCAGGTTGCGTGGTTCGGTTTCTAGTCACAATACCCTGTTCGATCAATTGATTATAACGCAGTGTGGCGTCATCGACTTTTATTAATATGAAATTGGCATCAGAAGGATGAATTTTTGAAACAAAGGTAACCTGATTTAATTCGGCTATCAATTTCTCACGTTCCTCAAGAATAGCCGCTATTTGGTTTTTTGCCAAATCCACTACACCCAACTGTTCTATTGCTTTTTGCTGCGTTAGTTCATTGATATTATATGGCGGTTTTATGGTATTCAAAACGGAGATTATATCTGCCGAAGCATAACAAATACCTAGGCGTATTCCCGCCATACCATAAGCTTTGGATAAGGTCTGGGTGATAATTAAATTAGGGAATTCTTCTAATCGCTTTAACCAACTTGCTCCTTTTGAAAAATCAATATACGCTTCATCAATAACAACGATGCCTTTAAAATTCGTTAAAAGTACTTCTACACTTTCTTGACTGAAACTATTTCCGGTGGGATTATTGGGCGAACATAGAAAAAGTACTTTGCTATTATTATCTATAATACTTAGAATAGCTTCGGCATTGGGTTGAAAGTTCTCAAGTAAATTTACCTTACGAATCTCAACGGCATTCAGATTGGCCAACACCTCATACATACCGTAAGTTGGAGGCAAAATGATGACATTATCTTGATTGGGTTCACAGAATGCTCTGTAAATTAAATCAAGAACTTCATCACTGCCATTGCCTAATAGAATATTTGCCGGAGCAATACCTTTAATATCTGATAATACTGACTTAAGTGCTCCCTGCTGTGGATCTGGATATCTATTGATTCCATTATTAAATGGGTTTTCATTGGCATCTAAAAACACCATAGTCTCATTACTACCTTGAAATTCATCACGTGCAGAAGAGTACGGTTTAAGTGCTTTTATTGAAGGCCTTATCAAGTTTTGAATATCCATTATTTCAAATCTTTTAATCGGATTGACACCGCGTTTTTGTGAGCCTGTAAACCTTCTGCCTCAGCCATCAGTTCTATAGTTTCACCAATATTTAACAAGCCTTCTTTTGAAATCTTTTGAAAGGTCATAGCCTTTAGAAAACTATCTAAATTCACTCCAGAATAGGCTTTACTAAATCCGTTAGTGGGTAGGGTATGATTGGTTCCTGATGCATAATCGCCGGCACTCTCTGGCGTATAATCTCCTATAAAAACTGAACCCGCATTGGAAATACCATCCACAAAAAAAGATTCGTTTTTGCTGCAAATAATGAAGTGTTCTGGGCCATATTCATTTATGAGTTGTAATGCTATTTCATCATTTCCAACAAAGATCAGTTTGGAATTCACTATTGCTTTTGCTGCAATCGCTTTACGCGGAAGCACCTTTAATTGCTTCTCGACTTCTCTTGAAACCAAATCAATTAACTTTCTTGATGTGGCCACTAAAATAACCTGACTGTCTGTGCCGTGTTCAGCTTGACTCAACAAATCCGAAGCGATATAGGCTGCATTGGCGTTGGCATCTGCAACTATTAATAATTCACTTGGGCCAGCAGGCATATCAATAGCAACACCATACTTAGTTGCCAATTGTTTTGCTACTGTGACAAACTGATTTCCTGGACCAAAAATTTTATATACTTGGGGAATCGTATCGGTTCCAAATGTTAAACCGGCTATGGCTTGAATGCCACCAACTTTTATAATTTTAGTCACCCCGCACAATTTTGCCGCGAATAGAATTTCTGGTGCTAGGGCACCTTTTTTATTTGGTGGCGAGCATAATACAATCGTTTTACAACCTGCAATTTGTGCTGGAACAGCAAGCATTAAAACCGTTGAAAACAAGGGTGCAGTGCCTCCTGGAATATATAATCCCACTTTTTCAATGGGACGTTTTTCTTGCCAACATTGTACGCCTGCAGTGGTTTCTACTTCTATTCTTGATGTTTTCTGGGCAGCATGAAAAACTTCTATATTTTGTTTTGCAGTTTTTATGGCATTCTGTAGCTTTTTGGGAACACGGGAAATGGCAGTTTCAATCTCTTCTTCTGAAACCATGTTTGAATTTAAATCAACCTTATCAAACTGCGATGTATATTTTTTAATAGCCACATCACCTTCTCGCTTTACGTCATCAAAAATCTGATTTACTGTCGCTTCAATAGCATAGACTGTCTGCGTAGGCCGTTTTAAAATATCTGACCATTCACTTCTATTAGGATTATCTATAATTTGCATAGCCTTTGCTTTAAAGCACCATTTTTTCGATTGGACAAACCAAAATACCTTGGGCACCTTTGTTTTTCAGTTCGTCAATCACATCCCAAAACTGGTTTTTATTTATAACGGAATGCACAGAACTCCAACCGGCCTCGGCAAGTGGCAATACCGTCGGGCTTTTCATTCCTGGAAGAACGTTTATAATATCTTGTAATTTGTTGTTAGGTGCATTCAACAATATGTATTTGGATTGCCTGCCTTTTAGAACGGATTGAATTCTAAATTGAATTTTATCTAATATGGCTTGCTTTTCTATACTTAAAAGAGGGGAAACAGCTAGTACCGCTTCAGATTTTAAAATAGTTTCAACCTCCTTCAGATTATTTTTGAATAAGGTACTTCCGCTAGACACAATATCGCAAATAGCATCTGCTAAGCCAATATTAGGCGCTATTTCTACGGAACCATTAATAATATGAAGGTTCGCATTGATGCCCTTTTCTTTAAGATATTGATTGACCGTATTTGGATACGAGGTAGCAATACGCTTACCTTCCAAATCATTCATACTATTGTATGTCATGGCTTTAGGAACCGCAATACACACTCTACACGTTGAGAATCCTAATTTTTCTGCAATAAGAATATCATTGCCTTTTTCAATCAATACGTTTTCGCCAATTATGGCCACATCAACAACGCCATCTTTTAAATATTGTGGAATATCACCATTTCTTAAATAAAAGACTTCGACTGGGAAATTTTTTGCGGAAGCCTTTAATTGATCTTTTCCATTATCTATAGAAATACCAATATCCTTTAATAAAGCCATGGAATCGTCATGTAAACGTCCTGATTTTTGTACTGCAATTTTTAATTTACTCATTTTTCATTTTTATGAGTTTGAAACAATTTATGCGAACTAAAATTAAAAAACCCGCTTGATTGTCTCAAACGGGTTTAAATATATTTTGAATTTATTCAATACATTTTCACTTCGCTTGAGGGCAAATATGAAAATGATGATGGATTTGAATAAAGTTCATGTTTTGATTTTGTGTTACAAATATCTGAAATTATATCTAACAATTCCAAAGATTGTTATCTTTTTTCAGATTATTAGTGATTTCATTGTTTTTGGTATTTAAAATCAAAAACAATCGAAAATCTTGAGTGCTTCTTATTGATTTCCTAAAATAATAGGTAAACCACTATCTCCCGAACCAATAACAATTATTTTACTATTAGGTGATTCTGCTAATTTCATAGTCGCATCGATACCTTTATCCTGTAAAATTTTATCGGTTAAAGAGGCACTTAAAATCCGGTTTGACTCTGCTTTTCCTTCAGCCTCAATAATTACTTTTTCTGCTTCTTTTGCTGCCGTTACCAATCTAAACTCATATTCTAAAGATTCTTGCTCTTGCTTTAATTTACGCTCAATAGCGTCCTTAATGGTATTTGGTAAAGTGACATCACGAACAAGTACTTCGTTTAACTGTACAAACTGCTTTTCAAGAATTTTTTTTGTTTCCTCAAAAATCTCATCTTGAATAGCGTCCCGCTTGCTTGAATATAATTGCTCAGGCGTATATCGACCTACTACACTACGAGCGGCGCTACGAATTGCAGGTTGAATAACTCGCTGCAAATAATCTTGACCAAGAGATTGGTGTAAATTTCCCAGATCCTTATAAACAGGTTCGTACCAAGCCGAAGCATCAATTTGAATTTCCAATCCGTTTGAAGATAACACTTTCATTTTTTCAAAAAGTTCTTGCTGACGTACTTCGTAAACAAATACCTTGTTCCAAGGAGCAACAATATGAAAACCTTCTCCCATTGGTGGTTCATCAATAACAACACCTTCCCCAAAGGTTTTAAAAAGTACTCCAGCCTCTCCAGAATCTATGGTTACTGCTGATTTGGTTATTAATATTATTAAAGCAATAATTGCTATAATTATTGGCAATGCAATTTTTGGTAATCTTTCCATTCTTTTTAGTTTAAATTAATCCGTTATATTTCCGTAAAAACCACTCTAAAGTGAGGTTTAGTATGATGAGTATAAGTAGGTATTTCCAATCTATCAAAGGTATGATATTTTTATTGTTTTTTTGGATGGATTGGAAACGATTATCCTTTAATAATTCAGGTATTAAACCCTCAATCTTGTCAATAAAATAGCTTTTACCTTGACTGTTAGTTGCTACTTGGTGCAACTTTGTTACATTGGCATTCAAAAACTTTTGCTCAACATTGTAATCTAAAATTTGAAACCGTCCTGATTTCGACATTTTGTTGTTCTGGGTTCTGACAGTAAAACTATATGATGAGGGAGCCATTCCGTTTAAATTCAGTTGATAGCTATTGTTTTTTAATACAAAAGGGAGGGTTTTTGTTTCTTTTGACGACTCATCTTTTAGAACCATTTCAATAGTTTCCCTACCATCAAAAACATAATTGGCATCAAAGTACTGCGCCTTAATGATGATATTCGTATTGCCATTATAAAAGGATTCGTAGTCTACATTGAGCCGATCGCGTTGTTTATTAGATGCCAAATACTGAATTAGCTTACCGAAAAAATCATCAAACCCGTTAAACGATTTGGAATTGAGATAGCTTTGGGCGCGCCATTTCCATACATTTTCTCCAAACAGCACGGCTTCCCTCCTGCCATTGGTTTCAAATGTGGCCAATAGTGGTTGATCAATTGAAATACCATTTAGTGTTTTGTTCAAAATTACATCAAACGGAATTGAAAAATCAACTCGACCGTAATTAGATACTATTGGCGGAAAAGATTCAAAATTAATATCGTCTATAATAAATGGTGCATAGGAAGGATTTAATGCAGCTTGATAATCTTCATATTGGCTCGTGGTTTCAAACTGATAAATTTTATTTACTGTATTAAGAAAGCTTAAATCGGTTTTAGATCCGGCAATAACAAATCGGTTTTTATTTTCCCTATCTAAACTTTGAATTAATTTTTTAAATGAATTGTTTGGTTGATAAAGTATAAATAATTGAAAATCATTTATTTGAGACAAAGCCTTTTTTGGATTCATGGATTGAATTGAACGCTGTTCGTTTGTTTCAATGCTCTTTTTTAAAACACCTAAATCTGGATGCAATAAATCACTAATAACCGCAATTTTGGTTTGTTCATTTATGATTTCAATAGCAAAATTTTGCGAGTTGTTTATTTTATTCTTTTCATTTTGAATAGGAACAATCGTGGCTTTATAGCTTGAAACTCCTACCCTATTTGCTGGTAATGTAAAATTGATAGTTTTGGAATTGTTGCTCTTTGAAAAAGTGACGGTCTCGCTATAAATTTTAATACCATTTTGTTTTACTTCAAATTGTGAATTCAAAGACTTGCTACCATTATAAACCACTATGGCTTCAACGGGAAAGCGGTTTTTTAAATAGCCATACTTATTAACATTAAGCTGTTCGATTTTTAAGTCGGTGTAATTTACGGTATCACCCAGAATAACGGGAAAGATTGCTTGATTATGAACTAGAGATGTATATTCATAATCATCACCATAAGTTTGATTGCCATCTGAAATTAACAGAATTGGTGCTATCGTTTTTTTGTAAATTTGGGACAGCTCAGTAAAGACCTCTGAGATATTGGTTTGTTCTTCTATGAATGTCGTAGAATCTGATGCTTTTAAAGCTTCCCCAAAGGTGTAAAATTCAATATTAAATTTGCTTTGTAAATCTTTATTTTCTTTTATTTCATTTAGAAAAGCAGAAACTTGATGACTTCTTCCAAGGTGTTCTACAGAGGCAGAATTATCTATTGCTACAGCCAGATTAGGTTTCTCTATGGAAAGTGTGTTTTGTTCAAACTTAGGGTTAATAATGAGTAAAAGCATCGAAAAATAGGTCACAAATCTTAAAACCGTAAAAGCAATTTGTAAATTTGATTTATTTTTTGATTTGTACCAATACTGAAAAAGCGCTAAAAATAGCGCTATTATTCCTGCAATTATAATATAGAATAGTGTTTCAGTTTGCATGTATTCTTGACGCTTTTAGATAACTAAAATGGTCAATCTATAAATTATTATGTTAGCATGCCACCATCAACATGAAGTGTTTGC
This sequence comes from Changchengzhania lutea, assembly GCF_006974145.1. Classification (NCBI taxonomy): domain Bacteria; kingdom Pseudomonadati; phylum Bacteroidota; class Flavobacteriia; order Flavobacteriales; family Flavobacteriaceae; genus Changchengzhania; species Changchengzhania lutea. Next base: position 3,564,029 of record NZ_CP039456.1, on the reverse strand, counting down.
CCTGTAACATAGGCACTCATATCGCTGGCTAAAAACACACACACATTGGCAATATCTTCTGGAGTTCCGCCGCGTTTTAAGGGTATAGCTGCTCTCCAACCTTTTACTACCTCTTCATCTAATTTTGCAGTCATCTCGGTTTCAATAAAACCAGGAGCAACAACGTTACTTCTTATGTTTCTTGAACCCAATTCTAACGCTACAGATTTTGAAAACCCAATAATACCCGCCTTTGAAGCCGCGTAATTGGTTTGACCTGCATTGCCTTTAACACCAACAACCGAACTCATATTGATAATGGACCCTTTTCGCTGCTTAAGCATCGTGCGTTGCACAGCTTTAGTCATATTAAAGACTGATTTTAAATTCACTTCTATTACCGTATCAAAATCTTCCTCACCCATACGCATTAATAAATTGTCTTTGGTAATTCCTGCATTATTAACCAATATGTCAATGTTGCCAAATTCCTTTAAAACATCTTCGGCTAATTGCTGGGCTTCATCAAAGCTTGCCGCGTTACTTTTATAACCTTTCGACTTGATGCCCAAGTCATTTAATTCTTTTTCTAATGCATTAGCTGCTTCAACAGATGAGCTATACGTGAACGCGACGTTTGCGCCTTGAGCTGCAAATACTTGAGCAATGCCTTTACCAATTCCTCGACTGGCTCCCGTGATAATAGCTGTTTTTCCTTCTAATAGTTTCATGTGTTTATATCTATTGTTTTTTATTGGTCACATGCGACATCCATTTAATCATTGCCCTTATGTATCGAACTTTTAGTTATGGATGTTTCATGTAGTTATGTAAAATTTAGTTGGTGTTATACCAATTACAACATAAAATACGCTTAAAAATTCGTTTCTATTGCACCCATATATCACTATAAAATAAAACCGTAGCTCTAAGGCTATGCTTTGATTTTCTATCTCATCTGGGCACACTATAACTCAAATTGTTTCAAGCCCATTTTAAATTATAATTGGTATTATTCTTTCCAAAAGGCTTATTTGAAAAAAAGTTGAATTCAAATATAGCAAATACTGATGGCAACAAATAAAAAAACCTCACAAATTCTTGTGAGGTCTTTTATAAATATATTTAGATTTTTAAGCCAAAACTTCAGCTACTTTCTTTCCTATTTCGGCAGGTGATTCTACCACATGAATACCACAAGCTCTCATAATTTTCTTTTTTGCCTGTGCTGTGTCGTCACTACCGCCTACAATGGCACCAGCATGTCCCATAGTACGTCCGGCAGGCGCAGTTTCACCAGCTATAAAACCAATAATAGGCTTTTTACTACCGCTTGCTTTATACCAATTGGCAGCATCTGCTTCTAATTGACCGCCTATTTCACCAATCATAACGACAGCTTCAGTTTCTGGATCATTAATTAATAGCTCAACCGCTTCCTTTGTTGTGGTTCCAATAATAGGGTCTCCTCCAATACCAATAGCCGTTGTTATACCTAAGCCTTGTTTAACCACTTGGTCGGCAGCTTCGTAAGTCAATGTCCCCGATTTAGAAACAATACCTACTTTTCCAGTTTTAAAAACAAAACCGGGCATGATACCAACTTTCGCTTCTCCGGGTGTTATAACACCTGGGCAATTAGGACCTATTAATCTGCAATCTTTATTTTTTATATAGTTAGAAGCCTGAATCATATCCGCAACTGGGATTCCTTCAGTAATAGCAATAATTACTTTTATACCAGCATCAGCAGCTTCCATAATCGCATCGGCCGCAAATGCCGGCGGAACGAAAATAATTGTAGTATCTGCACCAGCTTCATCTACAGCATCTTTAACTGTATTAAAAACGGGCTTATCAAGGTGTGTTTGGCCACCCTTTCCTGGTGTTACTCCACCAACAACATTGGTTCCATATTCAATCATTTGACTAGCATGGAACGTCCCTTCACTTCCTGTAAAACCTTGGACTATAATTTTTGAATCTTTGTTTACTAAAACACTCATATGGGTTATATTTTATTTAAATAAAGCTTTGCAAAAGTAGCATTTTGCACACACTTTTCAAGCTTAGTTATTTTATTTTTTTAAATATTTCTGGAAGTTTTTTGAGATATGCCATTTCCTTGAACCGCTCTCTCGCTTCGACCGCCGGAGAACCAAAGTAGCTTTTATTTTCATCGGTGGAATGTCCTAAACCAGATTGTGCATAAAGCACAGTCCCTTTGGCAATGGTAATCCCACTTTTTACACCCACTTGTCCCCAAATAGTCACGTCGTCTTCCACCACTACGCAGCCAGCAATACCCGTTTGGGAAGCAATTAAACAGTTTTTTCCAATTAAAGTGTCATGGCCGATTTGGATTTGATTATCCAATTTAGACCCTTCACCAATAGTTGTGTCTCCTGTAACGCCTCTATCTATAGTACATGCTGCACCGATATCTACGTGGTTTTCAATAACCACTCGTCCGCCCGATTTTAATCGATCGTAGCCTTCCATTCTTTTTTTGTAGTAAAACGCGTTAGCACCTAAAACAGTTCCCGCATGAATGGTGACATGATTGCCAATGATGGTATCATCATAAATGCTCACATTAGAATGTATCACACAATGATCGCCAATAGTAACATTATGGCCTATAAAACAATTGGGCTGAATAATTGTGTTTTTACCAATAACGGCTGAATCTGAAATTTGAGTATTCGCAGCGTGGAACGGTTTAAAATGACTGGTCAACTTGTTGAAATCCCTAAACGGATCATCGCTTATGAGTAAGGCTTTACCTTCTGGACAGTCTACCTTTTTATTAATAAGGATTATTGTTGCTGCAGAACTTAAGGCTTTGTCGTAATATTTGGGATGATCTACAAAAACGATATCTCCAGGTTCCACGACATGAATTTCATTCATACCCAGAACTGGAAAATGGTCATCCCCAATAAAAGCACAATCAATTAGTTGGGAGATTTTTTTTAAAGTATGTGGCTTAGGAAACTTCATGATTCAGTTTTCAGTATACAGTTTTCAGTGTTCAGGGTTCCGTAATTACTGCTTACTGAATACTGGCAACTGTGGACTAGTTTATTATTCCTTAACACGTTCTTTGTAAGTCCCTTTATCGGTTTCAACTTTAATTTTATCGCCCTCATTAATAAATAATGGCACATTAACTTCGGCTCCTGTTTCAACAGTAGCAGGCTTTGTGGCGTTGGTAGCTGTGTTTCCTTTAACACCAGGTTCTGTAGCTGTAACTTCTAACACAACACTCGCAGGCATTTCTACAGATAGTGGCATGTTGTCTTCTGTGTTAATAATCACTGTGACAACTTCGCCTTCCTTCATTAGTCCGGGACTATCAAGCGCAGCCTCCAATAATCTTATCTGGGTGTAATCTTCGGTGTTCATAAAATGATAAAATTCTCCATCATGATATAAAAACTGAAACTTATGTGTTTCCACACGAACATCTTCTAATTTATGTCCCGCCGAAAAGGTATTATCCAACACTTTTCCGCTGGTAACGCTTTTCATTTTTGTTCTTACGAACGCAGGCCCTTTTCCAGGTTTAACGTGTAAAAATTCTATTATTTTATAAATATCATTGTTGTAACGAATGCATAATCCGTTTCTAATATCACTTGTAGTTGCCATATAATTAATTTGATTTAAAATATCCTTTCATGATGCCTCGATGCGAATTCTTAATAAATTGAAGAATTTCATCGCGCTCTGGAGTTGCTTCCATTTCAGCTTCAATAATTTCTGAGGCTTGGGTATTATTATAATTTTGCTGATAGAGAATTCTAAATATATTTTGAATTTCCCTAATTTTTTCTGTTGTATAGCCTCTTCGTCTTAATCCTACGGAGTTAATACCAACATAAGATAATGGCTCACGTGCAGCTTTAACGTAAGGCGGAACATCTTTTCTTACCAAAGATCCACCGGTAACAAAGGCATGATTACCTATCGAAACAAATTGATGAACGGCGGTCATACCGGCTAAAACGACGTAATCTCCAATGGTTATATGCCCAGCGAGTGTGCTATTATTTGAAAAAATACAATTATTACCTACAATACAATCATGAGCGATGTGACAATAAGCCATAATGAGGCAATTATTACCAATAACGGTTTTCATTCTATCTGCCGTACCCCTATTTATAGTAACACATTCTCGAATGGTAACATTATCACCTATCTCGACTGTCGTGTCCTCATCGTTATACTTCAAATCTTGTGGCACTGCTGAAATGACCGAACCAGGGAAAATACTACAATTCTTTCCAATTCGTGCACCCTCCATAATGGTGACGTTGCTTCCTATCCAAGTACCTTCACCTATTTTTACATTATTATGAATAGTGGTAAAAGGTTCAATAACAACATTTTTAGCAATTTTAGCGCCGGGGTGAACGTATGCGAGTGGTTGGTTCATAATTATTTTACTTTAGAAATTTGAGCCATTAGTTCTGCTTCAGCACAAAGTTTACCATTCGCATAGGCATAGCCTTGCATGTGACAAATACCGCGACGAATGGGTGTTATTAACGAACATTTAAAAATTAAGGTATCTCCAGGTACAACTTTCCTTTTGAACTTCACATTGTCCATTTTCATAAAAAAGGTTAAGTAGTTTTCAGGGTCTGGCACCGTATTTAATACTAAAATACCTCCTGTTTGAGCCATGGCTTCAACAATTAGAACACCTGGCATAACTGGTGCTCCTGGGAAATGACCTTTAAAAAAAGATTCGTTCATGGTCACATTTTTCATCCCTACGACATGACTGTCTGTAAGTTCGAAAACTTTATCAATTAGAAGAAACGGTTGTCTATGCGGTAACATAGCCATGATTTGATTGACATCCATCAAAGGTTCTTGATTTAAATCAATACATGGGACATTATTCCGTCTTTCATTCTTAATTAATTTTGACAGTTTCTTTGCAAATTCAGTATTCACAAAATGTCCGGGTTTATTGGCGATAACCTTTCCACGTATGCGAGTGCCCACCAAAGCTAAATCTCCTAAAACATCTAATAATTTATGTCTTGCGGCCTCATTAGGGTAATGTAAAGTTAGGTTATCTAATATGCCATTTGGTTTGACAGCTATAGAGTCTTTTTTAAAAGCGACTCTCAATTTCTCCATGGTTTCTTTTGACAACGCTTTGTCCACATACACAATAGCATTATTTAAATCACCTCCTTTAATTAAACCGTGCTCTAAAAGCATTTCAATTTCATGTAGAAAGCTGAATGTTCTAGCATCAGATATATCTTTTTTAAAATCTGAAATATGATCTAAAGTGGCATTTTGGGTTCCTAAAACTTTCGTTCCAAAATCTACCATAGTTGTAATTTGATATTCCGTTGAAGGCATCACCAAAATCTCACTTCCAGATTTCTCATCTTTATATGAAACAATTTCATTCACAACATACTCTTCCCTATAAGCATCAAGATCTACTGATCCTGCTTTTTCTAAAGATGCTACAAAAAACTTTGCTGAACCATCCATGATTGGTGGCTCGGACTCATTTAATTCTATAATAGCATTATCAATATCTAAACCCACTAATGCCGCAAGTACGTGCTCTGAGGTTTGAATGACTACACCATTTTTCTCCAAGCATGTTCCTCTTTGCGTATTAGTAACGTAGTTGGCATCGGCCTCAATAACGGGTTCGCCTTCTAAATCAATTCTTTTAAAGACCAATCCGAAATTTGCTGGCGCTGGTTTGAATGTTAGGGTAACATTTTTACCAGTATGCAAACCAACACCAGTTAATGACACCGGTTTTTCAATGGTTTTTTGCTTTATTTCTGTATTAACTATTCCCATTTTATTTTTTTTCTAAATCATTAATTTTTTTAACAATCTTAGGCAGGTTTTTAAAATGAACATAAGATTTATTGTAATCGCTAAGCGCTATTGCGGGAGAGCCTTGTAATATTTCATCATCTTTAATATTACGCGCTATACCAGACTGCGCTTGAATCTTCACGTTATTTCCAATAACTATATGACCAGCAATACCGACCTGTCCTCCTATTTGGCAGTTTTCTCCTATTTTAGTAGAACCGGCAATTCCAGTTTGTGCAGCAATTACCGTATTTTTTCCAATTTCAACGTTGTGAGCTATTTGTATTTGATTATCCAGTTTAACACCTTGTCTTATAATCGTTGATCCTAAGGTTGCTCGATCTATAGTTGTAGCAGCACCAATATCTACATAATCTTCAATAATGACATTTCCAGTTTGTGGGATCTTATTATAACCACCATTTTCGTTAGGTGCAAAACCAAAACCATCGGCTCCTACAATAGCTCCTGAATTTATAATACAATGGTTTCCTATAATGGTTTCAGAATAAATTTTAGCGCCTGAAAAAACAATGGTATCATCCCCTATGGTTACGTTATCTCCAATATAAGCACTCGGGAAGACTTTAACATTTCTGCCTAACATTACATTATCACCTATATATGAAAAAGCACCGACGTAGACACCCTCACCATATTTAGCAGAATCTGAAATATAAGACGGTTGTTCTACACCTGCTTTATTCAATTTTACTGCATTATAAAACTCTAATATTTTGGAAAATGCTAAATAAGCATCATCAACTTTTATAAGCGTGGTGTTAATATCATCTTCAGGCTGAAAGCTCCGATTGACAATAGTTATTGAAGCTTTAGTAGAATAAATGTAAGACGTATATTTTGGATTTGCCAAAAACGTTAAAGACCCATCAAAACCTTCTTCAATTTTGGAAAGTTTAGACACTTCTGCATCCGGATTTCCAACTACATCTCCTTCAAGAATCCCTGCAATTTGTTGTGCTGTAAATTTCACTAGTTAGGTTTGTTGTTTCTTGATTAATCTTCGCAAAAATAGGAAAAATGTACTAAAGTTTTTCATGTGCTCCTGCTTTATCCATTTAATAGCTGATTGTAATATTAAAACGTTACAGGTTTTTATGTAATGTGAATGTAACTATAAGATTTCCTTAGGATAACAGATATAATATTTAGTAACAGGTTTGGATAGGGCTTTTAAATTAAGTTGATCTGATGCTTTTACGATATCTTCTATCTTTCCCGATTTGTGCAAAATATTAATACTATTGTGCTTTAACTGATAGGCTTGATTGGATATGCTACCACTAAATACAAAATATCTTGCTTCGTAATCACTAATATGATATGTTTTAATGAGTGCGTGAATATGTTTTTCAAGACTTTGACTTTTTATGTTTTTATTTTTGAGCTTAATTTTCAATAGATTCCTATTGATAATCATTTCAGATAAATTACCCAATACAAAATCGTCATGGTATTGCCAATCTTTCATTGCTGAAATAATATCATAATCATCCAAATTTGCAAACACACCTAAAGTTTCAGAATTAAAATCTTTCAATGAGACTTCATTATTTAAAAAATGTTGGAGTGCAGCGCTGGCCTTTAACTTATCACCTTTTACATGCAGTTCCTTAGCGCGCTTTAATACTCTAATCAGTAATTGCTCCGCAACCAAACCCGTTTTATGCAAATAGACCTGCCAATACATAAGCCGTCTTGCTATGATGAATTTTTCGACGCTATAAATGCCTTTCTCCTCTACTACAAGTTTATCATTAACCACATGAAGCATCGTTATTAAACGCTCGCTATTAATATTGCCTTCTGCAACACCGGTATAAAAACTATCTCGTTTTAAATAATCTGCCCTATCCATATCCAGTTGACCAGATATTAGCTGACACATGAATTCCCTGGGGTATTCGCCTTTGAATATTTGGATGGCAAGCGTTAAACTTCCGTTAAATTCTTCATTAAGATGCTCCATGAAAAGCAACGAAATGGCTTCGTGAGATACGTTATTTACAATACTATGTTCCATGGCATGAGAGAAGGGACCATGACCAATATCGTGCAGCAATATCGCTATATATAAAGCTCCCTCTTCTTCATTACTAATACTAACCCCTTTAAAACGAAGCACTTTAACCGCTTGTTGCATTAAATGTACGCAACCTATAGCATGATGAAAACGCGTATGATGCGCACCAGGGTAAACTAAATAAGACATCCCCATTTGAGTGATTCTACGTAACCTTTGAAAATACTTGTGCTGTATTAAGTCGAAAATTAGCGTATTTGGAATAGTAATAAAACCGTAAATTGGGTCGTTTAATATCTTAAGTTTGTTCAAACTTTAATAATTAATGATTTATAGACACAAATATAATTATATGCGGTCTATAAAGTCCATTCAAAATACAAATTACGCTAACTGCTATTAATTAATTCTATATGAATACAATACAAATACTTTGGGTAGATGATGAAATTGATTTACTAAAACCTCATATTTTATTTCTTGAACAACGAAACTATGTGGTAACGACTTGTCAAAGCGGCACGGAAGCTCTTGATATTTTAGATGATACTAATTTTGATATCGTCTTCTTAGATGAAAATATGCCAGGACTCACTGGTTTGGAAACCCTGAATGAAATTAAGGAAAAAAAAGATAATCTTCCTGTAGTTATGATAACCAAAAGTGAGGAAGAGTATATTATGGAAGAAGCTATTGGCAACAAAATAGCAGACTACCTTATAAAACCGGTAAATCCAAATCAAATCCTTTTAAGTTTAAAAAAGAACTTAGATCATTCTAGATTGGTTTCGGAAAAAACAACGTCTAACTATCAGCAGGAATTTAGAAAAATAGCCATGGATCTGTCTATGGTAAATTCCTATGAAGAGTGGGTTTCTTTATACCAAAAACTTATTTACTGGGAATTACAATTGGAAGATATCGAAGATGCAGGTATGTTCGAAATATTGGAATCCCAAAAAAATGAAGCGAATACGCAATTTGGGAAATATATTGATAAAAATTATTCAAACTGGTTTAAACCACATACCGAAGCGCCTATTCTGTCACATACGCTATTTAAAGAAAAAATTGCTCCAGAATTAAGTAAGGAACAGCCAACATTATTGCTAGTCATTGATAATTTAAGATACGACCAATGGAAGGTTTTTGAACCCATTATCAACAACTATTATAAAAAGGAAAAAGAAGAAGCCTTTTTCAGCATTTTACCAACAGCTACGCAATATGCACGAAATGCCATTTTCTCTGGACTCATGCCAAGTGACATGGAAAAATTATTTCCAGAATACTGGCGAAATGATACCGATGAAGGTGGTAAAAATTTATACGAAGCTGAATTTTTACAAACGCAAATGAAGCGCTTAGGGTTAAACCATTTGTCTCACGAGTATTACAAGATTACCAACCTTAAATCTGGAAAGAAATTAGTTGAAAATTTCAACACACTTAAAAACAATGATCTCACTGTCGTGGTCTATAATTTTGTTGATATGCTGTCCCACTCTAAAACAGAAATGGAAGTGGTTAAGGAATTAGCATCTAACGACAAAGCCTACCGGTCTTTAACAGTAAGTTGGTTTAAAAATTCCCCGCTTTTGGAAATGATACATCTTGCACAAAATTTAGGCTTCAAGTTAATACTCACCACCGATCACGGTACTATTAATGTTAAGAACCCATCAAAAGTTATTGGAGATAGAGAGACGAGCTTAAACCTTCGGTATAAAACGGGAAGAAGTTTAACCTACGATACTAAAGATGTTTTGGTGGCTAAAGATCCGCAAGAAATTCACCTGCCTTCAATTAATATGAGCAGTTCTTATATATTTGCTAAAAATGACTTGTTCTTCGCTTATCCCAACAACTACAATCATTACGTTAGTTATTACAGAAATACCTATCAACATGGTGGCGTTTCGCTAGAAGAAATGATAATTCCTTTTGCGGTTTTCAGTCCAAAATAATAGATGTAATACAAAAAACATCGACGAAATACCTTTTTTATTAGTTTTTCCCAAAATATATTCTTAATATTGCATAAAAGAATTGAAAGTTGAACGTACGTTATAGTTTGAATGAGGTTGATGATGTGGCCAGACAGCTAATTAGTCATCTCACTAGCAAGACCTTACTGCTTTATGGTTCTATGGGCGTGGGAAAAACGACATTGGTTCGTGCTTTGGTAAAGCAGCTCGGAAGTGATGATGCTGTGAGCAGTCCAACATTTTCGATAGTTAATGAATATGAATTAGATCATGAATCGATTTACCATTTCGATTTATACAGAGTTAAAGATTTAGAAGAAGCCTATAATTTTGGAATTGAAGATTATTTATATTCTAAAAATTGGAAAATTATAGAATGGCCAGAAAAAATTGAACCGATATTAGATGGCAATTATGATGCTATTTGGTTAGAAATGGATTCAGAAAATAAAAGAATAATCACTTTAAAACAATTAATTTAAGAATTAATAAAGACAATAAATGACATAAAAAACTTCGAATTTTGAAGGTTTACGGGAAACCCACAGCGGAAAAGTTGAAAAACACTGTTTTTAACATAATTTTAACATTTAAGTAAAATCTTCAATATACTCTTTAGTTACATTTGGGTAATTAATTAATTAAATCCCTAATATTATGAAAACTAAAAAGTACTTAATTGCAATAGCAATTTTCGGAGGTATGTTGTTTACAGCGTATGCTGCTAACACAATGGACCAAGATGAGCAAACAACTGCAAAAATCGAAAAATCAAGGATTAAAGTCGCGCCTTGCGGATAAGAGAGGCTTAATTATTGGTAGTATTGTTGCTACCTTAATAGCTACAACACCTTATTTATTTTATTTATACGAAAGTGTTCCAGATGTAAAAATTTGGGACACTTTTTTTGGTAGATATGAGAGTAAATTCTATGAAAGCATATTTGTATTAGCTTGGACATTAGCAGGGAAGATTATTCCACTTTTTTTATTGTTTATTTGGTTTTTCACCTGCCGGCATTGGTGGTATCATACATTATTAGTACCTATATCCATGTATTCTTACCAAATACTAAACACAATTAGAACGGATAAGGCTATTGTAGATTCAAATCAATTAATTTACTTAATTCCTCTTATGGCTATTATTGTGCCATCAATTTATTTAATTAGAGCCCAAATTTTCAACAAAATTAATGATGCCAATAAATCTTTAGAAGATCTGGAAGATGAATTTAAAATCTCACCTAAAAACTTTTGGGACAAAATTAAAGAGTACTTCTAATAACCAATAATTATTTCTAATTACTACCTAAACGATCACGTTCATCATTATCAATGGCTTTGCTATTGTTTTGCAATCTGAAATTTCCAAATTTATAGTTAAACCCAAAAGTGACCAACCTGTTTTCCATTCTGGATTTCAAAAATGAATCTTGATTAAGATATTTAGTGATTTGGGTGAAGTTTTGTGAATTAAACATATCATTGACACCCAGACTTAAAGATGCTCTATTGTTCCAAAATGTTTTCCTTAAATTGATATTTAATCCAGACCTATCACTTATTATACGTGGTCCATCGACTATGGGTGAGATATAATTGAAAGAAACATCTATGTTAAGGCTTTTATCCTTTAATAGAGTAAAATAATTAATGAGTTGTAAGTACACAGACCATTCATCTGTAGTATAGAGTTCATTATTACTTTCAAGCGCAAAAAACCTGTTTTCATAATAGAACACAGAGGATAATGCATACAAGTTCCACCGCGGGATTATTTTCGTATACGTAATAAAATCCAACCCATAGGATATGTTTCTATCTATATTGGTATCAATATTTTTTAATATTCTTGAATCATTGTCTTGGAACGAAATTTCCATTGCAGGATCATTTTCATAACGATAATATAATTCAAATGTATAGGTGTCATTGAGTGTATATCCTAAAGTGACGATATCATCTATTTGAGGCTTTAAATTGGGATCACCCGTGCTATAGGCATTATCATTTATAAAATACTTAAACGGGTTTAGTTGACTGTATCTTGGTCGCTGGATCCTTTTATTATAACTTAAATACAACACATTTTTATCGTTCAAATTATGTAAGACATACATAGAAGGAAAAAATTTGAGATAATCATTATCGTTAACTTGAGTTGTCGATAAAGAATTACTTTGTATATCGGTGTACTCTGCTCTTAACCCCGCTTTTAGGCTCCACGACTCCCAATCTTTTGTATAACTGGAATAAGCAGCATAATTGAGTTCTTTATATAGAAATATATCAGAGTTTAGATCGTCTAAAACAAATGCACCGTTCTCTAAATTATTTTGGGTTAGGATGCTTTTTGATTCAATCTCAGTGATTTTTAATCCACTTTCAAAATGCTCAGAATCATTAATGGGCAATTCATAATCCATTTGAGCTGTAAATAACTGTATATCTTGACTAGATAAGGTTTGAAATGTATTGTTTCTTATAAAATTGTTATTCGCTAAAAAATAATCTGTGTTTACAATCTGGTCATTTTTAAAATCATAATTTGTGTGATGCGCGCTGATTGAAAGCTTCTCTCCTGCACGTTTGAATTTATGAATATAATCTACCGTAAATGCTAAATTGGTGCGCTCCTCATCAATATTATTTTTTGTGTTAAAGATGGAGTCTAAAGCAGTATCTGCACCATAAACTTCAGTAAAAGCATTTACTTTGGTGCCCGTGTTCGCTCTTGGTGCAATTAATGCATTGGCAGAAATACCAATAGAATTATTAGCATTGATTTGATAGTCTAAATTGGTGTTTATGTTATGGTTTGATGACTCCCTTGTTCGTTTAAAATCAGTTTCCCAACTCGATACGACTTGGTCATTTTCAATAAAATTGACAAATTCATCATTATGTCGATAATCTTTTCTGGGACTAAGACTGTAGTTAAAATAGGTGTTTAATTTTTTTGTTTTAAAAAAATGGGATGTCCCGACTGCATATTTTGGATACTCAAATCCTTGTTTATAGTTACCGAAAACACGACCATTATAACCTGCGGCAATATTTTTACTGGTTATTATATTGAGGACTGCCCCACCCTCAGCCTCATACTTTGCAGGCGGATTGGTTATCACTTCAATCGATTTAACATTTGAAGCAGATGCGCCTTCTAAAAGTTGTTGTATTTCATCCGCAGAAAGATGCACCTTTCTGTCATTGATATAAATTGTAGGTGTAGAATTTCTCACCGTAATAGCATCTTGATTCACCAAGACCCCAGGTGTATGCTTTAAAACATCAAGTACGTTATTATCAGATAGTGTTGAGTTTTCCACATTAAAAACCAATCGATCTACAAATCGTTTTACGGTAGGCCGCGTTGCAATTATAGTAACGCCATCAAGAGTCTGTATTTTGTCTTTCAAAACAATCGCATCTATAGATTTGTTTTTATTTAAAAATATCGAAATTTGATACGCTTCAAATGTTAAAAAGCTTATTTTTAAGTTGTAATTACCTGTATTTATATTTTCCAATTTGAATTCACCAGATACATTTGTGATGGTTCCTGAAATAAAACCGGCATCCTCCGCATCATGTAAAGTGACATTGGCATAAGCAATAGGTTGGTTGTTCGTATCCTTTACAAGGCCTGTTAGTTCTATATTTTGAGATAAACCTAGAAAGGAAAATGAGAGCAGAAAAAAGAATAGTAATTTTGAATTCATAAATATATATCTATTGCAAACTTAAAATAATTAATCCAAACGAATTTACGGGTAAACCATAATAAATAAAAAGTTTTTTCTTACGTATTCAATGAACCTCTCAAACGTTCTTAACTACGGTGAAGTTTATGTAATCATAATACAACCAATACAAAATTTATTTGTAATTTGATTTTTTATAAAATGAATTCAGTATGTCTAAATCACTTTCGCCTTTTTCTAAACAGCAACTATTACCACAGGAAGAAACCTTAGAAGTTTATAAACGAAAAGGAGAACTTTTTATTGGAATTCCGAAAGAAACGGCTTTTCAGGAAAAACGTGTCTGTTTAACACCAGACGCAGTATCTGCTCTAGTTAGCAATGGCCATCGCGTACTTTTAGAATCTGGCGCTGGAGATGGAGCCAGATATAGCGATAGGGATTATAGCGAGGCTGGAGCCGAAATATCGAAAGACACCTCGAAGGTATTTTCATGTCCAATGATTTTAAAGGTTGAACCCCCAAGCTTAGAGCAAATCAAGCTTATAAACCCGCAGACCATATTAATATCTGCGCTTCAACTAAAAACCCAGTCTAAGGCATACTTTGAAGCTTTAGCATCAAAGCGTATTACCGCTTTAGCATTTGAGTTTATCCGTGATGCAGATGGCACCTATCCTGCTGTAAGGTCTTTAAGTGAAATTGCGGGAACAGCATCTGTGCTTATTGCATCAGAGTTGCTATCGGATAATCGTGATGGTAACGGACTCATGTTTGGAAATATAAGTGGCGTACCACCTCTAGAAGTGGTTATTCTGGGTGCTGGAACTGTGGGAGAATTTGCTGCAAGAAGTTCTATTGGCCTAGGTGCCAATGTGAAGGTTTTTGATAGTTCTATTACTAAGTTAAGAAGTATTCAAACAAATTTAGGTAGACCTTTATTTACATCCACCATTCAACCAAAAAATTTAATGAAAGCCTTAAAGCGCTGTGACGTGGTTATTGGAGCCGTTAGAGGCACGAATAGATCACCAATTCTCGTGACAGAAAATATGGTGGAACATATGAAGAAGGGAGCCATTATTATCGATGTTAGTATTGATATGGGTGGTTGCTTTGAGACTAGTGAGGTGACAACACATAAGAACCCTACATTTATAAAGCATGATGTAGTGCATTACTGTGTTCCAAATATTCCAGCCCGATATTCCAGAACCGCTTCCGTTTCTATTAGCAATATTTTCACCCCTTACCTATTAAAGATTGCTGAAGATGGTGGCCTTGAAAATTCATTGAGATTTGATCGTGGTTTAAAAAATGGATTGTACTTTTACCACGGCATTCTAACGAGTAAATCTGTTGGTGAATGGTTCGATTTAAATTACAGTGATATTAATTTACTTGTATTTTAAAAAGAATAGATTCCCCGAATTCGCTCCTCTAAATAATAACATGAAACATCCATAACTAAAACTTGATATCCAAGTGAAATGATTAAATGGATGTCGCATGTGACCAATAAAAAACGGTAAGAATAAACACATGAAATTAATTCAGCGTATTGGCTACTATCTTGGCGGCTTCTCAATCGGACTTGTGATTTTAGCATTTTTTCTAAATGGAAAAAGAACATCTTGTAGCTATGGACCAGAATCTCGAGTGTTAAAAAACATCAATTCTAAACCACATGTTTTTAGTTCAGATATCAGGAATCAAATAAACAATAGTATCATTGATTCGGCGTCCATCATATATATATTAAAAAAAGGAGATGTTGACTTTTCTAAAAGTAATACTAGGCAAGTTCCTTGTGGTGTGTACGCTATAGAAGGAGAAATTGATGATAGGGAGATCATGTTAACTGTTGAAAATTGTGATAGTCTTGTGACTATAGCTTCCTTCCAATTTCAGTAATACACATGGCGAAACGCATTTTTGACATCTTTTTTTCATTTTTATTCTTAATCATTCTTGCCCCGCTTTTAATAGTTATAGCGATAATCATTATAATAGATTCTAAGGAATCTGTATTATTTATTCAGAATAGAGTTGGAAAAAACAATAAGGATTTCAAAATTTTTAAGTTTAGGACCATGCGCGCCAAGTCTGAAGCTGAAGGTTTGTTAACTATAGGCAATAGTGATTCTAGGATTACGAAAGTAGGCTACTTTTTAAGGCGTTATAAGATTGATGAGTTTCCACAACTAATTAATATTTTAATTGGCGATATGAGTTTTGTAGGCCCAAGACCCGAACTGCGCTATTAAACTCGTTTAAACTTTTTGGATTGAGGCGAAAATTAGTCATTTTGTGACCAGTTGAAGGTTCTTTTTGAGTTGCATAGCATCGCTATGGAATGAAAGAAAAACAAAACATGGGTGAAAGAGGAAAATTTTTTAGCGAATTAAAAAAGTTTAAACGAGTTCATTATATGAATTTCTACAAGAAAGAAGATTATATAATTTTTTCAGTGAGACCCGGTATTACAGGTTTAGCATCATTAAAATATAGAAATGAAGTAGAACTTTTAAAAGCAGCCGAAAATCCAGAAGAATTCTATATAAACACGGTCATTCCTGACAAGCTAACTTATAATAAAATTTATATTGAAAAACGAAATCTTTTATTTGATATGAAACTTATCTTTCTCAGCGTGATTAGAGTTATTTCAAAATAGGATAACAATCTTCTGATTTACTGTTATAAAACTTAAAGGCGCTTTCTACGTTTCTTTTCTTTACTCAAAAGATTTAATTCTCTACCCGTTTGTCCGGCGACCGATGTGTTTTCTTCGGCTCTTCTAATAAGATACGGCATCACATCTTTTACAGGACCAAAAGGAATATATTTAGCTACATTATAACCTCTATGTGATAAATTAAAACTAATATGGTCGCTCATGCCATATAATTGCCCAAACCAAATACGATCATCTTTAGGATTCAAGCCTTTTTCTTTCATCATTTCCATTAATAAATAAGAGCTCTCTTCATTATGTGTTCCAGCGAATAATGCCATATCATCTAAATGGTCAAGCATATATTCTACTGCCTTATTATAGTTAACATCAGTGGCTTCCTTATTTTCACATATAGGCGAAATATAACCGCGCTCCTCTGCCCTATCATTTTCTTTTTCCAAGTAAGCACCACGAACCAATTTGAAACCTATATGGTAATTATGTTCTAAACCATGTTGATGTTGCTGTTTTAAATACGCTAATCTGTCGTGTCTATACATCTGTAGCGTATTGAATACTATAGGTTTCTCTGTATTGTATTTTTGCATCATGGCCGAAACTAACTCGTCAGCGGCATCTTGCATCCAGCTTTCTTCAGAATCAATTAAAATAGCGACATCACATGCTTTGGCTCTTTTGCATACGACATCAAATCGATTTTTAATCATATTCCATTCGTTCTTGTCTGTTTCCGATAATTGTAAACCTTGACTCACTTTTTCATAAATATGAAAAGCACCAAATCCAGTGGGCTTAAAAACGGCAATAGGCATGGCTTCTTTTTCTTTAGAAAAATTAATCAGTTCAATCACTTTATGCATGGCATTGTCAAACTCTGTATTATTCTCTTTCCCTTCCACCGAATAATCTAATACAGAACTCACGCCCTTCTCATACATTTTATCTATAACCGGTAAACAATCCTCTTCATTAACACCACCACAAAAATGGTCAAAAACAGTGGACCGAATTAAGCCCTCGATAGGCAAATGGGCTTTTATTGCAAAATTAGTGGCAGCTGTCCCAATACGAACCAAAGGTTCAATTGAAATCATCTTAAAAAGAAAATACGCACGTTCTAGTTCGGAATCACTTTTAAGCGCGAATGCAATTTCAGTATTATCAAAGATTCTTTCCATTTAGTATATGATAAAATTTAAACAAATATAATTATACCTATCCTATCATTTTATATAAAATCTACTTAATTTTACAATGCAAAATACCAATTATCTATACATGAATTCTATCACTTACGAAAGCTGTACTATCCATTTTAATGAGGTATGCTACCCTGCTTTAAATGAACATATTAAAGAATTTAACTTTTCTAAAATATTCATTTTAGTTGATGAGAATACTCATGTGCATTGCTTACCAAATCTTTTAGAAAAACTAGAGACAGCATGTGTTGTTGAGATAATAGAAATTGAATCTGGGGAAATTAATAAAAATATTGACACCTGTGTTGGGGTTTGGAATGCACTATCGGAATTAGATGCAGATAGAAAGAGTTTGTTAATTAATGTTGGCGGTGGCGTTGTGACCGATTTAGGCGGATTCGTGGCCTGTACCTTCAAACGTGGTATTGATTATATAAATTTACCAACGACGCTACTTTCCATGGTTGATGCTTCTGTTGGTGGTAAAACTGGAGTTGATTTGGGACATTTAAAAAACCAGATTGGCGTTATTAGTTTACCAAACCTCGTTTTAATTGATACATCTTATTTAGAAACCTTAGCCCAAAATCAAATGCGTTCTGGCTTAGCCGAAATGCTCAAACATGGTTTGATAAAAGATGCCAATTATTGGAATAAACTTAAAAATTTATCTCAATTGGCTTTCGATGATTTAGATGAATTAATCTATGAATCTGTACTTATAAAGAAAGATGTCGTCGAAAAAGACCCTTTTGAAAACAATTTGAGAAAAACCTTGAATTTCGGACATACATTGGGTCATGCCATTGAATCGTACTTTCTGAGCAAAGCGGATAAACAAACGCTGCTTCATGGAGAGGCTATCGTAATTGGTATGATTTTAGCTTGTTATATTTCAACAAAATTATCGGAACTTAATCTGAATCAAGCGGATATGATCAAGGAATCACTAATTAATTATTATGGAAAGGTAGAGATTCTAGAAGACGACCATAAGCCCATACTCGATTTACTTAAGTATGATAAAAAGAACCATCACGGAAATATTAACTTTGTTTTATTAGAGTCTATTGGAAACCCTATAATTGATTGCTTAGTTGATGATGCCATTATTTTAGAGGCTTTTGAATACTATCGTGAATAACTACACTTATTAATGAATGTTTAATTTCTTCAAAAAGAAAATATATCTTAAAGATCTTTTAGAAGATTTTGTTGACATTCATTGTCATATCCTTCCTAGTATTGATGACGGTGCAGCTAATATGCAAGAATCTCTTGATTTAATCAAGGGTCTCAGAAAACTAGGAATTAAAGAATTTATCGCTACCCCACATATTATGCAGGATTTTTATCCAAACAATGCAGAAACTATAAGCAAATCCTATGAAAATTTATTAGAATCAATAAGTTCCCAGACACGAAGAGCTATTGATATTAATCCCGCAGCAGAATACATGCTGGACACCCATTTTGAAACCCTTCTAAAAGAAAAGCATCTCTTTACACTTAAAAAAAATTATGTGTTGGTTGAATTATCATATTTTCAACCACCCATCAATTTGGAGGAACTAATATTCAATATAAAGATGCAGGGGTATATTCCAGTTTTAGCGCATCCTGAACGCTATGTGTATTATAGTGATAATCTTGGGTATTATAAGAGGTTAAAAGACCTTGGGTGCTTATTTCAACTCAATTTATTATCCCTTAGTGACCATTATGGCAGCACTACGGAAAAGACAGCACAATATTTAATTGCTAATAATTTGATAGATTTTGCAGGCACTGATACCCACAGAATGGAACATATTAAAAAACTCGCTAAAATTACTATGGATAGTAAAATTAGCGAGCCTTTATCTAAAATCTTAGAGCATACAAAATGTGTATTCTCTGTGAGTTAGAGTTTTCTAACGCCTCTTAAAAATGCTTTTCTTTTCTGGAGCTCCATAGTAGCCATATTTCGCACCATATCCAAAATTAGATTGATTGACATCATTAACAACGAGCATCATACCGTTTAATTTATTCTCAGCATGCAACTCTTGAGCAAAGTTCAAAATACGCTTCTCTGTATAACCAGCTCTTGTTAAGTAAATGGTATGACCTGCGTATTGACTAAATAAAAGCGTATCTGTAACCAGCATTGCTGGTGCAGTATCCACAATTACGAAATCATATTGCGCTGACACTGTATCAAATAGCGGTTTCATTCTGTCGCTCATTAAAAGCTCTGCCGGATTTGGTGGCACTTTTCCGGAAAGAAGAATATCAATCTTATTGCCATTAATTTCATAAGTGTTTATAGCTTCACCTATAATTACTGATTTATCAACCAAATACTCTGTAAGCCCAATTTTTGGTAGACTCTTTTGGTTTTTAATATCCTTTTTAACGGCGGTATTAATTTGAGGGTTTCTAATGTCAGCCCCAATTAATAATACTCTTTTATCTGTATTAGCAAGTGTTAAAGCTAAATTTTGACTAAAAAACGACTTCCCTTCTCCATTAATGGTTGATGTCACAAAAATCACATTGTCGTTATCTTTGATATCTCGACCACGTCTAATATAATCAAAATTCGTTCTTATAATTCGGAAAGATTCTGCAAGTATGGATCTGTCATTTCTTTTAATTAAAGCATCATCTTTTTTGATATTAACTCTCGGAATTTCACCTAATACAGTAATGTTTTTTATCTCATTTTCTAAGTCTTCCTTATTATGGATCTTGGTGTCCAATAAATCCTTTACATAAAAAATACCAAAAGGTATTAAAAGACCTAAAAATAACCCTGAAAGATAAACAACCCTTTTATTTGGCGATACAGGATCTTCACTAGTACTAAATGCTGTATCTATTACTTTTACACTTGGAGATGTCGCTGTTAAAGAAATTGTTGCTTCTTCCCTTTTTTGTAATAAGTAAAGATAAAGTGATTCCTTAATCCCTTGTTTTCTTTCAATAGATCGAAGCTCACTCTCTTGCCCGGGAACTGAGTAGATTTTGGAATTAATCCGTTGTGATTGATTTTGTAGACTACCAATTTGAATATTTAAAGACCGTGATGCATTATCAATGCTTTGCGCTAAATTATTTCTGATACCATCCAAGGTCTGGTCAAGTTGAACAACAACAGAGTTATTTTTTCCCGCACTTTGTAGCAATCGCTCTCTATTGGCTAATAACTCATTGTATTTCGATGACATGGAACTGATAGATGCGTCTCCCAAACCTAAATTTGATGGAATACTGCTATAACTATCAGAACTATTATCCAAAGATTCTTTCATATAATTTAAAACGCGTAATTGCGTTTTTGATGCATCCAATTGTTGTTGATTTTGCATACTGGAATTCAAAAACTGACCGGCTTCAGAAGTAACATCGGTAATTTTGTTTCCTGTTTTAAATCGAACAATACTATCATCAACGTTTACCAAATCAGAAGCAATCAGTTCAACACGCTCATCAATAAAGTCTGCAGTATTCTTTGACCTTGTATTCTTCTTTTCTATCGTAGATAAATTGTACTCTTCAATTAATGTATTAATAATTTCTTTTGCTTTTTCCTGAATTGGATCGTTCAAATAAATATCAATAACTTTTGAGGATTTACCATAAGGAGATATAGATATGCGGTTTTTAATATAATCTGCAACTCTTTCAACAGAGATTAACTTAACCCTGAATGTGTTTCCTGATGCAGATTTTATATTGGATTCTGGGGTAATAATTATACCTCCAAAAGGAGTTGGAATATTTTCACCAAAAGTAGCTTTCTTGGGTGAATCGTCTTCATTTACTTTATACTCAAATTCTGTTTGAGAAAGAATTTCGATAAAAAAATTAAAACTAGTTCGATTAATTATGGAATCAGATGCCACAAAACTAACTTGAAATGGAGCATTTTTATATAGTTCGGTTTCATAAATTCTACCTAATTTAAAATACTGGAGATTTAGATTTAATTTTTTTACTACATCCTGTAAGGTCTTTCTTGACTTTATAACTTGAATTTCATCTTCTACCATCGCATCATCACTTTCGCTAAAAATGGATAAGTCATTTAATGCAGAGGTTCCTGCAGCGCCTTCATTCTCGTCAATGAGCATTATTTTTGCAGAAGCAGCGTATTGAGGTGTGGTATATCTAATATAGACATATGCTAATGTCATGAATATAATACAACTTAATATAAACCATTTCCATTGTTTGGTATAAGTATATATTGCAGTTTTAAGATTAAAATCTTTAGATGTCTTGCTAGATTGTATTTTATTTTGATCTGTGTTCATAAATTCTATCTTCGAGTTACAAATATGAGGGCTGTTGTTAGAACAAATGATGATATCGAAATAATAGTGCCAATTCTTGAATCTCCAGAAGCATTGCTAATGGATGAGTTATTTGGCTCCACATAAATATAATCGTTTTGAGTTAAATAATACACGGGGGAATTGAAAACTTCCTTATTCGTTAAATCTACTCTAGTATATGTTTTCGTTCCATTAAAATCTCTAACCACAAGAACATTATCTCTTCGTCCTTTTATGGTTAAATCCCCTGCAAGAGTGAGTGCTTCTAATATAGAAATACGTTCCCCAGAAACCATATAAACACCAGGGTTACTAACAGCACCAGCAATAGTAACTCTAAAGTTAAGAATTCTAATTATAATAACTGGATCTTTCAATAAATCTCCTTCAGCAAATTTCGTCTTGAACAGTTCTTTGGCCTCCTCAACGGTAAGCCCAACTAATTTTACTTTGCCTAAAACAGGAAAATCAATGTTACCCTCACTATCAATTAAATAATCAATTAAGGATCCATTATTACCTGTATTTCTTATTATGTTATATGGTTGAGTAACCGTTAAGTCTAAGGTGGAAACATATATACTTACAATATCACCTGTTTTTAGTTTCGCTTTAAAGGTGTCTGTGTCTACAATGGTTTCAAAGTTTTTTGCATTCTGAAAATAAACGACATCTTTTTTCGTAGCACATGAATTTAAGATAACAAGGCATGATAATGCAAATAATATCTTAAAATATTTCTTAGGAAATAAATATTTCATTAGGGAGTATAGGTTGTGAGTTATAAAATATTAGTAGACTATAAGTCAATGAATTTTTTATCAGATCTATCATTCCTCAAGCCTTTAGCTTTTTTATAAATTTGAACACGCTTATCAAATTTCTCATAATCAGAATTATTTGATTTGTATTCGGGTATCAAATTTTTCATTTTCATAACAATATTATTATTCTGAAAACGATTGGTGATACACAGTTCTTCAATATCAGCTTTTATTTTGACAACATCTAACGCTCTGGTTTTACTAATCAGGATTTTTTTATGATATGTTGAAAGTGTGTTTTCGCCATTGGCCAATAATTCTTCGTATAATTTTTCGCCAGGTCTAAGCCCCGTTATTTGAATATCGATATCTTCTGGAAACCTTAGTCCCGATAATTTAATCATATTTTTGGCAAGATCGTAAATTTGAACGGATTCTCCCATATCAAATATAAATATCTCACCACCTTTACCCATGGTTCCAGCTTCTAAAACCAATTGTGAAGCTTCTGGAATCGTCATGAAATAACGCGTAATGTCTTTATGTGTTAAGGTTAATGGGCCACCATTTTCAATTTGTTTTTTAAATAAAGGAATTACAGAACCGTTAGAACCTAATACATTTCCAAATCTTGTGGTTATAAATTTTGTCTTACTTTCTTTTTGAAGACAGCTTATGTACATCTCTGCCAATCTCTTTGTAGCACCCATGACGCTTGTTGGGTTTACAGCTTTATCGGTAGAAATAAACACAAATTTCTTCACATTATATCTAGAGGCAGTATCCGCAAGAAGTTTTGTCCCATTAACATTAATCTTGATGGATTCATAAGGCGATTTTTCCATCAACGGCACATGCTTGTAAGCAGCGGCATGAAATACCATAGTAGGTTTATGCTGTTGAAAAATAGTATCAATCCTCAAACCATCTCTAATATCTGCTACTATGGCTGTGAAATTAAATTTCTTATCTTGCTTTAAATCTTGCTGTAAATCATACAAAGGAGATTCTGCTTGATCTACTAGAATAAGTTTTGCCACATCAAAATGAGACAATTGTTTAACCAATTCACTACCAATAGATCCCGCTGCACCTGTTACTAAAACGGTTTCCCCTCTAAATTCATTTAATAGATTTGGGTTATCAATTTGTATAGGCGCACGTCCCAACAAATCTTCAATTTGTACTTGCTTGATTTGTTTGACGTTTAATTCACCATTAATCCATTGCTCAATTGGTGGTACTTTAGTGATTTTAACATCTAAATCTACTAAATCAATCAGGTTATCTTTTTCAATATTTTGAGAGGAAATGATGATTTCATCAATCTCATTTGATTCTATATACTCTTTAGTGATTTTACTTTTAGGAAAAATAGTTATTCCATTTATAGACTTACCGTTTTTCTGTGCGTTATCATCTATAAACCCAATAATCGCGAATACTGAATTAATATTGCTCACAAGCGCATTGTAAGTCACTATGCCAGCATCACCTGCACCATATATAATAACTTTTTTAGCAGGAATTAATTTGCATTTAAGATGTTTATAGGCCATCTTGAAAATCAATCTGCTTGCCCCTAATGCTACGAAACTTAGAAGGGAATGGATAATTAATATAGAAAGCGGAATAGTAAACCCGTCAATTAACCCCGTTATTCTATTGAATAAAACAAATGAAATAGTCAATATTGAAGCTAGTAATATGGCTTTGAACAGATTCACAACATCTGTAAATCCTGTATGTCTAATCACACTTTTAAACGATCCCACAATTAAAAAACTAATTGCAGTAACAAGCATTATAAATGGGACTTGGTATAAGAATTGATTTACGTCAAAGTTTAACGTGAAATTGAACCTAATAAAGTAGGCCATAAAAAATGTTATCAGCACCATTGTTAAATCTATGCCGAAAACAAGCCATTTTGAGGCGTATTTTTGAGAGTAATAGGCAAAGTAATTCTTTATCATAATTGGGGGATTTTTGATATTAAATAGGTTATTCTTTTTAGGTCTTTTATATCTAGATTGGAACCGCTCGGTAAGCAAAGGCCTTTACTAAATAAGTCTTCAGATGTACCATTTGTAAAGTGCAAGCAGTTTTCAAAAACAGGTTGCATATGCATGGGTTTCCATAGCGGTCTGGATTCTATATCTTCTTTTAATAATACTGATCTAATTTCTTCTCTTAATTCGTAAGATGATGTCTTGATACATGTAAGCCATCTATTAGAGTAAAACCCTTCGGGTTCTTCTAAAAACTCAATATTATCAAAATGAGATAGCTGCTCTTTATAAAACTCATGGTTTTTTCTTCTGGCTGCTACCCGATCATCTAACACTTCCATTTGGCCTCTTCCAATACCTGCTAAAACATTACTCATTCTGTAATTAAACCCTACAGATGAATGTTGATAGTGTGGTGCGTTATCTCTGGCTTGAGTGGACAAATAAATAGCTCTTTTTTTATACGCCTCATTAGCTGCTATAAAAGCGCCACCACCAGACGTTGTTATTATTTTATTTCCATTAAAGGATAATATACCTATATCAGAAAGCGTGCCACATGGTTTCCCAAAATAAGTACTCCCTAAAGCTTCAGCACTATCTTCTACTACTGGGATCTCATATTTTTTGGCTATAGCATTGATTTCACGGGACTTATAAGGCATGCCATATAAGTGTACTGCGATGATTGCTTTTGGCTTTTTATATTTTTCAATTCTATCCTTTATTGCAATCTCAAGTAACTCTGGAGACATGTTCCATGTCTCGGGCTCACTATCTATAAAAACAGGTGTGGCGCCTTGATACAAGATTGGATTGGCTGATGCCGAAAATGTAAAACTTTGACATAAAACTTCATCACCTTTAGACACTCCCAAAACTTCAAGCGCCAAATGGATAGCTGCCGTACCTGAACTTAAAACCGCTGCATGCACCTGCTCACCAAGATAATTTTCGATATCTTTTTCAAAGCCATCAACATTTGGTCCCAATGGTGCAATCCAATTGGTATTGAAAGCTTCAGCAACATACTTTTGCTCTGAGCCTCCCATATGTGGTGACGATAAATATATTTTTGTTTTAGTTAACATTTTACTTTTTATATCTAATATTATTACATATTCAACTTAGAGAAGTATAATATTTACTTCTTTAATGGATACTAAATTAATTTTGATGATTCCCCATGGACGTTAAAACACTTTGATCTTCATAATTAATAACTTTTAATTTTCACTTAACGTTAAACGACGCTTTAACAATATTTAATTAAACATAAATAGTATTTAGTTTAATTGAGGGATTTTTAAAATATTATTGTAATCATTTACTATTAAATCAATAATGCTATTAATCAATTCAACTGTTGTTTTACAGGTGTAAATTTAGTAATTGTTTTAAAGCAAAATGATTTGTTAACGTATATTTCGCCAAAAGAGTGATTAAAATCGGTTAAATACATTTTAGTTTTTTATTAACTGTTAAACATGCAAATCATCGATTTGATATTAGCCAAAAGTCCTGCCAATTTCAATTTTAACAAGTTATGACACACCTTATAATTTACATTATACTACAGCGTCATTTTTTGGGTAAATCACTATGGTAAGTTAAAAGAACGCTTACGTTAATCGAGAAATTTTACAAATACTTGGATTTCGTCGGGAAAAATGAAACCTTAGTATATTTGTTCGTTGAATTCGTTATTTATTTTACATATTTGCTCTGTTAAATGAAATCCCAAATCTAATATGACCAATCAAGAAGATAAAAAAATATCGGGAGAAAAAATTCTAGTTACTGGGGCAGCAGGCTTCATAGGCTTTCATTTATGTGACATTTTAATAAAACGAGGTCATAAAGTTATTGGTGTGGATAATATCAATGATTATTATGACATCAATCTGAAGTACTCCAGACTTAATTTACTTGGGGTTAACAGAAAAGAGGCCTCAGTCTATAATGAACTTTGTCAAAGCAAACAATATCAAAATTTTGCTTTCGTAAAAATGAATATAGAAGATCGGGAAAACCTACCTGAGTTATTTAAAAAGGAAAATTTTGACATTGTCTGTAATTTGGCTGCACAGGCGGGAGTTCGATATAGTCTTGAAAACCCCGAAACATACATTGATTCAAATATCGTTGGTTATCTAAATATTCTTGAATGTTGCAGGAATTTTAATATAAAACACTTAGTATATGCTAGTAGCTCTAGTGTTTACGGGTTAAATAAAAAAGTCCCTTTTTCTACTAAAGACAATGTAGACCATCCAATAAGTATTTATGCTGCTACAAAAAAGAGCAACGAATTAATGGCTCACACTTATAGTCATTTATTTAAAATCCCTACCACTGGCTTACGTTTCTTTACCGTCTATGGTCCATGGGGGCGTCCTGATATGGCTATGTTTTTATTTACAGACGCTATAATAAATAAAAAACCAATAAAGGTTTTTAATCATGGTGATATGGAGCGCGATTTTACTTATATAGATGATATCGTTGAGGGTATTCTGCGAATCATTGAAAAACCAATAGTAGAAAGAAAAGAAAATAAAGATTACTATAAACTATATAATATTGGAAATAACAATTCCGTAAAGCTTTTAGATTTTATCAAAGAAATAGAAAATAGTCTTGAAGTAAATGCAAAAAAAGAAATGTTGCCTATGCAGCCTGGTGATGTGGAACGTACGTGGGCGAATGTTGATGATTTAATCAGAGATTATGATTATAGCCCTAACACCCCAGTGCGAGATGGTGTAAGAAATTTTGTAGATTGGTATAAGAGTTATTATCTATAATATTGGCTTATTATCGATGGGATATTTTTAAATGCATCCAGTAAATTGTTTTTATCGTTAAAAAGGCTTACTTGGTATAATAATAAAATTTCTTTGATTAATTTTTTACATATTTGCGCCAGATTAATAAAACCCCAAATCTAAATAAATGACTGAAGAACAAATAAAAATTTTAAGTGGCAAACAAATTCTAGTTACTGGAGGAGCTGGTTTTATTGGTTCTAACTTATGTGAAATATTATTGAATAATAATATCTCGGTTGTTTGTCTTGATAATTTTTCTACAGGCAAAAGAAAAAATATTGAACCTTTCTTAACTAATAATTCCTTTAAATTAATAGAAGGCGATATAAGGAATTTAGACGATTGTAAAAAAGCTTGCAAAAATGTCGATTATGTATTACATCAAGCAGCTTTAGGATCTGTACCAAGATCAATTAATGACCCTATTACAACTAATGATGTTAATATTTCTGGCTTTCTCAATATGCTTGTTGCGGCTAGAGATGCGGGAGTTAAACGTTTTATTTATGCTGCTAGTTCCTCAACTTATGGAGATCATGAAGCCTTACCAAAAGTTGAAGATATTATAGGTAAACCACTATCTCCCTACGCCATTACAAAATATGTTAATGAGCTTTATGCAGATATTTTTCAAAAGGCCTACGGATTAGATACTATTGGACTACGTTATTTTAACGTATTTGGTAGAAGACAAGACCCAAATGGTGCATATGCTGCTGTAATTCCTCTCTTTGTAAAGCAATTTATTAATCATGAATCTCCTATAATAAATGGAGATGGTAGTTACTCAAGAGATTTTACTTATATAGAGAATGTTATACAAATGAATATCCTTGCTATAACAACTAATAACGAAAATGCATTAAATACAGTTTATAATGTAGCTTACGGAGACAGAACAACATTATTAGAATTAACAACATTATTAAAAGAACACCTTTCTACATTTGATGATTCAATCCAAAATATAGAAATAAAACATCGCGAAAATAGAGTTGGCGATATCCCTCACTCGCTGGCTTCTGTAGATAAAGCTAGAAAATTATTAAACTATAACCCTAAATACAATATTAATGACGGTATAAAAGAAGCTGTCAAATGGTATTGGAAACATTTATAATCAATAACATGAAACATCCATAACTAAAAGTTCGATACCTAAGGACAATGATTATATGGATGCTACATGTGACCATTAAAAAGCAATAAAATAAACACATGAAAGTAACAAAAATTTGTTGTATTGGAGCCGGGTATGTTGGCGGTCCTACAATGGCAGTTATCGCTAAGAAAAATCCGAATATTAAAGTCACTATCGTTGATATAAATCAAGCTAGAATTGATGCTTGGAATGATTCAGATGTGTCAAAACTACCTATTTACGAGCCAGGTTTAGCTGAAATTGTAGAGGAAACCAGAGGTAGAAACCTTTTCTTCTCTACAGAAATTGATAAGGCTATTGATGAATCTGAAATGATCTTTATATCAGTAAATACCCCAACCAAAACTTACGGTAAAGGTAAAGGTATGGCTGCAGATTTAAAATATGTTGAGCTTTGTGCTAGAAACATAGCAGATGTTGCTAAAACTGACAAAATCGTTGTTGAAAAATCTACATTACCAGTAAGAACAGCTCAAGCTATTAAAAGTATATTAGATAATACAGGAAGTGATGTTAATTTCGATATTTTATCAAACCCTGAATTTTTAGCCGAAGGTACTGCAATTCAAGATTTATTAAACCCTGATCGCGTTTTAATAGGTGGAGAATCTAAGGACGCCATAGAAAGTTTAGCTACTATATATGGGAGTTGGGTACCCCAAGATCAAATTTTAAGAACCAATGTTTGGTCTTCAGAGTTATCGAAACTTACAGCTAATGCCTTTTTAGCACAACGTATATCTTCCATTAACGCTATTTCTGAGTTATGTGAAAAAACAGAAGCTAACGTTAATGAAGTTGCAAACGCAATAGGTATGGATTCAAGAATTGGCTCTAAATTCCTTAAATCTTCAGTTGGTTTTGGTGGCTCATGCTTTCAAAAAGATATTTTGAACCTAGTCTATATAGCCAGAAGTTATAATTTACAAGCTGTTGCAGATTATTGGGAACAAGTCATTATATTGAACGATCACCAAAAAAGACGTTTTGCAGACCACTTAATAAGTACTCTGTATAATACGGTTTCAGGAAAAAAAATAGGGTTCTTAGGTTGGGCCTTTAAAAAGGACACTAATGATACTAGAGAGTCTGCCGCAATATACGTTGCCGATCACCTATTAAACGAACAAGCTAATATTGCTGTATATGACCCTAAAGTTTCTAATGAAAAGATGCAATCAGATTTAAATTATTTAAATTCAAGATCTAAAGATGAAAACAGTAAGTTAATTCAAGCTACTGATGACCCTTATGAAGCTTTAAAGGATGCTCACGCTGTGGCAATAATGACCGAATGGGATGAGTTTAAAACCTATGATTGGAAAAAAATATATACTGAAATGAAAAAACCCGCTTTTATTTTTGATGGTAGAAATTTATTAAATAAATCAGAAATGGATAACATTGGGTTTGATTATTATTCAATAGGCCAATAATAAAGATATGAAAAAGGATAAAATAGGAATAATAGGTTTAGGCTATGTAGGTTTGCCATTGGCAAGATTATTTGCAACGAAATATGATGTAGTTGGTTTCGATATCAATGAAAATAGAATCAAAGAATTACGAGACGGTATAGATGCCACTTTAGAAGTTGAAGAAGATGTTCTACAATCTGTTTTGAAAGATAAAGCTAATGATAATTTAGGATTGTATTGCTCCTCTAATCTAGATGATATTAAAGATTGTAACTATTATATAGTTACGGTCCCTACCCCCATTGACAAAAATAACCGTCCAGATTTAACGCCTCTATATAAGTCCAGTGAAACCGTTGGCAAGGTTCTTAAAAAAGGTGACATCGTTATCTATGAATCAACTGTTTATCCTGGTGTGACTGAAGATGAGTGTGTTCCTGTGTTAGAAAAAATAAGCGGACTAAAATTTAACGAAGATTTCTATGCAGGCTATTCGCCAGAACGTATCAACCCGGGAGACAAATTACATACTGTAGATAAAATTCTAAAAGTAACCGCAGGATCTACTCCTGAGATAGGAATAAAAGTTGATGCCTTATACGCAAGTATAATTACGGCTGGAACACATTTGGCACCCACTATCAAAGTTGCAGAAGCTGCTAAAGTTATTGAGAATTCTCAACGTGATATCAATATCGCTTTTGTAAATGAATTGGCAAAGATTTTTAATTTAATGGATATAGATACCCATGATGTGCTAGAAGCTGCTGGTACAAAATGGAACTTCCTGCCTTTTAAGCCTGGTTTAGTTGGTGGACATTGTATAGGCGTAGACCCTTATTACTTAGCCCAAAAAGCACAAGAAGTAGGATATCATCCAGAAATTATTCTAGCCGGACGTCGTGTGAATGATAGTATGGGACAATATGTTTCATCAGAAATTATCAAATTGATGGTTCAAAATGATATTCGAATTAAAGAATCTAAAATTTTAAATCTAGGTATTACATTTAAGGAGAATTGCCCAGACGTTAGAAATACTAAAGCAGTCGATGTCATTAATCAATTAATAAGTTACGGAACAGATCTTATTATATATGATCCTTGGGCAAACCCAGAAGAAGTGAAACATGAATATAATTTAAATACAATCAAAGAATTACCCAATGAAACTTTCGATGCTATTGTGCTTACCGTAGCACATAATGAATTTCTCGATTTGGATTTTAGCGCCTTATTAAAGCCAAATGGGATTTTATACGATGTAAAAGGTGTTTTAAAAAATGGAGTAAGTGGAAGATTGTAAGACAAGTTTAAGCCTTACTATATATAATTACGGGAATAGTTTAGCTAAAATTACATTTTAAAATTATAAAAAGAGAATAGTTATGGAAATACATATTGCATTATCAAGTGATGAAAATTATGTGCCGTATTTAGCAACTGCAATTATTTCTATAATAGAAAATAACACAGGTGAGGCGAATCTTAGATTTCACATTATTTCTGTTGGTATTTCCCTGAGCAGCCAGCAGAAACTTCAAGATATGATAGTATCTAATAATGCTGAGTGTGTTTTTTATGATTTCAATAAGTCAAAAGAATTAGTTGGGGATTTTATTTTCGAAGTTGATAAAATTAATAAATATGCTAGGCTTTATCTATCGAAACTATTACCTGAAGAAATAGAGAAAGTTATTTATTTAGATTGTGATGTTTTAGTTTTGGGTTCGTTTAAAGAATTATGGGAAATCAACATTGAGAAATACTCTTTTGCAGGAGTACCTGATGTTATAACTGTAAATCATAAATCATCGATTAACATTCCTTTGGATGGTAAATATTTTAATTCTGGAATGTTAGTTATGAATTTAAAGAAATTCAGGGATAAAAAAAGTATTGTCAAGGTTGAGGAGTATATGAAAACATACCTTAAACGTAAAGTAAAATATGGTAATGATCAAGCCGTTATAAATGCTTTATTTTATGATGATTTTTATGCTTTACCACCTAAATACAACTGTATTACGCCATTTTATTTGATGAATAGTGAACAAATAGAAAAATTATATGGTATGAAAATATTTTATAATAATGGAGAGTTGCAAGAAGCCATAGATAAGCCCATTCTTGTGCATTTTACACCTTCTTTTATTAAACGACCATGGGTAAAAGCGTCAGAGCATCCCTTAGCAGATAAGTATTTGATGTACCTTAGAAAAACCCCTTGGAAAGACTTTAAATTACAAGAGGATAAAAGAAAACTTAAAATAAAATTTGTAGCTATTTTATTTAAGATATTACCTTTTAAAGTTTTTTATTCAGTATTAAAATTATTGAAAAGAAAGTAGTAATTATTAAATCAGATAAATTTTGATAATTTTTAGTAATGATGAATTTAACGAAAATTGTTGAAACTTCTAAGTTCAAATAATATAATGAAAAGAATTTTACATATTGTTGGAGGAATGGATAGAGCTGGAGCCGAGACTATGTTGATGAATTTATATAGAAAATTAGACAAGTCAGAATACCAGTTTGATTTTGTATATTTTAAAAATTCTAAATGTGATTATGATGATGAAATCATGAAACTTGGAGGGAGAATATTTAGAATTAGTAATTCAAACCCTATATCTCGAACCATAAAATTATCAAGGCTGATAAAAAAAGAAAAACCTTTTCATGCTGTACACGCTCATATGCTATTTAGTAATGCTTTTCATGTTTTAGCAGCATTCTTTGCTAAAATAAAGATGAGAGTTTCACATTCTCATAATACAAGTGATGTAAATAGCAAAACATCTTTCGGAAGATTATATCAGAATGCTTCAAAGAAAATAATAAGTAAATTTTCAACACATTTTATTGCATGCGGGGAAGCAGCAGGCGAATTTCTATTTCCATATAATGATAAGGTTGAATATTTGCTTAATGCCATTGATGTAGAAGAATTTTCCAATAATAGAATTGCGAATCGAAATTTTTTAAAGGATGAATTTAATCTCGATGATGATACCATCGTAATTACGCAAATAGGTAGGATATCTCCTGTGAAAAACCATGAATTCACAATAAATTTTGCAGCGTATTTGGCTCAAAAAGGTCATAAGTTTGTTATTGCTATTGTTGGTAGCGGACCGTTGAAAAATAAATTATTAGAATTGGTTGATGAAAAAAATATTAATAATTATGTCAAATTTTTAGGAGTTCGTTCAGACATACCAAATATTTTGGCTGGTACAGATGTAATGATAATGCCTTCATTTCATGAAGGTTTCCCTGTAGTATTAGTAGAGTCTCAAGCAGCTGGGGTGCCGTCATTAATTTCGAATAATATCTCATCAGAAGTGGATATGGGTTTAAAATTAGTTGATTTTGCGGCATTGGATGATGATTTCTCTATCTGGGAAATAAAATTAATGGATATATTGAAGCAAAAAGAGGTAAGTTCAGTGCAAAGATTAGAAATTTTATCTAATAAAGGATTTAATATAAAAAAGAGTGTGAAAAAACTAGAAAATATATATGGATAATTTGAATGTGCCTTTAGTTACTGTAGGTATTCCCTTTTATAACTCTGAAAAATATTTATCTGATGCTGTTAAATCAACATTAAATCAAACATACACTCATCTTGAAATTATATTAATGGATGATGGAAGTACAGATGCATCACTAAAAATTGCTCAAGAATTCGAAAAAAATGATAAGCGGGTAAGA
This sequence comes from Changchengzhania lutea, assembly GCF_006974145.1. Taxonomy (NCBI): domain Bacteria; kingdom Pseudomonadati; phylum Bacteroidota; class Flavobacteriia; order Flavobacteriales; family Flavobacteriaceae; genus Changchengzhania; species Changchengzhania lutea. Next base: position 3,530,302 of record NZ_CP039456.1, on the reverse strand, counting down.
GTCATTAGTGATGGAGAAAATCTTGGACTTCCAAAAAGATTAAATAAACTTTCTAAACTTGCAAAAGGAAAGTACTATGCAAGAATGGATGCAGATGATATCATGTTTCCTAATAGAATAAAAGTTCAAGTCGAATATTTATCAAATAATTCTGAAGTTGACCTATTAGGTACTGGTTTAATAGCCATAGACAATAATAATAATATTATCGGTTTAAGAAAAGGCGGCGCTTTGAGGCAAGTCACGCTTAAGACTGCGTTAAAGGGTTCGTGGACTGCACATCCATCAATTACCGGTAAAGTGGAGTGGTTTAAAAATAATCAGTATGATGAAACCTTACGAAGGTCACAAGATTTTGAATTGTGGATTAGAACAGTTGAGAAAAGTCATTTTATACGCATTGAAGAACCATTGTTGTTTTACAGAGAAGCCAGTACATCCTCAATAAAAAAGTATATCCAGTCAACAAAATATTCAATAAAAACATTTTGGAAGAATAGAAATAAGACAGGTATAAAATTTTCTATAATTCATAGTTTTATAAAATTAACTAAGTTATTAATATACATGTTTTATTATCTGGTAGGCTCCATAGGAACTCTTATTTCAAGAAGGTCTATCAATTTGTCAGAGAATAAAAAAATCAAATATATTAATATTTTAAATCAGTCTCTTTTAAATTAATTTTCAACTCACATTGATATATGCAAATATTTTGGGATTATACTGCTGAAGAATATCTTGATGTATATAAAATTGTTTTAGGATTTTATATACTTTTTGGCACGTTTATTTTAAAATTACTTATATCTCAAAAAGAAAGTTTTATAAGAAATGACAAAGGAATATTAATAACCTTTGTAGTATTTTTAATCTTTTTTGTTGGAATTCGAGAAGCTGATATAGGTACAGATACATCAAATTATTTTAACTTTTACTTTATTCCTGTAACAACACAGGTAAGCAGTTATTTTGAAGTTTTTACGAGATTAAAGTCCGATTTTTTATTTGAAGTCTTAATGTCATTTTCTTATTGGCACCGCAACTTTAAATTATTCTTATTAACGGTTGCTATTGTAATGAACGTGTCGTTATATGTTTTTGTTCGAAAATTCACGGATTTTGGTAAAAAAGGAAGTAGTTTGATTTTGTTTTTAACTATAGCCAGTAGTTTTTCTTTTATGTCCATTGAGATAAATATTTTGAGAAATGGCCTTTCTCTTTGTTTTATTTTATTAAGTCTCCATTCAATCTTACAAAAAGACACTAAAAAGTTTATTATCTATATCATTATTGCATTTCTATTTCATAGAACGGCAATAATTCCAATAGTTCTTTTTTTAGTAATTACTTTTTTCAATAAAATTGATATAAGATATTATTTAGGATTTTATGTGGTAGCCATATTAGCATCTTTAGCTGGATTCGGCTTTCACGCCATTCCATTTTTGTCAGAATTGGGTGGTGAAGATTTCCAAAGATTGAGTTATGCGGGAGAAACAACATATAATATTGGTTTTAGACATGATTTCGTATTATATAATACATTTTTTCTTGTACTATTTTTAAAATTTACAAACTGGAATACTAGAGATTTGTTTTTAATTAAATATTTTATATTAAGTTCATCGGTATTCTTTTTTAATTTTTATATCCCTTTTTCGGATCGATTTGGAATTTACAGTTGGATCATAATTCCCCTACTATTATTTAATACAATTAATGAGGCATTCCCAGCTAGAAAAGTGTTTATTTCTACTGTTGTCTTAATTGGTTTTTTTATTCTTAATAAAATTATTCTTTTTCCTTGATGTTTGTTAGGTAACTTTCTGAAAATAAGCGTTATGTTTGAGAAGTTATTTTATAATTAAAATTGATAGAAGTTTATAATTATTATTTGGAAGATGATGCCAATCTTGTTGTGAGATATGTTAAATGTGTATCATAATTATCATCTAAGAGAAAGAAAAATGTTGTGAATTTGTATTGTGGTTAATACAAAATTTAATTAATTTTTAATAAATACATGAGCCAAATTAAAACAGCTTCTGCTGTGTCCTATTTAACTATTATTACCAATGTTATTATTGGTATTGGTTTAACGCCTTTAATTCTCGATAGTTTAGGAAAATCTGAGTATGGGTTATATATGTTGGTCGGATCATTTATTGGGTATTTAGCCTTATTAGACTTTGGTTTAACGCCAACTACAGTAAGGTTCGTTTCTAAATATAGACATGAGAAAAATAAAGATAAAGAAGAATCCTTTATTGCAACTAATTTAGGTATTTATGCTGGTATAGCGCTTGTTGTTGCTTTGATTGGCCTTATTCTTTATACTACAATAGATTACTTTTTTGCTAATCTCTCAGCCGATGAGTTGGTTTTATTTAAAGTGATGTACTTACTGATGCTATTAAATTTAATCTGGGTAATGATACGAGGTGCCCTAGTAGGAATTATAATGGCATACGAGCAATTTAATTTTTCAAAAATTTTAAATTATTTTAGAATTATTTTAAGAGCAATAACTATTATCATATTACTAAAATCTGGAGGAAAAGCGCTAGGAATTGTCATAATTGATACTGTATTAAACTTAATAATTTTATTAACGTACTATGGGTTTATCCGTTATAAACTTCCTGTAAGATTTATTTTTTCAAAGTTTAACAAAAAGTATATCAATAAAATTTTTTCGTATTCTATTTGGATATTTTTAGGTGTTCTAATGGACCAACTTTACTGGAGGTCTGGACAAACAATATTGGGGATTAAATCTACCACGGAAGAAATTGCAGTGTATGCTATAGGTATGCTTTTTATAAGTTATTATATGACCATGTCTTCTGCCATATCTGGATTGTTTTTGCCAAAGGCAACTAAAATGTTTGTAAATAAGGCGTCTAAAGTTGAACTGAACAATTTGATGGTAAAAGTTGGCAGGATTCAATGGTTTGTCATTTCAAATATGTTATTTGGATTTATGTTTTTTGGCAAACAATTTATCCAATTGTGGATTGGTGATGGTTATGAAGATTCATGGCTTATAGCAATTATGATTATGTTAACATTGACAATACCTTCGTTACAAAATGTCGGAAATACTATTTTAGAAGCCTATAATTTGCATGTGCGTAAAATTCAGGTAAATACAGCTTTAGCTGTTGTTAGTGTTGTTGTAGCAGTGTATCTGGTTGATATTTATGATAGTATTGGTATTGCAATTGCAATTGCATTTTCAGTCTTATTAGGGCAAGTGGTATATAATAACTATTATTTCAAAAAGCATATCGGATTAAATTTAAAGACTTATGCTTTATCCATGTTTAAAGGAAACATAATTTCTATACCACTAATAATTTTTTCTGCTTACTTACTTAACTTAATTTCATTTGATTCTGGGAGTTGGTATAATCTGGCTTTTAAGGTCTTAATTTTTATTATTATGTCGGTAATTCTTATTTATTTCGTTGCCATGAATAGCTACGAAAAAGGATTAGTAAATTCAATAATATTAAAAGTTTTAAAAGTTTTAAAAATTAAAAGATAGAAGTTTCATATATGAAAAATATAACTTTTTTGATAAACACTTTATCTGCAGCAGGTGGCACGCAAAGGGTATTAACCTCGTTAGTGAATCTTCTTGTAAAAAAATATAATATTACTATTATAGTACTTGATGATAAAGAGCCTTTTTTTGAGATAAATTCAGAAATTGAAATTAAAACAATTTTAACCAAAAAATTAATAAAAACTTTTTGGCTTATAGATTTTAATAAACGAATATATCAAGAACTTAAAAATAATTCATGTGATTATTATATTAGTTTAGATTCTAATTCTGTGTTGCTGCAAAGTCTTTTTATACCTAGAAAAACTAAATTAATTGTTTGGGAACATTTTTCGCTTTCAAAAAATTTCAATAAGATTTTATTCAGGTTATCTAGATTTTATGCATCCATAAGGACTTATAAATTTGTTTTATTGTCCGAGCAAGAAGTAATAGACTGGAGCAATCTATATAGCATTCCATCAAGAAAATTAACCTTAATTTACAACCCCATTACAATTGATGAAGAATTAAATTTTTTGGATGTAGATTTGTACGATAATAAAAAAGTTCTTGCTATAGGAAATAATATTCATGTTAAGGGATTTGATTATTTAATTCACGCTTGGAGTTTATTGGATAAAAATGATTGGACTTTAGAGATTGTTGGATTATCTGAAAAAGAGCAAATAAAACTCAATAAGATTATTGATAACTATGACATTAAAAATGACATTATTATTAATGGTAGAATTTCTAATATTAAAGAAAAATATTTAAAATCTTCTATTTATTGTTTATGTTCTCGAATGGAGGCCACACCTCTAGTTTTAATTGAAAGCCAGTATATTGGATTACCTGCTATTGTTTTTGATAATTGTGAGGGGCCTTTAGAATTACTAGATAATTCTGGCTTAATAGTTGAGTTTGATGATGTAAGTAAATATTCAGTAGCTTTAAAAAAATTAATAGATTCAAAATCGTTGTATGAAGAACTGTCCAAAAATGCCAAAAAAAATTCAATAAAATTCAATAGTAACACTTTTTACAAAAAATGGTGCGAGGTATTATCCTAATTTCTAAGTTTAATTGTTTTAAAAAATAAGTTGAACGAAAGAGTTTTTAATTAGGGTTTGCTGATTTATTCAAGAGAGTTTTAATTTAAGAGGTTGATATTTTCGATAAAAAATGGATTTGGGTACAGCAATGCGATAAAAACACCTCTCTGCTATGGAGATAAACAAGGAGGATACCCAATTTTTAAATAAGGCACAAAAAATAACATATATATCTGCTATTTTTTGAAGAGTTATTAGGTTCATTATAAAAAAGACAGCCCCAATCCAACTCTCTGAGGTATCTCTTCTTTTTGCTTTTATGTCGCCAAGTCCATAGGCATTTTTTGCTTGTCCAAACTTGCCTTCTATAAGGTTTCGTTGGTTGCGCTCTTTCTTTAGTTTTCTTTTTTGATAGGCATTGAGCTGTTGTTTTGGTGGGCGTCCCATAGGCTTTCCAACAATACGGATGCTTTTTTCTTTGAGCCATTTTCTGGGGTCAGGTCAGGGCAAAAGCATTTAAATTTTTTTGATAGTTTCAAATTTTAGTTATCTTTATAGAGCATTTAAATCTTGCTAGCAATTGCTGTAGCAGGTATAAAAAAAATGTCAGACTTACCAGATCATAAATTTAACACTACTTTTCTTTCTAAATATTTTTCTAATCTTCAAGACCTACGCAGAACGGACAAAGGCAATTTGAGGCACCACTTATCAGATATATTATTATTAACACTTTCAGCCGTACTTAGCCGCTGTCAAGAATGGGATGAGATCCTTCTATTTGGAGACCAGGAGCTTGATTGGTTAAAAAAGCATGGGAACTTTGAGAACGGGATTCCCTCCAAGGATACTTTACGGCGGTTTTTTGCGGCATTGGACCCTGAAAGTTTTCAATCCTGTTTTGTGTAATGGATAAGCACCTTTCGCAATGAAGCCTTGTTGGAAGTTGTAAGTATAGACGGCAAGACCATAAGGGGCGCATCAACAAAGAGTGATTTGACCTCTGTTTCCCCTCATATTATAACCGCTTTGGCAAGTGAACAGGGTTTATGCTTAGGCCAGATAAAGACCGATGATAAATCTAATGGGATTACGGCAATTCCAGAACTGCTGAACACTATTTCCATAGAAAACCGTACCATAACCATAGATGCCATGGGCTGTCAAACAGAAATCGTAGAAACGGCACGAAGCAACCGGGCAAATTATATGATAGCCGTAAAAGGGAACCAAGGACAATTGTACCAAGCCATTAAAGACACCGTTTTATTAGAGAAACCAGCAGGTACTCACATCCAGGATGATTGTGGGCATGACCGTGTAGAAAAACGAACCTGTTATGTCTATACTGATTTAAGCCATTTAGAAGATGGGCAACGTTGGAAAGATTTAAAAACGTTCATTGCCATACAGAAAGAGGTTTTTTATAAGGCCACTCAAAAAACAACATATGAAACCCGTTATTATATATCAAACCTCCATATCAGCGCATCACAGACCAACACAATGATAAGGCAGCACTGGGCTATAGAAAATAAGCTCCATTGGGTACTCGATGTAGTCTTTGAAGAAGATTATGCTAGAAAAAGAACTGGGAATTCTGCCGAGAACTTTAATCTTATTCTGAAAATGGCACTATTGTTAGTCAATAAAGAAAAAACCTTTAAGAAAAGTAAAAACAACAAAAGACTCAAAGCCTTGCTTGATAGAGAGTACCGAGAAAAATTAATGTTTTTTTAAATGCTTTTGCCCTGACCGGCACTCCACAAAAGTAATTAACAGATTTTAGAACATTTAAAAACATTGAGATTAAATGCCATATGTTAAAATCCGATGATTATATAACCAATATAAATAAGGTTAAAAAAATTACTATCTCAAAGTGATTTCAGACAAGTAATTTATAAAAATGTTGTAGAGGTCAGTAGTTAGTTACTTATTAATTTTGTTTGATATATTTTATCGCTATCCACCATTTTTGTTATTAAGTTATTGAATATTGTGTCCTTACTTTGCGAGCGATTTATTCTAAAACAAAATTCGTTGAAATATCGATTTAGATTTGCATCACTTACCCAAGAATAAGTTGTTCTTATCCAAGATTTAACTTGATGTATCATTGTATGCAATGCTTTAAAACTCATTCCTTTATTACTTTCGATTTGTGTAATATTATAAGCTTTTGAAATAGGTCTATAACCTCTCCATTTGTCTGTAGTTACATCTGCATCTCTGCTAATATGATTAATAAAAATGTATTGAAGTGATTGTGCTGAAAAATCATCTGTTTTCATAGCATACATTCTCTTAACTTTGCCATCATCCGTTAATTGAACCGCCGTTACCGCTTTCTTTTTCTTAGCATCGTAACTCCTACCAGCCTTTTTTTCTTCTCTACCGCCTAAAACAAATTCATCAACATGAACGATGCCATCCATGGGATCATTTCCACTAGAAGCCATGGCTTCTCTAATTTTCAGCATAAACAAACGGGCTGTCTTTTCGGTAATCCCAAAACGAACTGCCATATAACTTGCGGATAAACTCTTGGTCGTTGTTGACATTTCAAAACAAACAAAAAAGGCTTTGCGCAAACCAAATTTAACTTTATGGAATAACGTGTTTGCTGTAGCAGGTTCTTTATGATTACAAACATTACATTATCTTGAAAAATCAGCCTTTCTTTGATAAGCAGTATGGTTACATTTTAAGCATTTATAAGTGGTTTTATCTTTTAATTCTGACAAATATTCCTTACAATCAAGGTCGGATTTGAACCGATCAGAGAACTCTAGAAGATTTTGACCTTTAAATATGTTCATATTTTAGTATATTTATTAAGTCTAAAAATAAGTATTTATATACTGACCTCTAAAATGTTGATTATAAATGTTTTATAACCAATGGCTTTTCGGTAAAAATTGAGAAAGAGAAAATTCAGTTTACCATATACCTAAACATCTTTAGTCAGGTTGGTCTTTTTACAGATTTTTTGTTCGGGTCAACTCTGTTTTTTAACGGCAACCAGAAAAAAATAAAAGAATCATTATTCGAATATGATTTATTTAAAACAGGAATTTTCTAAAGATAATATTATGGTACAAAAAACGATAAGGGAATGGAACAACAATCAATATTCGGCAACAGAAGTTGCTGAATTGATTAAGGAACTAGATGACAGAACAAAATCTTCACAAGCGGGTTATAACTCTATTGATGAGCTGGCAAGCAAAGTAAAGGTCGTCGAGCAAGGCGGAAGCGGTGTGAACGTCGATAGTGCTTACGAGGTAGCTGTTGCCAATCCAAATATTCATATTGTTAATGATGTGAGCGACATAACAGGAGACCAAAGTGCGAATGCTGGTAAAATATGGGAACTGCAAGCCGATATTGATTGTGCAGGTGCGGTCATAGACCTTTCCGCTTACAACATCACACTAAAGGACGGGGGTGGCAAATTAACAAATTTCACCTCGATAAACTTAGGTGATTTCAGTACAGATGGAAATCCTAATGCCGTGTACTTTGACCAATCTGGCACTATAACTGGAGAGTCCCTGGACAAAATTGTGCACCTAGAGTGGTTCGGTCTCAATAAAAATGCACATTTATTATCTGGTGCAACTATAAATGGTGCGCTCCCAGACCATATTGCCATACAGAATTCAATGGCAGTTTTGCCAGTAGATGGTGCGACGTGGGCTTTTCCGCATAATGCAAAAATGATGCAGGGCGACGGAACAAATCCAGATTATACTTATAACGATACTCCTTATACGGGTAATGGTAATGTTAGACCAGATCTTGGTCAACCATCATCTATAGGGGTTCTACAAGGTTTTGAGTTTTTCGGATATACCAATTTAACAATACTGGGAAACGGCTCTACTATTATTGCAAATCCAAATCAAACTAACATAACATCTAATAAAGGATTCGACTTTAGAGATTGTGATAATCTTTCTATCTATAATTTAAAATACGATGGAAACGTACTTTACCGTGACCCTTATCTAATAGATTATAATCCTTATCATATTCAACATGGGTTTGGTATTTATTCTTCTGATAATTTTATCTTAGAAAATATTGAATCCAATAACTGTGTTATGGACGGATTTTATATTGGCAAGAGAAGTGGTGGTAAAGTAGGACAAGGTGGTGTTATGAGAGATTGTAAAGCCCTGTACAACTATAGACAAGGTATGAGCGTTGTAAGTTATGATTTTTGTAAAGTCTATAATAGTCATTTTTCTTTTACAGGTCGTACAATATCATTGGTAGACGGTAGAATATTAGGAACATCTCCTTATGCAGGTGTCGATATGGAAGGGCGGCATCAAGATTCTTGGTTATTTGAGGGATGTACTATAGAAGGTAATAGAGGTGCAGGATTAGCACCGCATTGGGGCACGTTTAACTCAACAGTTAGAAATACGACTTTTATTGATGATAGTTTGTTTGAGCCTCAAGATGTTGACCCCGAAGTAAACGGTAACAATAGTTATTTAAACAACACCTTCATTAATTCTACAGTTGATTTAAATGCGGGAGGATCAACTTTTAGTGGTAATATATTTAAAATCAATAATGAAATTATAGCTTATAATGTAGATGGTAGTGTAGGAGTAATTTCTTCTCCTATTATATTAAAGATGCAAGACGTTAGAAATTACTATGCAGCAGGAACAGTAAGAAAAAGTATTGTTAGCAATAACTTTATCTATGTTGATGCCATGAGCGCAAACTTTTTAGATGAAGCAGACCCTGCTTTTACTGGAGTTTCAATGGCAAGGATTTTAATTGATTTGGAAGATGTCGTTTTTGAAGATAATGAGATCATTAATCAAATATCTATTAACGACGTTGGAGGTGATGGTAGTGCCACAATTATTAATTTAACAGGTAAAGGTTCTAGAATAAATAACAACAGATGGCTTATTCAACCAGATGTAAGAACAAAATATCCTAACAATATAGGACGCATGTCTTTTGGCTACTACCCTTCTTCGTTTGATAAAAATGAAATTAATATTAACTATGGTTCAATTAGCACTTTTGATATTCAATCGAATATGCCGAAACCTGATATAAGAGGCTCTATTGTACGTTTTAGTAGTTTGGGTGGTACAATTGATGGCGATGAAGCTTTTAAAATTCATGTTCCAAATGTAAACGGATTGGTAAAGATATCTGTACCAAACTCAACTAGTCAAGGATCTGGGTTTGCCGAGACTTGGTTAGATACATCCAATCCTTCTTACAGGAACAGCCCTATAGCAATTGGCGCAAGTGAATCTGGGTGGTATTTTAGCGACCCAAAGTTGAGTACAAATCCCAAGTCTGGCAATGCTAGTTTTATGATAGCTGCCAGACATGACACTTCTGGAAATTCAAATCTTGAAACCAGTATAGTGGTAGAATGGTTTGGACAGAATGGAGATACTTTTTCTGAAGAACAATTCTTTATCGAACGAGCGGATTTTGCTCAAACAGCATCTGATGCAACATTTACTGGCACAGAAACAGATTGGACGGTTACAGGAATTCCAGCAGCAGGGTATCAACTATTGGTAAACAATAGTTTACAGGTGTTGACAACAGACTATACTCTCACAGGCAGTACATTCTCTTTTGTGACACCTCCAGGAGCAAATGATGTCGTTATGTACATACCAACTGATGAACAATTCAGAAAAGTTTACACAGGCGGTAAATCTGGTACAACGGCTCAAAGGCCAACAACAGGCGGTTTAGATAATTATACTGAAATTAAATTTGGTGCTGTTTATGATAATAATGAAACAAGTCAAAAACAATACTATAACGGAACAAGCTGGATAGCTTATTGATTTTAAGTAATCAATTTAAAAATCCGCAAGAATTAATAATATGATAATATACAGGGGGTATATACGAATTCTTATCATTAGAAATTGATAACAACACACAGCTCAAACAAGAATTACAGGGAGAGGATGTTATACAATCTAATTTCACACTAGAGCATTATTATGAATTTAAGATAGGTGATTATATTAATTGGAGAGGGAAAAAATATACCATTTTTAAACAACCTTCGGTCAAGAAAATCCAGACCAACCAAATTCAATATAACCTTGAGTTGGTAGCGATATCTATAGATTATTAAACGCCATCTATTTATTGGATAGCCAAGGAGAGTTCTTTTTGTTAGGTGATTTATAGAAATTTGCCAATCTGCTTGTGGTAAATCTTAATAGGCTTGCAGGGGGATCTTTTTACCACTTAGGAACCGTGCCCGCAACGGATGTTAAAAACATAAACTTTTCTAATTCCAGTTGCTTGTTGGTGTTGCAGCAGATATCAAGTGAATTCGGTAAAGAGTTTCAGTTCTCAACCGATGGAACTACAATTGATTTTGTGGACAAAATTGAAGTAGACACAGGCCTTATGTTTGAATTCAAACAAGGCTTAAGAAATATAGAGCGCCAAAAAATATCAGACAAAAGTTTGGTGACACGGCTGTATATGCTTTTGGGGGAGAGCGAAACATTACAAATGATTATGGCAGTAAAAGATTGAAGATCATTGAACAGAACACTGGTTTGTTTGGGATCATTGAAGGTGTAGACCTTCGATGATATTTATCCACATAGAGAGGGCACAATTACGTCGTTAGGTTCTGATGAATTTATATTTATTCTGGTATTGATTTTAATGTAAACGATCAACTGATGCCAGGGGTAAAAGCAAAGGTCACTCAATACCGGGGATCTAGCGGGGTATGATTTTGAATAATAGTGTTTTAAAACAGTTCGAGATTATATCCTATGAAGATGAGAACGGATTGGTACTGCCAAACGCAACGCTTAAACCCGAAATTGGAGATAAATATGTGCTGCACGATATTATTATGCCTCAAATTTACATAGATAATACAGAGGCTGAATTACTCGTCAAAGCGACAGAATATATTAATTTAAACAGTAAACCTAATGTTATTTATTCCATATTGCCGCACCACCCATATTTAAGAGAAAATCTTATTCAATTAAACGTAGGGGATTTGGTGACCGTGAAGGATGATGATTTTGAAATTGAATATCAAACGAGGATATTAAATATTACCCAAAGTCTGTCAAATCCTTATATATATTCGATTAAGGTGGGCGATAAATTAACAGTGAATTATATTACAAAAGTTTTAGGAGGCCTAGGCGAATTAGATGATAATATAACTGTTGAAAGGTATGATAGGACGGTTCATTATAACAGGATTCGTAGGAATTTAAGAAACATAGACGAGCTCCGGGATTCTGTATTTGACCCTGATGGGTATTTTATTTCAATTGATTATTCTTTTTCAAACTTTTATAATCCTTTTCAATACCTTGTTCCTTGACATAATTTGCTGTCAATTTTTCAGTCCCATGTTGACCAACCGTATTTACAAAATAACCTTTACCCCAAAATTCTCCTCCCCACAATTGCTTTTTTACTTCTGGACAACGCTTGAAAACTTCTCTTGCTACAATACTTTTTATCATAGTAACTATTTTTGTGATACTATAAGAAGGAACACTTTGAATTAAAAAATGAACGTGGTTTTTATCTGTTCCTATTCCTGAAAAATTAACTTTATAACGCTTTTCAATATCATCACAAATTTCAACTATAACTTTATCGACTGAATCTGTTATAACTACCCTACGATATTTTGCAATACTTACAAAATGATACAGTAAAACTGTAACATTATGACTTTTATGGATATATTTACTATTCTGTGACATCGAGTCACAAAATAGTAATAATTAACGAGGCAAGCCTCGAGGTATTAAACCTGAGAGCGAATAAATGTTATACCGAATCTCTAGCTCTGAACATATCAAAAGCATACTAGAATTAACCTGTTCCGTCAAAACTGAACGCCTATACTTTATTGGGCATACTAAATGATAAAATAGTAAACTTTTATTATGACGCTTATGAATATGATCGCTCATAAATCCAATATACACTTTTTTAAAGTGTTTTAAAAAACTCTCCGTTTTTCAAACTTTTGAGCTAAACCCCCGTAAGCTACGAGGAATTCTTTAGATTAAAATCTGAAATGTTATTTTTCCTATTTACACACTTTATGGGATAGTCCTAATTAATTATTACTCAGAGAAAAAATTTTCAGATTCTTAATAATTTTATCAATAGTATTTTTATTTTGTTCATTAATTATTATTGCTCAGTTCAACTACACAATTTTCAATCTTAATAGCACTAAATTTACTGTTTTTAACTGTTATGTTTTTTGAATTAGTGAATCTGATCTTTCCAACACCATTTTCACCAATAAAATCTACATTGTCAATAAGAATCGTCCCATTGCTTGTTAGGTTATTGTTTGTAAATTGTAGCGAATTACCTTGTACATTGATTTTTTCGTTCTGGATTATTGAATCATATATTAAATTTTCAGATGAAAATGTATAATAACCATATGATTTTTCCACATTACTTGAAATACTATTATTGTCAAACACAAGGTCTTTAGAGTCTATTAAGATAACACCTCTTTGACAATTAGTCATTACATTGTTTTTAAATTGATGGCCCTGGCCTCCTGCTACAATGGCAAATTGATATCCAGTAAATGTGTTATTATTTACTTCAAAATCTTTAATTCTGTGTGTTCCATTTGCCCAATAACGAGGTTCTAATTTTATCGCTGCTGAACCAGACATTAAACCTTCCGGTCTTTCAAATCGATTGTTATATATTTTATTATTATAGCTATATGCTGCACTGATACCTCTATTGCTTCTAAATGTATTTTCATAAACAAAAGCATTTTCACCATTATATAGGGCAACATCAACAGCGTAATTTTGTTCAAAAACATTGTGGCGTATATGTATATTTTCCGTTTTCTCCCAATCCCATACAGAATTGTTGTCCGAAGGGTTCCCTTTAAAAGCCTCAATATCTATTCCTGCTCTTGGAGACGTGCCATTCGAACTAACTACAGAGCTATTATCACCACTACCCGAATTTTTAATGGTATTATATTCAATATATATATCTGTACCATCAACCATACTAATATTGTTTCTACGATTGTCATTTATTAAACAATTTTTCAAAGTAACATTCTTTGACTCTCTTCCATGTGGTTTTAATGAACCATCATTGTTTCTATGTTCTAATCCTGCTATATGAATTCCATCACCAGCTCCTTCATGCATCTCTACACCATCAATAATACCATCGTGAACACCTCTAATCATCATGACATGACCCCAACCGTGTCTACTTGTTATTGTTTTATAATCATGGGTATATCTATCGCCCCATAGCTTTCCGCCCGAAATGATTACATTTTCGGTTCCTCTACTACTAAGCAATGCTGATCTTTCAATATGAGTTGGTTGCACTCTTAAGTTACAACCCTTTCCCATTTTGAAATGAAAATTCGATGGGATAAGTATTGTGTTTTCTTCTCTATGCTTATTTCCTGGGGAGGATACTTCAAAATAAGCATCCATCTCATCAATTTCAAATACAGTTACACCGTTTTCTTTCGCTAATGTAATTACTCTATTAAGAATGATTCTATTTTCTAATGCCACCGCATCAGATACTTTACCCTCAACAATCCCCCAACGTTTAGGGTCAAACTTAAAAACATGATCTTGTAAACCGCCAGAGTTTTTTATTTCTAAAAATAAATCATCAATTTCATTTATTGCGTCGGCAAATAAGCTATAACTTGGTAATATTAGCATAGCGATTAATATTACAATGATGTTTCTTTTTTTAAGCATTTTCTTGTTTTTTTGAGAGTTAAATCTTTAAATAAATTTAAAGTTTTGAACTAAAATATAAGATTTCTATTTATATACGATAAAATTCAAATTTTAGCCTTTTGATATAAATTGTAATTATTATATTAAATAAAAATTAAGTGTAACTATTCTATAATTATTTTTTTAGTAGATTTCCCTTGTGTGGTTTCAATTTCTACTAAATAAATACCACCACTAAGTCCATTTACGTCTATTCTATTTGTAGTAGCCGAAAGGACTCGCTGGCCATAGGCATTATAAATATAAACCTGGTTTATTTTAAATCCTTTTGCTAAATATATATTCAAAACGTCTTTTACTGGGTTTGGATATAATCTGAAATTATTTATTTCTGATTGTTCTATACTTAAAGAGTTATTATAGTTTGCTTTTTTAGAGTTAGAAGATTTTGCTATTACAGATGTACCACAATCAGTACTGTAACTTGAAGATGCATCTTTATTGGACCAGTTCGAGTTACTATAGGCCACATCATCAACCTCTATACATGCTAAACCTGGATTATTTGTCGCGTTAAAGGCCGTAAAATTTGTATTGTTGCCATTTTTAACATCCAAACTGAGCAAGTTGTTGTAATTACAGAATAGCCTTATCAAAAGTAGATTGTTACTTACATCCAAACTGCTAAGGCTGTTAGAGGCAGTGTTTAAATAGAACAAGGATATATTGTTGCCCAGATCCAAACTGCCCAGATTGTTTCTCGAGCAATTTAACCATGCCAATGATGTATTGCCGCCCAGATCCAAATTGGTCAAGTTGTTCTTTCTACAATCTAAAGTTGTCAAAGCTGAAAAAGATGCTATACCTGTTAAATCCTCAATACTTCTATCAGAAACATCTAAGACCGTAACACCACTGATATTGCCTGTAGGTACATAATCGTCCAATACATCATCATAACCCAATGCTATTAGAGCCTTCTCAAAATTATTGTCAGGAACATAGGTAAGCTCTTCAGATCCACCAGCATCTCCACCACCACAATCAGTACTGTAACTTGAAGCAGCATCTTTATTGGACCAGTTCGAGTTACTATAGGCCACATCATCAACCTCTATACATGCTAAATCCGGATTGTTTGTCGCATTAAAGGCCGTAAAATTTGTGTTGTTGCCATTTTTAACATCCAAACTGAGCAAGTTGTTGTAATTACAGAATAGCCTTATCAAGAGTAGATTGTTACTTACATCCAAACTGCTAAGGCTGTTAGAGGCAGTGTTTAAATAGAACAAGGATATATTGTTGCCCAGATCCAAGCTGCCCAGATTGTTTCTCGAGCAATTTAACCATGCCAATGATGTATTGCCGCCCAGATCCAAATTGGTCAAGTTGTTCTTTCTACAATCTAAAGTTGTCAAAGCTGAAAAAGATGCTATACCTGTTAAATCCTCAATACTTCTATCAGAAACATCTAAGACCGTAACACCACTGATATTGCCTGTAGGTACATAATCGTCCAATACATCATCATAACCCAATGCTATTAGAGCCTTCTCAAAATTATTGTCAGGAACATAGGTAAGCTCTTCAGATCCACCACCATCTCCACCACCACAATCAGTACTGTAACTTGAAGCAGCATCTTTATTGGACCAGTTCGAGTTACTATAGGCCACATCATCAACCTCTATACATGCTAAATCCGGATTGTTTGTCGCATTAAAGGCCGTAAAATTTGTGTTGTTGCCATTTTTAACATCCAAACTGAGCAAGTTGTTGTAATTACAGAATAGCCTTATCAAGAGTAGATTGTTACTTACATCCAAACTGCTAAGGCTGTTAGAGGCAGTGTTTAAATAGAACAAGGATATATTGTTGCCCAGATCCAAGCTGCCCAAATTGTTTCCCGCACAATTTAGCCATGCCAATGATGTATTGCCACTCAGATCCAAATTGGTCAAGTTGTTCTTTCCACAATCTAAAGTTGTCAAATCTGAAAAAGATGCTATACCTGTTAAATCCTCTATACCTCTATCAGAAACGTCTAGAACCGTAACACCACTGATATTGTTTGTAGGTACATAATCGTCTAAAACATCATCATGACCCAATGCTATTAGGGCCTTCTCAAAATTATTGTCAGGGACATAGGTAAGTTCTGTAGATACACCAGCATCTCCGCCATCGCAATAATTTGAGGTCGAATCTTTATTAAGCCAATTTGTGCGACTGTAAGTTGCATTATCAACCTCTATACAGGTTAATCTAGAATTGTTGCTTGCATCAAAATATATAAAATTTGTGTTATTACCATTTTTAACATCCAAACTAACTAGGTTGTTGTAATCACAGTATAATCCAGTTAAGGCTTTATTGGTCCGAAGGTCTAACACATCTAGTTTATTAAAACCACAATCTAAATATGTGAGGGCGGTATTGTTGCTTAAATCCAAACTTCTAATACTATTAGCGCCACAATGCAACTCTTTTAATAAAATATTGTTGCTTAGGTCTAAATTGTTTAGGTTATTAAAAGTGCAGTTTAAAAATAGTAACCCAGTAAAAGATTCTATACCTGTTAAATCAGAAATATCCTTAAATCTAATATCTAAGTCAGTAATAGTAATAATATTATTTTTTGCTACATAATTATCCAAAATATTGTCATAACCTAAGTCGATAAGCGCCTGCTCGAAATTGTCATCTGGGATATATGTAGTTTGTTGAGCTGTAAGTTTGTTACTTATAAAAAATATGCCTAGGGATAATAGGAAGTAAATAGTTTTCATAAAGGGATTTTTTTATTTTTTTGAGAGATAAAAATTTCGATAAATTTAAATTTTTAAAGTTTCCTATTGGATTTCAAGGTATATACGAGGCAATGTAAAGTTTAGACGTTTAAAAATTAGAGATGCAAATATACTTTAGATTAGCTCGTTTATAAACAATTGTTAATAACTAATAGTAAATCAAGTAATTATGTTTAAAAAAACACATTTTTTGAAGGTGGATTCTTATGATTTATTTCTAACTTTAACATTTAATACTATTATATTTTTTTAAATATTGATACAGTGAAGTTCTAAGAAAAGGCACGAAATTGTTATCGCTAGAATAAGTGATTTTTATATATTAAATTAATAAAAAAAGCCGTTAGGAATTGCTGTTCCTAACGGCTTTTTTTATTTAATAATTATTTATCAATTATTATTAATTAGTATTGGCTCACAATCAACGATTTTTATCTCGTCAAAAGCACTGTTTTTGATAGTAACATTTTGAGCAGCATTCAAAGAAATTCCTCCATTGAAGGTTACATTATCGATTGTGATATCTCCAGTTTCATCATTATTATTATTATAAAAATATAGTCCACGGTTTTCTACATTAGTTTCTCCATTTTTAATTAAGCAATTTTTTATAGATAATTCTGTTGAAAATGTATAATAACCATATGACCTGTCCACGTTACTTGTAATTTTATTATTATCAAATTCAAGATCTTCAGAAACAATTAATATAATACCTCTTTGGCAATTAGTCATTATATTGTTTTTAAATTCATGACCTTGACCTCCTGCTACAATTGCAAATTGATATCCGGTAAACGTGTTATTGTTTACTTCAAAATCCTTAATTCTATGGGTTCCATTCCCCCAATAACGTGGTTCTAATTTTATTGCTGCTGAACCAGACATTAAGCCTTCTGGTCTTTCAAAACGATTGTTATAAATTTTATTATTATAACTATATGCTGCACTAATCCCTCTGTTACTTCTAAATGTATTTTCATAAACATATGCTTTTTCACCATTGTAAAGTGCGACATCAACAGCATAATTTTCTTCAAAAACATTATGTCTAATATGTATATTTTCTGTTTTCTCCCAATCATAGACAGAATTGTTGTCTGGGGCATTATTTTTAAACGCCTCAATATCTATTCCTGCTCTCGGAGATGTCCCATTTGAACTAACTTCAGAACTATCATCTCCACTACCTGAATTTTTAATGGTATTATATTCAATATAAATATCTGTACCATCAACCATACTGATATTGTTTCT
The DNA here is from genome assembly GCF_006974145.1 of Changchengzhania lutea. Taxonomy (NCBI): domain Bacteria; kingdom Pseudomonadati; phylum Bacteroidota; class Flavobacteriia; order Flavobacteriales; family Flavobacteriaceae; genus Changchengzhania; species Changchengzhania lutea. The sequence goes on along the minus strand of NZ_CP039456.1, from coordinate 3,511,842 downwards.
ACGATTATCGTTGATTAAACAATTTTTTAAAGTAACGTTCTTTGACTCTCTTCCATGGGATTTTAATGAACCATCGTTATTTCTATGCTCTAATCCTGCAATTTGAATTCCATCACCAGCTCCTTCATGCATCTCTACACCATCTATAATACCATTGTGAACACCTCTAATCATCATTACATGACCCCAGCCGTGCCTACTAGTTATCGTTTTATAATCATGGGTATAACGATCGCCCCATAACTTACCACCCGAAATGATTACATTTTCAGTTCCTCTACTACTTAGTAATGCTGACCTTTCTATATGGGTTGGTTGCACTCTTAAGTTACAATCCTTTCCCATTTTGAAATGAAAATTCGATGGGATAAGAATTGTGTTTTCTTCTTGATGCTTATTACCCGGAGAGGATACTTCAAAATAAGCATCTATTTTATCTATTTCAAAGGTGGTTATACCCATGCTTTGGGCTTGGGCAATAATTATATTTAAAATCTCTTTATTATTTAACGCGACTGCATCAGAAACAACACCTTCCACAATACCCCAACGTTGAGGGTCAAACTGAAATGCGGTATCTTTCATTTGCGGGGATGAACCTCCAATAGTTAAGGTACTATTTAAAATATTACCATCAATTGTAGACCCCTCTGAGAAGTTCAAGGTACCATTAATAATATCGCCGCCTTCATACTCGATAGTCACATTTGGAGGCAAATTAATGGTTTCTCCGTTTAAGTCTAATGTGCAATTAATAATTATAGTTGAGTTTGCTTGAATTTCATTCAAAGTAAAATCACAAGGCAATGTGTAATCAGTTTCTGCTGTTTCTTCAACATCCTCATTAGTTTCTTCTTCGTTGTTTTCCTCTTCTGTAATAATTTCTGCTAATGCGTCTTCTGTAAACAATTCTTCTTTATTGCAAGACAATAAACTAAATAAGACAAAACATGTTAATAAAAATGGTTTAATTGTAGATTTCATAATTTTAATAATTTTAATAATTTTTTAGATAAGGGGCTATTAATTGTTCAATACTATAAATAAAACCATTCAAAATCGTTAAAACGTATTTTTTTTCGATGAAATACATTCCAAATAATAAAATATATTCGTTAAAATACTTTTTATATCGATGAAATGTAACCTTGAATAGTCTTTTGAGTAGATATGTACGTAATAGTTTAGGACTTAGATCTTATTTAGATTAAAAAAAATATGTTTTGGATTAAAAGAAGTGCAAAACTAATTATAAACTGAACGGTTTACTATATTTGTTGATAAATAATGATAACATCATTATTATATAGCATTTTAAATATATTATGAAAAAAAAAATCATTAGAATCACTACAGTACCCCAGTCTTTAAGTGGGCTTTTGCAAGGCCAATTAAAATTTATGTCCAATCATTTCGAGGTTATTGGAGTCTCATCACCAGGTACTAAGAACGAATTAGAAGCAGTCTCTGTAAGAGAGGGTGTTTCTACCTTTCCCATAATAATGACGAGAAAAATTACACCCTTTAAAGATTTAGTAGCTGTTTTTAAGTTGTATAAGATTTTTAAAAAGGAAAAACCGTTCATTGTGCACTCACATACCCCAAAAGCAGGCACCTTGTCCATGATCGCTGCTCGATTTGCTAAGGTACCACATCGTCTGCACACCATAGCAGGTTTGCCCTTAGTGGAAGCTACTGGGCTAAAGCGAATCCTATTAAATACAGTAGAGAAAATAACCTATGGTTGCGCTACCAAAATTTACCCAAATGCCTATGGTTTAGTAGATATAATTCTTGACAATAATTTTACTAAAAAAAGTAAATTAAAAGTTATAGCAAACGGAAGTTCTAATGGTATTGATACATCACATTTTGACCCCGCGCTCTTCAATGATGACTCTAAAGTGACATTAAAAAAGAAGTTAAATATTAAAGAGGACTTTGTTTTTATTTTCACAGGACGATTAGTAGCAGATAAAGGTATCAATGAACTTATAATTGCGTTTCGAAAAATTAATATGACATTTAAAAATGTTAAATTGTTACTTGTGGGCACTTACGAACATGAACTGGACCCTTTACTTCCAGAAACTATAGATATTATAAACAATAACAAGAACATTATTTCCACAGGTTGGGTAGATGACGTTAGACCCTATTTTTCGATAGCAGATGCCCTAACCTTCCCTAGTTACAGAGAGGGTTTTCCTAATGTGGTCATGCAATCAGCCGCCATGGAATTAGTAAGTATTGTTACAGATATAAACGGATGTAACGAAATTATAAAAGATAAAGTTAACGGTTATGTAATTCCCGTAAAAGATAGCGAAGCTCTCTATAAAACCATGCACTATGTTTTATCCAATCCAGAGGGAACTAGAAGAATGGGTAAAAAAGCTAGGGAACATGTAATAGTAAATTTTGAAAGAAAAAAAGTCTGGAATGCAATGCTAGATGAGTACAATTCATTAAATTAAATTAAATTGAATTTTTCTAGAATAAATCATTTAAAACCTTTTTTAAAAGATTCCAATAAAAAGAGTGTTTTAAAAATTATCTTTGAGGTGCTTCACTATGGGTGGATTAAAAAAGAAGCGCCAACAGACTATTTAAGAAAGTTTTTATATAGAAAAGATGCAGAAAATTATAGAAATCACTTGTCATTAAAGGAGTTTTATAGCATCATCACTTCTCCAAAAATGGTTTTTCCAGAAATATCCAAACTTTTCATTGATAAATATCAATTTTATTTGATTTGTAAAACAAACAACCTTCCCACTCCTGAAATACTAAGTTATAACCATAGCAATCAATTTTTTTATAATAACGAAAGTACCACCATAACCAAAATAGAGGAATTATTGGAATGGTTAAAAAAAATATTTGAGACTGATTCTATAGATGAATTATTCTTTAAACCTAAAAATGGTATCGGTGGTTATGGATGTTTTATATTGAATAAATTTAATTTAAAAGATGAAATAGAATCCTTTTCAGAAATCCTTTTTAAAAATAGCTATATCCACCAGAAATGTATTAAGCAACATGATGAAATTAATAAAATCCATTCAAAATCTATCAACTCATTACGTATAGATACGTATTTAGATGCAAAAGGTCAATCTCATGTGCTGTCTAGCGTGATGCGTTTTGGCACAGGGGAACATATAACTGATAATACGCATACGGGTGGGTTCTACATTGCGATTGATGCCAACTCTGGAAAACTGAAAGGAATAGGAAGACAAGATCTCGTAGAAGGCGCTGGAATTTTTATGAGGCATCCCAGTACCAATTTTAAATTAGAAGGATTCGAAGTGCCTTATTTTTTTGAAGCTTGTGAACTGGCGAAACGGGCAAACCTATGCTTTCCAAATAGAATTGTAGGATGGGATGTGGCTATTACAAATGATGGCCCCCTTCTCATTGAAGGCAACCATAATCCAAGTTTACATATTACCGACGTAGCCTATGGCGGTTACTGTAAGCATCCATTAATTAAAGAGATGTTAAAAGAAATTAAAAGATAATGAAGTGCGTAATTATAAGAGCTTTGGAACGATTGCGTTATTTCAGTTTTTGGAGTATGGATTATTTGCGTGGGTCTAAAATAAAAAAGAGTTTAAATAATATTGACTATCACATAGAGCACTATCATACCAAAAAAGCCCAAGTTCAAAGATCCATAAATTTGAACAATCTTTTAAATCATGCTACACAAACCACTGATTTTTATAAAGAATTTGGCGGTTTTAAGTCGTTAACTGATTTTCCAATCATTGATAAAAATAGCTTACAAAAATACCCGGATGATTTTAAATCCAATGTATTTAAGAATAAAAAAACTAAAATCGTTTCCACCAGTGGATCTACTGGCGCTGCTTTGTTTGTTGAGCATGACAAGGGAAAAATTATAAGAAATACCGCAGATACCATTTATTTTTCTCAAAAAGCCGGTTTTAAAATTGGTTATAGGCTATTATATCTTAGGCATTGGAACCCCTATTATAAAAAGGGGAAATTGCAAACCTGGTTCCAGAACATTTTACCTGTGGAAGTCCTTAATATGCAGGATGCAAAACTATTAAAGCTAATAAAATATCTTAAAACGGATTGCTCCACTAAAGGTTTTATTGGCTACGCCTCTGGATTTGAGCAACTTTGCCAATTTCTTGATGAAAAAAAAATGCTCCCTTTACAGGTCAATGTTAAATCGATCATAGCCATGTCGGAACATTTGAACTATTACACAAAAGCGAAAATGGGGTATTATTTTAGTGCGCCTGTCGTATCGCGTTATTCAAACATGGAAAACGGTATTTTGGCACAACAAAACATAGGCGAATCAACTAATTTCGAAATTAACTGGGCCAGTTATTTCATAGAAGTTCTTGATTTCAAAAACGATAATCACGTGGTCGCTGGTCAACCTGGACGCATAGTCATCACGGATTTATTTAATTACTGCACCCCAATAATTAGATATGACACAGGCGATATAGGCCTTTTAGATGCCACCTCTTCCCCACCCGCTTTTAAATCTATTGAAGGCAGAAAAACGGATGTCATTTATAACACACGAGGAGAGATGGTGTCATCTTTCATCATGATCAATGCCAATAAATTCCATGGTATTAAACAATGTCAATTGGTACAAACAGCTATAAAAACATATTTACTAAAATTAAATACCAAAGACACATTTCATGAAGAAAACCAAGTGCTTACAGAATTCAAAAAATATTTGGGTAGTGACGCCAACTTGAGTATTCAATATGTAGACGAAATACCTTTACTTGCTTCAGGCAAACGCAAGGCCACTTTGAATAAGATGAAAAGTAGCTAATATTTACGATGCATAATGGAATCTCATCGGGAAAATAGCTATGGATATCGGAATTAGTTATTAGAAAACGTACAGTGTAAAAGATAATTATATCTTTGAGGTATATAAATTGCTTTACCTACCATTCTATATACATACTATGAACTACAAATCGACATTTAAACCCCTATTGGATTTTATAGCGGCATTAGCAATTGTAATTGTTTTATCCCCTGTATTGTTATTAACTACAATATTATTATTTTTCGCGAACGACGGGAAACCCTTCTTTTTACAAAAGCGACCAGGGCAACATGAGAAAAATTTTAATATCATTAAGTTTAAGACCATGAACGATAAGACTGATTTTGAAGGGAATCTTTTATCAGATACTGAGAGACTGACTACAGTTGGGAAAATTATTAGAAAAACATCCATTGATGAAATCCCTCAGCTTTTTAATGTGCTTAAAGGTGATATGTCCCTTGTGGGGCCAAGACCATTGCTCCCACGTTATATCCCCTATTATACCAGTATTGAAAAGAGAAGACATGATGTAAAGCCAGGTATAACAGGTCTGGCACAGGTAAATGGACGGAATCTTATTAGTTGGGATAATAAATTGAAGCTAGATGTTGAATATGTCGAAAATATATCTCTAAAGCTTGATATTTCAATTTTGTTTAAAACAATAAATAAAGTGTTGAAATCAAAAGATCTAATTGTCGACCCATCATTAGTTCAACCTGCATTAGACACTTTAAGAAAGCAACAAGTGAATGAGTCCTAAAATTTATCAAAAAATTGTCTATTGACATTATTAATAAATGAATTTTTTATAGCAAACAAATTATTATGAATAAATCCGTTATTATCGGTGCGGGAACTCAAGGCCAAGTGTATGCCTCATATTTGAAAGAAGCTAATATAGATATACTAGGCTTTATAGATGACGATGAAAAGTTAATAGGTAAAGAAGTAATTGGGATTTCAGTATTAGGTAAATATCATGATTTATTTACAAATAAGTTTAAAAATATTATTACTGATATTTATTGCCCAATAGGCCAAAATGTTATACGTTCACAGTATTTATTTAATTTAAAAAAAGAAGGTTATAACATACCCAGTTTTTTCCACCATACGGTTTCTATCGCACCAGATGTAAAATTAGGAGAAGCTGTTTACATGCTTCCTGGGAATATTGTAATGCCCCATACAACAATTGGTAATTATATCATGATTAATACAGATAGCACAATAGCTCATCATGTTATTTTAGAAGACGGAGTTTTTATGTCATCTGGAGTAAATGTTGGTGCATCAATTATTGTTAGAAAAAACGCATATATTGGCATGGGTGCTACTGTTATGACTGGTATTAAAGAAATTGGAAAAGAAACACTGATAGGTGCAGGATCAGTTGTTATTAGAGATGTTCCAGATTATTCTACAGTAGTAGGGAATCCCGCGCGAATTATTAAAACTTCAAAACCCCAATAATTTGAAAAACTCAAAACATCTCAATGATATTACATTTATAGGCTCAGGCATATCAACGTCTTTTACCTTACTAAATTTTTTGAATTTATTAGAGCAGAGTAATGGTAAAAACAAAACCATTCAAATAACTCTAATTGAGAAATATTCTGAATTCAATACGGGTATTCCATATGGGTCAAGATCTGGTTTTTCTACTTTATTGATTACGTCATTAAAAAATTTCTTAATAGAACCAGAACGTCAGTATTTTATAGCTTGGTTAAATGAGAATAAACATTGGCTTTTGGAAGAGTTTAGAACCGAAGGCGGAAAACTCTCTGAAAAATGGCTGCAATCTAATAAAACTGATATTGACAATAATAACTGGGAGGAACTTTTTATTCCACGTCGTTTTTTCGGATGCTATATCGACTTAAAGTTAAAGAACAAGATTAAAGATCTGGAAGAAAACGCCTTAGTCCAAATAACATTTATTTCTGATGAGGTTATAGATTTGGATAAGAAGGATAGTAAATATGATATTTATACGGCTAATCACGGTATAATCAATTCAAAAAAAGTAGTTTTATCAGTAGGATCTTTGCCTACAAAACAATTGTGGAGAGATAAAGCATTGATTGAGGAAGATAACTTCATGTTCATTAATAACCCATATCAGCCAGAATTAAGTTCCGTTCTCAGTAAGATCAAATCATTTGTATCAAAACGAGAGGGAAAGGAAACGAATGTACTCATAGTAGGAGCTAATGCAAGTGCGCTGGAATTGCTCTATAAAATTAATGATATAAAAATCCTGGGAAATTCAAATAAGCTTAAATTTGCATTCCTATCCACTCAAGGACGAGTCCCGGACGCAGAAATAGATATCATTAGACAAAAAGAGTTTAAACCCATGAATCTAGCTCTTCTAAAAAAAGAAACTAGTTTAACTGCAAAGTCTATTGCTGAAGCAACTTATAAAGACTTAGATCTTTCCGATGATATTGGATTGGGCGCTGCATCAACTGTAGATAAAATTTCATCCTATTTCGGATCATTGCTCAACAAACTGGATCCTAATGAATTGGAACAGTTTGCATGTTATTATGGAAATGACATAGGGAAAAGACAGCGGTGTGCTGGTGTACACTATTCAAATGTTGTTAATTCTCTAAAAATCGAGAATCGATTTAACCATATTGCTGGTAGGTTTAGTGATTTAATTTTAAATAAACATCATGATTATTCATTAAAATATTTAGATACTGAAAGTGGTAATGAACTCATTTATAAAAATGATTTTCATTTAGTGATCAATTGTGTTGGCAGTAGCAATCTCCAGAGTGACCGTATTCCACCATTGATTAAAAATATTATCAATAAAGGCTATTGCCGGCCAAATGAATCAAAAATTGGATTTCATGTAAATCAAAAACTTGAAGCAACAGAGGATCTTTACATCATGGGACCAATGTTGGCGGGTAATGTGATAGAAGAAAAACCCGTGTGGCATGTAGAGCACTGTGGACGAATTATATGGCTATCAGAAGTATTGTCTAAAATACTTATCACCGATTTTAAAAGTCATAAAATCACAGATGAAAATACGTATACTTTTGAAGTAAGGTGCTTAGAAAAAACATCAGACATTGCTTATTATAAGGATCTATTAAAGCAACATTGGAGCAACAACATTTATTATGTATATGAACATCTAAATTATTTTAGAAGTGAAACAGATTCTTTAAAATACTTTCTTTTTAAAAAGAATGGCTCAGATTTAATTTTAATGCCAATTATTTTAAGAACAATTAAAAATAATAACGGAGACATCTTAAGTTATTATGATGCCATAACCCCTTACGGTTATAGTGGTCCGTTGTTTAATAATACGGCAACGGAAAACGACATAAAATACTTTTGGCAGCATATTGATACCTGGTATTTTGAAAATAGTGTAATCACAGAATTTATTCGGTTCAGTTTAAATAAAAATTATTTAGGCTATTCGGGGTTACTAGTGAGCTCTTTAGTAAATGTAAAAGGAGCACTATATGATGATTTTGAAAAACAATGGACTGCTTTTTTACCAAAAGTTAGAAATAATTATAGAAAAGCACAATCTTTTAATTTAGAATTTAAGATTTATGATGCAGATGCTATTACGGAAGATGTGATTTTGTTATTTTTTTATATTTATACGGAAACCATGAAACGGCATAATGCAAAAGATATCTATTTTTTCTCTTTAGAATATTTCAAGGACTTAATATTTAATAATTTATCGGAATTTTCAATAGTTTTTGCGTATTACGAAAATAAAACTATTTCTACTGAGCTAATCATAAAACTCAATGATACCCTATATGCGTTTTTAGGAGGCACAGATGCTAATTACTACCATTGTCGACCAAATGATTTCCTTAGAGTAGAAGTTATTAAGTGGGCCATTACCAATAAATATAAATGGTATGTGCTTGGTGGCGGTTTAAAGGACAATGATGGGCTGTATAAACACAAAAAGTCGCTATTCCCAAAAGATGATGATATCATGTTCTATACGGGTCGAAAAATAATTAATCATGAAATTTACGATTTGCTTTGCTCAAATCATTCGGATGAGTATGCTAAAATACATATCGAAGAAATGGAAAAATATTTTTTCCCATTGTATAGATTTCATAATCGATAATTTTTGTTCTAAAGTTATTTGAATCAAATATGTTTAAATTTAGATTTATTTAGTCTTGTAATGTCCTAATTTTAAATTATCCATTTCTTACATTACACCTTTTTACAAATTATATAAAATGCGACCCCTCTATAATGGGTTAATTCCTCCTCATCATAGATTTTTACGATTTTAAAGCCAGTTTTCTTTAACAATTTTATTGCTGCGTTCTTTTTTATCCATAAAATGCCATGTTGCTCTTTTTTATAGAATTTCCAATTTATTGATCTATCAACAGTTTTTACTTGTGGGATATAATATTTTTCTGTTTTGATACCATTGAGAAATCTAACTAAATTCACGACTTTACTCAGTATCGGATTGAACCAACGTGAGTTCCAATCTAAAAAACTAAATATATATGTAGAATCTTTTTTACCAATCCTATATGCTTCATTTAATGATTTTGATAAATACGCCTTAGGGACCATGCATAAAATTTGTCCTAGATATACCAGGTAATCAAAATAATTGTTTTCAAAACAATTTAAATTTGAGGCGTCTGCCTGTACAAAATCAATTTTTGACTTCTTAGCTAAAGCTTTCTCTCTAGCCAATTCAATCATTTTAGGAATAAGGTCAAAGGCCTTAATGTTTTTAAACCCTAATTGTTCTTCGATATAAAAAGAAAAAATACCTGAGGCAGTTCCTGCTTCTACTACTTTCAGTTTATTATTTGTTAAATATTTAGGTAACAAGTATTTCTCAATCTTGCTTAAATCCTTTCTGTTCCCCCACGCATCAATAACCTGTTCTTCGAATTTTTTAGAAAATGTGTTTGTCATTTTTTTGATTTTAATTGAAATGGCAATTGAGTAAAATTTATTCTTAAATTTTTTTACAGATAAAAAAAAGAACGCTTCCTTTTCCATTTTTTAATTCAGATTCTCTATATGTGGATTTTATTTGAAAACCTGCAGCTTCTAATTTTTTTATTGCATGTTTCTTTTTAATCCATAGAATACTATAACCCTTTGAATTAAAAAAGTTTTTATTTATACGTGCATTTTGTGTGACTTCGGGTATATAAAATATCTTTAGTTTTTGAAATGTTATCGTTCTGTAAAAATTAATCAGAAAACTCAATATTGGATTATACCACCTTGAATCCCAGTCCATAAATGTAAAAATATAGCAGCTCCTAGTATCTCCAATGGTATAGGCCTTTAACAGCGCATCATTCAACATGTGTTTAGGAAGCATGCACAATACTTGTCCCGTATATAAAATATTTTCAAATTTCTGGTTTTCAAAATGCTCTACATTTGAAACATCTGATAATAAAAATTCTATATTAGAATCTCTCTCAATTGCTTTTAATTTGCAATGTTCAATTAATTTAGGGACTAAATCAAAAGCGGTAATGTTTTTAAAATGCAATTCTGCCTCTAAAAAAAATGCAATTCTTCCTCCTCCAGTTCCAGCTTCGAGTGTTTTATACGAATTATCCTTAAGATGTTTTTCAAAAACATACTTTTCAGCCCTAGTAGCATATATTGGAACTTGGGACCAACCCTTGTACACTTCCGTTTCAAAATCCTCTGGAAAACTATTTTCTATAATATTATTAAGCTCCATTAAAATTGTTTAGAAATTAAAAAATCACCAATAATCAAATAATCCAACCCTGTAGAAAAAAAACATCGAATAGCATCTTGTGGGGATTCTACTATAGGTTCTCCTTGAATGTTAAAACTGGTGTTTAATACAACCGGAACACCTGTTTTATTTCCTAGTTTTTCAATAAGACTATAATATTTGAAATTTGAACTCTTGGATACTGTTTGCAATCTTGCACTTCCATCAACATGTGTTACTGCTGGTATAACTTTTTGTTTTTCGTTTAGTACATTACAAACCTTAAGCATAAATGGCGCCTCAACTTCAAGATCAAAAAAATCGTTTTTAGATTCAATTAATGCAGAGGGTGCAAATGGTCGATAGGCTTCACGAAATTTAACTTCAGAATTGATTTTGTTTTTCATTTGTGGAAAAGCTGGATTAGCAAGAATACTTCTATTCCCTAATGCCCTAGGCCCAATCTCCATTGCGCCCTGAAACCATCCTATTATTTTTCCTTTTTCTAAAAGTTTAGCTCCAACCTCGCAGACATCAGGATAATATTCATAACTTAATTTAGCTCCTATTAATACTTTTTCAATGTCTCCATTAGAATAACTTGTTCCCACATATGGATTTATGTGTATAAAATTTCTAGGCTTTTTAAATATCCCATTGTAAAGAAAGTAAGCTGCTCCAATTGCGGTACCGCTGTCACCTGCTGCAGGCATAATGTATACATCCTTGAACTTGCTTTCTCTTACAATTCTACCATTCATAACACTGTTAAGTGATACTCCGCCAGAAATAACTAAATAATCTGATTTTGTTTTTTTATAAAGGATATCACAGATTTCTAATACTTTATTTTCTAAAACGCGTTGAAAAGCAGCTGCAACATCCATATGATGTTTTTTAAAGTCCTCTCCATTTTTTTGAGGTTGGCCAAAAATTTTATAAAATTTTTCTGAACATCTCCGCCAACTCATATTTTGATAATTAAAGTAAGTGAGATCAAAAAGTAATTGTCCGTTTTCGTTTACTGAAATAATTTTATCAACTTCTTCTAAAAAAACAGAGGCATCTCCCATAGGCGCAAGACCCATCGTTTTTCCTTCATCATAGCTTGTTCTAAATCCGCAAAACTGTGTTACAGCTTCATAAAAAGACCCCAAAGAATGAGGGAAATAACTTTGCCCTAGACATTCAACAATATTTGCTTTACCGTAGCCTAACCAAGTGGTTGCCCATTCTCCCGATCCATCGACACCCAATAATGCAGCCTCTTTATAGGGCGAAACAAAGAAAGAACCAGCAGCATGGGTTAAGTGATGTTCGATGAAATGTACCTGTGGTCCTTTTGATCGCCTACTCCAATATTTGCCAAACCAATTCCAAAAACTTTTATGCTTATTATAACTGTGAACTAATTCATGATTGATGAAGGGTTTAAGCGTTTTTAAATTGCTCAATCCATATACAACTTTTTTCCCCAAATTATGGCTTGGTTTAATTGATACTGCTATATGATCAATATCACTATATGATAGGTTTGCTATTTTAAGACATCTATCTATGGATAAGACTGGAAAACACCTCGTGTGTTTATCACGATTCAAGCGTTCTTCTTCAATAGCGGCAATTAGCTCTCCATCTTTTACTATACAAGCCGTCGAATCATGAAAGTAATAATTTAATCCTAATATTATCATTTTAAGTGTCTATATTTTGCTTCACAACCATGAGAAATCTATAATTAATTTAAGAATTATGACATTTAATCTCATTGGGTTTAATTCCCCGAGGCTTGCCTCGATTTTAGAGGAAAGTTTGAAAACGGATGGTTTTCATCCAATCAAAAAGCGTTCTTCCGCTAAATGCCTCGTGGGCTTGCCCCGAGGATTCTTTACTAAATCTGTAATATTTTTAATAAAATAATTTCTTTTCTAAATGTGATATACCGTTGTCTGATTAAACAGTCTTTGTCATACTGACTAGTCATAATTCCATTTAGAAAAACCTTTACTACTCCTTTTTAAAATTGTCTACGATAATATCTGCAATTATAGATCTTCCACGGTTATTCCAGTGCATATCATAAATTAAAGTTGTTGGTCGCGTCGATTCATCTATCTCGCTATAATCAATGTAATTATACCCGTTTTTGTCTAGATACTTTAAAAAGGATTGTGGTGTGTTTTTAGAATTTAAAAGAAATTTAAATCTTTTTTTATCAAATCCATAGGTATTTATCAAACTTTCAAAATTTAATAGGTATAGCTGTTCCAATTCATTTTTTTCTTCTTTATCTACTACCCTATTCTCTTTTGATCTATCCTTTCTTTTTAATAAAGAAACGAGTTTTCCAACTAAATCCCTAGGTGCATCAAGTGCCCCGATACTTTGAAGGTAAACCAAAAGTTTTATTTTTCTTAAATTTCTATACAATGGTTGCTCAAGCTTCATACGCTCTGGCATTATCGAATATTCTCCCCGGGTTAAATCATTTTCAAACTTAAAACCTAAAATGACATGATCTATTAAGTCAAACTGAGACTGATACTTATTAATTAAATGCAGTTGATCTGCTAAATCATAGCCCGCATAGCCATATTCATAAACCTCTACACCTTTAAGACGATTCTCAATTTTTTTTCCAATGGAATTATAATAATGCTGATGAAAACCTTCTATAAATGAATCCCCAACTAATGCTATTTCAACCTTGTCTGCAGCAGGTACAAATTCTCTATAGGAGTTATAGCCTGAATTATTTATATAATATTTGCTAAAATTCTGCCTTCTGTTACCAGTAACCGAAATACCTTCTTGGTTAGGTACCCATTTCTCTACATTATATTCGTCAACGTAACGCGTTGGGTAATCTTTTGTTAAATGAAAAACACGTACGTAGACTTCTAATATACAAAGTATTAGAATAAAATATACGAAACCTTTTACAAATAATTTTTTCATCTTATTAAAATTGGAAATAAATAAAAGATCTATCCACATTATCATCAAAAAACAGTAGCATGGACAATATAACTATCGAATAAACAAAAAATCTTACGGCTTTAGATTTGAATTTAAATGGCGATCGTTCATCTTTTCTGATAAGATATTCATAAACTACAAACACTGCTATTAGAATATAATAATCAATCATTCTGTAACCCATAGGGTGCATATAGGCTTGATAACTAAAATCAGAACCTATCCTGCTGATAAAATTAAATGCATCCGTTATAGATTCCGATCTAAAAAAGATTCGTGAAAAGGTAACGATTGCAAACGTTAAGAGTACTTGTCCAATTTCAGTAAAAGTTGGAAATACAGAATTTTCAGCAACAACAGTATTTTTATATATTGTATTTCTTCCCATCAAAAAAACAGGAATAAACACCAAGGCATGAAAAGCACCCCAAAAAATAAAAGTCCAATTGGCACCATGCCAAAAACCACTAACTAAAAATATGATGATAATATTCCTTACAGATTTAAGCTTGCTCACCCTAGAGCCACCAAGCGGAATGTATATATAATGCCTAAACCATGTTGATAAGGATACATGCCAACGTTGCCAATATTCAGCCACATTTCTAGAGAAATTCGGAAATTTAAAGTTAGACATGAGTTCTATGCCAAACAGTTTTGCTGTACCAATAGCTATATCGGAATACCCACTAAAATCACCGTACACTTGAAAACTAAACAAGGTAACGCCTAAAATAAGCGTTGACGCCGGATAAGACGAATAGTTCGCAAAAATATCATCAACTATCGGAGCCAATGAATCGGCAATGACCATCTTTTTGAATAATCCCCATAAAATTAACTTTAAACCACTTGTAGTTTGGTTATAACTAAACGTACGCTTATTAAGAATCTGAGCTAACAAATTTGAAGCACGTTCAATAGGACCCGCCACCAACTGAGGAAAAAAGCTAACAAACGCTGCGAATGACAAATAATCTTTAGTAGGTTTTAATTTTTTATAATAGATATCAAACGAATAGGACATGGTTTGAAATGTGTAGAACGAAATCCCCACGGGAAGTATCACTTTAAGTGTCCATGTGCTTTGGATGGTGTATCCGAATGCCGAAAACATATCAATCCAGGAATCAACAAAGAAGTTGTAATATTTAAAAAAGCCCAATAGACCTACATTAAAGATAACACTAATCCATAACCATGATTTTCTTATGGATTTTTTATCATTTGCATCAATCTTGAGCCCTATAAAATAATCAACGGTTGTGCTAAGGAAAATTAAGGATAGAAATCTCCAGTCCCACCAACCATAAAACATATAGCTGGCAATAAGAATAAGAATATTTTGCCCCTTAATACTTTTTTTAAAAACAAACCAATACAGTAGGAACACTGTAACGAGAAATATAAAAAATTCAATAGAATTAAATACCATATTATATTATTACTGAGATAAGCAAATTTTTCATATTCTTAAAATT